>DASXTW010000122.1:0-72500 GCA_036505215.1 Actinomycetota bacterium | reverse complement strand
CGAACGTGCGCATCGAGACTTTTCGGATGGAACGCATGCAGTGCCTGTACGAGCACGAGGTCGAATACAACCTCTCCGAGAGCGGCGTCCAACCGATGACTCTGGAGGAGCTGCTGGGAGGAGAGGAAGCCCTACGAGCGTTTCTTTCCACCGAGATTGGCTATCCGCAGTCCAACGGCTCGCTCGCGCTGAGGGAGGGGATCGCCTCGTTCTATCCGGGCGCCGATCCCGACAACGTGACCGTGGTGAACGGCGGATCCGAGGCCAACTTCATCACGCTCTGGACGCTCCTCGAGCATGGCGACCGGCTGACCTGCATGATCCCCAACTACATGCAGGCCTGGGGACTGGGACGGCACTACGGAGCGGGGACCGACACCTTCCGCCTTCGGGTTCGACAGGAGAACGGACGAGGGCGCTGGTCCCTCGATGTCGCCGAGCTGGAAAGAGCCGTCACCACGGACACCCGGGTGATCCTGGTGACCAACCCGAACAACCCGACCGGGAGCGTCCTCAGCGAGGCGGAGATGGACGCGGTGGTGGCCGTGGCGAAGCGAGCCCGCGCCTGGCTGGTGGCCGACGAGATCTACCGAGGAGCGGAGCTCGACCGCTCGCTCACGCCGAGCTTCTGGGGCCGGTACGACAAGCTGGTGGTGACGTCGGGACTGTCCAAGGCGTTCGGACTGCCGGGGCTTCGCATCGGGTGGGTGGTCGCTCCACAGAGACTCATCGAGAAGCTCTGGATCCACCACGACTACACCACCCTCACGCCGGGCGCGCTCTCCGAGCGGCTGGCGAGCCTGGCCCTGAATCCGCTCAGGAGAGACGCGATCCTCGGGAGGACACGGGCCATCCTGCGGCGCAACCTGCCGGTCCTGGAGGAGTGGATCCACTCCCATGGGGAGCTCTTCGACTACGTCCCGCCGGCTGCCGGAGCCATCGCGCTGGTCAAATACGACCTTCCGATCCGCTCGACCGCCCTCATCGATCGGATCCGCAAGGACCAATCGGTGCTCCTCGTGCCCGGGGAGCAGCTTGGCCTGGGAAAGTACCTCCGGTTTGGTTACGGCTCCGACGTCGGCTTCATGCTGAAGGGGCTCGCCCGAATCGACGACACCCTTGCCCGCATCCGTTAAAGGGTCTCACCCCCCGGCGAGCTTCGGGCGATGCCGTTCGATGATCGACTGGCAATCGATTCCCGCCGGCAAGGTCCCGAAGGTCCGATCCGTCTCGTAGGCCAGTCGAGAGGCGAGGAAGGCCTCGGCCACCCCTGAAGGCGAGTGCCGCACTACCAACGAGGCCTGCAGGAGGAGTCCCAGGCCTCCCACGATGCGGCGGGCCAGGTACTGTGCTTCGCGCTCTTCGCCGGAAATGAGAGCGGGAACGCCTGCTCTGGCGCCTTCGATGTGTCGATCGAGTCTGGCGTCCGCACCTGCGGCCAGATCGATCTCGGCCATCACCGCCTCGAAGGACTCTCGATTCTTGGAGAAGGTCCGCAGGACGTCGAGGGCGATGACGTTCCCAGAGCCCTCCCAGATGGAATTGAGCGGACTGTCTCGAAGGAGCCGGGGCATCGGTGACTCCTCGATGTATCCGTTGCCGCCCAGGCACTCCAACGCTTCGACCACGTGCCAGGAGGACCGCTTGCACACCCAGTACTTGGCGATGGCGGTGGCCGGCCGTAGGAAGGCGGGCTCGGCTTCCGGTTCGTAGGCCGCCGCCAGACGCACGGCGAGCAGCGTCGCGGCCTCGGATTCCACGCACAGGTCCGCCAGCACGTTCTCCATGAGCGGCTGGTCGATCAGTGCCTTGCCGAAGGCCGACCGGTGGGCCGCGTGGTGAGTGGCCTCGGCGACGGCCCGGCGCATGCCCGCCGCCGATCCCAGGACGCAGTCGAGCCGGGTGTGGTTCACCATGTCGATGATGGTGCGGATGCCCTGGCCTTCTTCACCGATCAGCCACGCACGAGCCCCGTCGAGCTCGATCTCTGCTGAGGCCAGGGCCCGAGTGCCCAGCTTGTCCTTCAGCCGAACGATCTGAAAGCCGGGGTTTCGCGAGGCATCCGGGAGGAGCCGGGGGAGCAGGAAGCAGGAAATCCCCCCGGGGGCCTGCGCCAACACCAGGAATGCGTCACAGACCGGGTGTGAGCAGAACCACTTGTGGCCGGTGAGCTCGAAGACGCCATCGCCCACGTGCTCGGCCTGCGTGGTATTGGCGCGAACGTCCGAGCCTCCCTGTTTTTCCGTCAGGGCCATGCCGCACAACGCGGCTCGAGCCGGGTCGGAGTCGAGGAGCGCCGGTTCCCACGCCGCTGCCAGCCCCCGGCTGTACCGAAGAGTGGGGATGGATGCATAGGTCATGGACAAGGGACACGCGACTCCCGCTTCGGCCTGCGAGAGCAACATCAGCATGGCCCCCCTCACCACGTGGGAGCCGGGCCGGGCGTCTCGCCAGGGAAGCGAAGGGATCTCCGCTCGGATGCCCAGCCGGAGCAGCTCGGTCCAGGCCGGGTGGAACTCGATCTCGTCGACGCGGTGGCCGAAGCGGTCGTGGGTACGAAGGACCGGCGGGTTCCGGTCGGCCACGGCCCCCAGCCGGAGCGGCTCTCCGCCGACAACTTCGCCGAACCGACTCAAGCCGGGAATGCCCCACGGACCTCCCTCCCGTTCGACCGCTTCCTTCATGACGACGTCCTGGTCGAACAGGTTGTAGTCGTCGAGCGGTGGGGGCTGGTTGAACACTTCATGGGTGCCGCGGCGGCGCTCCAGTGCGGCCATGGCTCAGAACAGACCGGAACAGAACGGGAGCGGGTCCCAGCCGAACATCCCGTCGGCGCGCCCGAGCGCACCCGGCGTGACTTCGACCACCCGGCCGGCTCGATGGAGATGGCCGAACCTCGCGCCGCCGAGGAAAGCGGCACCGAGGTCCGCGGCTTCGACCACCAGGTCCGGCTCGTGGTCGGATGGCCGGCACGAAGCTCCGTCGGGGCCACCCTCCAGCTCGTACCGGCCCTCGTTCCACGGACAGAACGTGTCGTGGACCTCGAACACCACGTGCCCGGTCGTCGAGTAACGCCGGGATGCAAGCGCCTGCGGCCCGTCCACGAGCCGGAGCCAGAGCCCGTCGGTCACCCTGAGCCTCAGGGCCCGGGGGTTGGCCAGCATGTGCAGAAGTGGCTCGTCCAGTGGCCTGGGCCACGACTCGATCTTCCCGATGAGGTCGTGATCGAAGCAGGACCGCCACAGCGCCGCGGTGGCCTCCGGGGTAGCAGCCAGGAGCTCCCGGACCCTGAGCGTGCTCTTGGGCAGGCCGCTGCGCCAGTCGTGTTTCACGCGGTACGCGACGTACCCTTCCGGGGCATCGGGCGACTCGTAGATCGCGAAGAACAAGGGGCTCGCCCCATCTCGCCAATTCTCCAGGTCGGCGAAGCTGTGCTCCCAGAAGGCCTGAGACCGCTTCCACATCCCGGGGGTGGCATCGGCAACCTTCTCCAGCACCGGCGGCATGAGCCGCATGGCCTCGTCCTTCTCGACCAACCGCACACTCCCCGGCCACTCATACGGCCTGGCGAACCCGGTCCACTGCCGCTCGATCTCGAGCTCTGATGCGTAGGTGGCCAGTCCATACCCGAACCGCTGGTAGATGGCCCCTTCCGAAGCCCACAGCCCGGCAAGAGGCTCCCCCAGCTCGCGGACGTGGTCGAGCTGCCGGCGCATCATCATGGTGAGCAGGCCTCGCCGGCGGTGAGTGTGGGCCACTCCGACCTCCGTGACCCCAGCCATCGGCAGGGTCCCGCCCGGCACCGTGACCTCGAGCGAGAAGGCGCCCGTCGTGCCCACGATGCGATCGCCCTCGAACACGGCGAGGCTCCGCTCCGGCTCGAAAACCTTCCGCTCGTTCTCGATCTCCTCGAGCGTGGGCTGGTGCCCGAAGGCTCGCTCGGTTGCCCTCAGATACAGCTCGAATTCGTCGTGCGTCACGGGACGGATCTCTACATCCACCTTCGCTCCTCCTCGAGCTTCCGCCTACGGCGGAGCATCGACGAGCCAGGGGGTCCGGAGCTGCCTCGCTCCGCTCGTTGCTGCTACCCCCCTGGACCCCCGTCCTTCTCGGAACAAACCATTATGGACGCGGGGATCAGGCCCGACGGGATTCCGCGTATTCCAGGTGAAGAGGGAGATTCCACTTCTGGGTCGATTCGCTTACCCAAAGAGGGGTAGCATGCAGGGCAGATGAGCACCCTTCAGGAGTGGGAGTACACATGGGAGGGGCGAGGAGGGCCCTTCACGATCCTGTTGGCCCCGAGCGTGTTCGCCCCCACCTACACCAGCAAAGAGGTCGCCGAGGGCATGGTGGTGAACGAAGGCGAGACCGTCATCGACATTGGGTGCGGCTCGGGCGTCCTCTCGTTCGTGGCAGCCCGGCTGGGCGCCGGTCGGGTCTACGGAACCGACGCGAACCCCGACGCGGTCGCCATCGCTCAGCGCAACGCGGAGAGGCTCCACCTCCAAGATTCGGTCGACCTCCGTGCGGGCAGCCTGTTCGAGCCCCTCCACGGGATCCAGGCCGATGTGGTCATCGGCGACGTATCCGGTGTGCCCGACGACATCGCGGCCGTGTCCGACTGGTTCCCCGGTGGGTTCAGCGGTGGTCCCACCGGCGCCGAGGTGCCGGTGGCCATGCTCGAAGCATCCAGGCCACACCTGCGCCCCGGGGGGCGGCTATATCTGCCGACCGGCTCCATCCAGGACGAGGGGGCCGTGCTTCGGGCGGCCCGCAAGATCTTCGGGGAAGGCCGGATGCGCCAGCTTCGGGAACGGTTGCTTCCCCTGCCGGCAAAGATCTCGGAGAATCCCGTGGTCCGGAGACTGATGGACTCCGGCGTGGTCAACTTCATCCGCAGGGGGAGCCGGCTCCTCTGGGAGCTGCGGATCTGGGAGTGCACCCTTCCGCCGTCGCCAGAGGAAGTGAGCAGGACCGCTCCCTGAGAATCCGTTCAGGGTTCATCTCCTCCTCGAAGCTCCGCCTGACGGCGGATCTTCGACGAGCCAGGGGGTCCGCAGCTGCTTCGCTCCGCTCGTTGCTGCTACCCTCCCGGACCCCCGTAGAGTGATGGCGTGTCCAGGCGCCCGCCAGCGGTGACCGCGACGCCCGGCGAACCCGCGAATTCCCTGCCGGCGGGGCGATTCGAGGCTCCCGCCGCCCGCAAGGTTCTCACCGAAGAGGTCTTGGTCGTCCTCTCCCTGTCCCTTCTGGCCAGCGCGGTCTTCGCCGTGATCGACCTGCTCTCGGCTCCGGTCCGGCGAACCGTCACGGTGCGGGTGTTCCAGAACGTGCAGCTGGCCACCCAGCTCGCCTCCATCGTCTTCAGCCTGGCCCCGGTTGCATTGGTGCTGCACCTGATCCGGAGGAGCCGCGAGCGCCTCGAATCATTTGGACTGGGGGCGGCCACCGTGGTCCAGGATGTCGGCTGGGGTTTGCTCCTCGGGCTTGGCGTCGCCGGGGTCGGGCTCGGCCTGTACGTCGCGGCCATCGCCTTGAACATCAACCGATTCGTGGTGCCCGTGCCCCCTCTGGGGCACTGGTGGACCGTGCCGGTCCTCGTGCTGGGGGCTCTCCAGAACGCGCTCCTGGAGGAAGTGGTGGTGGTCGCGTACCTGATCCGGCGACTGGAGCAGATCGGGTGGACGGCGCCGGCAGCGCTTCTCGGGAGCGCCGTGCTCAGGGGGGCCTACCACCTGTACCAGGGATGGGGCGGATTCGCTGGAAACCTGCTGCTCGGCCTGGCCCTCGGCTACATCTTTGTCCGGTGGCGGCGGACGTGGCCTCTGGTGACCGCCCATTTCCTGGTGGACACGATGGCCGGCATCGCCTACATCCTCTTGCGAGGGCACTGCTTCTTCGGCGTGTGCCTCTCCTGAGAGGATCCGAGAAACTACGTGCAGCAGAAGCTGAACTCGATGTGCCCGATTGCGAACTCCTCGGGTGGGGGCTTGGGGTTCGGGCACGGATGGAAGGTCGCACTCGAGCCGCTGAGGTCCGCGGGGTTGCAGGATACATCTGGCCCGTCGCACTTCGAGAAACCGCTCACGAAGGTGCACCCCGCCGTCAGGGTGACCGTCCAGTCATCGTCGATAGTGACGCTGGCCAGGTGGGAACACCCGCCAGTCTGCTCCGCTGGAGGGATGCCGCAGAACGATTTCCCGTCGATGTCGTCACAGGTCTTGTCTTGCTCGATCTTGACGGCGAAGCAGCCCGGCGGGGGGCTTACGGCCCACGCTCGGCGCACGCCGATCGACTGGATCGCGGGTGCGACCCAGATGGTGGTCCCCGCCATGAGTCCGGCCTTCTTGAGGATCTCGCGTCGAGTTGGACGGGATCGCTCGTCTTGAGAGGTGTGCTCATCCATCACGCATCGTCCAACCGCGTAGGGCGGATCCCAACGTCACCCGACGCCCATCAGAGAACATCTCCCCCAATGGGGGAATTTCCCTACGCTTCGCGTGGTGGGTCTCTACTGGAAGAAGATTCCGTTCCGCTCCTTGCCCACCTCGGCGAAATGGCTGACCGATGTGTTTGCCGGGTCGGACTGGAAGAACTCCCCCTTCGCATTCACCCCCGACCACTCTATCGTCGCCGTGCCCTCGACGTACCGGCCCCCGAAATCGTTGGTGTGATCGCGCACCTTCACGTGCCCGCCTCCGCCTGTCCACCGCATGTCAAAGGAGACCGTCGCGTCGACGAATGGCCCTTGCTGGAGTGCATTGGGGATGTCGTGGTAGTCGCGCACGGCGAGATCGGTGACGTGCATCCGGGCGTTCCCGGTGCCCGCGCTGCCCGTAACGCTGCCGCTCGGCAACGCAGTGGTCCAGAACAACCCGCTGGGGGCGATGCCGGGGTCGAAATCGTGGATCTGGTTCGAGAAGTCCTCCTCCGGAGGACCCTTGTAGACGTCCATTCATATGAAGCCGAAGAGTCCCTGGTGGTGGGATCCGTCGACGGCAACGTACTCGCCCTCCATGAACCGGTTGTCGACCCCGAACACGAGCGGGATCGTGTCGCCGGTGTCCGGGTCGGTCCCCACACCCGTCCCCTCCAATTCAGCCACACCGACGAACCCATTGAAGTCAGTGATGGTCGATGGCTCCATCTTGTGCCCAGGGAAGAAGAAGTGGAAGAAGCCGAACGGTAGCTCGGTCCCTCCGGGGATAGGGCTGGGCTCGGTGGAGCCCTTCGCGGCCCATGCCAGCCCCGGCCTCCACAGGCTGGAGCCGAGGGCCACTCCTGTGGCGCCGGCCGCCGTACGCATGAACGCACGCCGGGAGATCGGCCCGTGCCAGCGCTGTTCGTGCAAAGAGCGGCGACTTACGTTACGTCGGACTGCGGACGCGCCCAATGATCGAGCCAGGCTCATCGGAGACCTCCCCATCTCCGGCCGCTGCGGCCGGTCTCGAAGCTGGCGACCTGACTCGGTAAGTGTTGCCACTCTGAGCGTCGAAGGTCCATACGGTGCTGGGACTAGGTTCGGGTGATCCAAACGGACTAGTTCCCAACCCGGTACCCCCAACCCCCACCTATCCTCTGGGTCGGATACGATGGCAGCGGCCAGCCTTCAAGTCCCGAGGTCGTCTCCTTGAGCCGTCAGGCACAGCTGAGAACAACACCGGAGCCGACGCCGATCTAATCATGACCTGACCCCGATGGCTCGCTGGTGTCTACGTCCTCCCCTGCCTATCGTGGCCAAGGCATTGCGACAGTTCTGGTTCATCACTCAGAGAAGCAAGCAGCGCAGATGGGGATTCCCCGGCTCTATCTCTACACGCCCTATGTGGAGCATTTCTATGAGCGGCTGGGGTGGTTGACGATCAAGAGAGATCTCTACGTCGGGCAAGCGGTCGCCATCATGGCGAAAGATCTCCATCCAAACTGACCAGCCAGCCGAGGCAGCCCGGGGGCAGAGGCGGGGCGTATGCTCGGCGCATGGCCGAAACCATCCGAGAGGAGGTGCGGCTCACCAGGTTCAGCCACGGGGCCGGTTGAGCTTGCAAGCTCGCTCCGAGCGACCTGGCCCAGGTCCTGGGCCGCCTGACGCCAACTGAATACCCACCCGAGGTCCTCGTCTCGCCGTCGACGGGAGACGACGCGGCCGTCTATGTCCTGCCGGACGGGCGGGCCCTCGTGCAGACGGTGGATTTCTTTACGCCGATCGTGGACGACCCGTTCGACTGGGGACGGATCGCGGCAGCCAACGCCTTCTCAGACGTCTACGCCATGGGAGGGGTCCCTGTGACGGCGCTCAACCTGGTGGCCTGGCCGGTGAAGGAGCTCTCCCTGGACCTCCTGGCCCGGGTGCTGGAGGGCGGGATCGCCGTGGCGCGGGAGGCTGGGGTGCTCATCGTGGGCGGCCACTCCATCCACGATCCCGAGCCCAAGTACGGCATGGCGGTGACCGGCTTCGTCGATCCAGACAGGGTGATCCGGAACTCGACGATGCGTCCCGGCGACCGACTGTTCCTGACCAAGCCGCTCGGCCTGGGGATCATCACCACGGCGGTAAAGCGAGGCGAGGCCACGTCCGAGCAGCTCTCGCTGGCCGTGGACACCATGACGACACTCAACGCTGCCGCCAGCGAGGCCATGCTCGAGTCAGGGGCCTCAGCCGCAACCGACGTCACGGGGTTCGGCCTCCTCGGCCATTTGCACATAGCGCTGTCGGCCTCCGGCGCGGCCGCAACGGTCGATGCGGGAGGGCCCGGTCTCCTGCCCGGGACGCTGGAGCTGGCCCGGCGAGGGGTGGTGCCGTCCGGAACCAGGTCCAACCATGAGTTCGTCGATTCCCACGTGGACTGGGGGGAGCTCACGGACCCCGAGCAGCTGATCTTGGCCGATGCCCAAACTTCGGGCGGTCTACTGATCTCGATCCCCGAGGACCGCGCCGCCTCGCTTCGAACCGCGCTGCACAAACGGGGAATAGCGGCCAACGAGGTCGGCGTTGTCCAGCAGGGAGATCCCGGCCGGGTGACGGTTCGCGGGCGTGTGAAAGGTAGATAAGGTCCTCACGGCCCTGATCAAGACCTCCTTGCAGCCCGCCGCCCAACGTGGGGAAAAACCCTCACCCGTTCGGCGCTGGTAAATTCAATCGAGGAAGTAGGAAAATTCCGTACTCTGTGCCCGGTCCAGGAACGGACGCAGGCGAACGACAACCAGAGGATGGAGCGAAACGGAGGGTGATCGAGATCCCGGCGGACATCCGCGAGGCCATGATCGCCCACGCCCGCGAGGAGGTGCCGAACGAGGCGTGCGGCCTGCTGGCCGGTCCCGAGGGCCGGGCCGAGCACGTGTTCCGCATGCAAAACGCCGACAAGAGCCCCATGACCTACCGGCTGGACTCCACGGAGCAGCTTCGGGTGTTCAACGAGATCGAAGAGAAGGGATGGGAGATCGCGGCGATCTATCACTCCCACACCCACACCCAGGCCTACCCCTCCGAGACCGACCGCAGCCAGGCGTTCTACCCGGACGCGCACTACATCCTGGTGTCGCTGGCGGACCCGGACCCGGTGGTCCGGGCGTTCACCATTCTTGATGGCGTGATCGAGGAACAGGAGTTGAGGATCGTATGAGCGGCTTCCCCGCATTCACCGAGGAGCAGGTCCTTCGGTACTCGCGGCACATCATCCTCCCGAAGATCGGAGCGACCGGCCAGCGCAAGCTGCTCGATGCGAAGGTTCTCTGCGTCGGGGCGGGTGGCCTGGGGTCGCCTGCGGCGATGTACCTGGCCGCGGCCGGCGTGGGCACCCTGGGCATCGCCGACTTCGACCGGGTCGACCTCACCAACCTCCAGCGCCAGCTCCTGCACGACACCGACGACGTGGGCCGGCCGAAGGTGGACTCGGCGGCGGAGCGGATCAACGGCATCAACCCCGACGTCGACGTGGTCAGGCACAACGTCGTGCTGAACTCGGACAACGCGTTCGAGATCCTGGGGGAGTACGACATCGTGGTGGACGGTTCGGACAACTTCCCCGTCCGATACCTGGTGAACGACGCGACCCAGATGCTCGGCAAGCCCCTGGTTTACGGGTCCATCTACCAGTTCGACGGGCAGGCCAGCGTGTTCCTCCCCGGCAAGGAGAGCCCATGCTACCGGTGCCTGTTCCCGGAGCCGCCCCCGCCGGGAAGCGTTCCCTCGTGCGCCGAGGGCGGAGTGTTCGGCGTGCTCCCGGGCATCGTGGGATCCATCCAGGCGGTCGAGGCCATCAAGTTGATCACCCGCGTCGGCGAGCCCCTGGTGGGCCGGCTGCTGCTCTTCGATGCCATGGACATGGAGTTCACCACGGTGAAGTTGCGGTGGGATCCGGACTGCCCGGTGTGCGGGAAGAACCCGACGATCACCGAGCTCATCGACTACGACCTGTTCTGCGGGCTGGCCCCGGACGAGACCCCGCCCGAGGCCGAGCACGGCGTGAAAACAACCGTGGAGGCCTGATCCCTATGCCTGTGAGGGTCAAGGTCCCGACGATCATGCGGCCACAGGTTGGCGGAGAGCCGGTGGTGGAGGGGAGCGGCTCGACCCTGCGTGATCTCCTGGACGACCTGGACAGGCGTTATCCCGGGTTCAAGCAGAGGATCGTGACCGACGACGGCGGCATTCACCGCTTCGTCAACCTCTACGTGAACGACGAGGACGTGCGGTACCTCGGTTCCCTCGAGACCGCAGTGAAGGAAGGCGACACCGTCTCCATCCTTCCGGCTGTTGCCGGAGGATAGGTTCAGCTTCTTTTCAGCTCGAAGCGAGAAACTAGCGTTTGAGCTGGACGACTCGCACATCCTCGTAGTGGACGACGAGCCCGCAGTGCGGGACGCGCTGAAGCGCGCCCTGTCGGTGGAGGGGTATCAGGTCGACCTGGCCTCGGATGGGAACGAGGCCCTCGACCGACTGGGCCAGATCTCCCCGGACCTCATCGTCCTGGACATCCTGATGCCGGGGATCGACGGGCTGGAGGTCTGCCGGCTACTCCGGCGGATAGGAAATCGCACGCCGATCCTCATGCTCACGGCGCGCGACGCCGTGGAGGACCGGGTGGAGGGGCTGGACGCAGGGGCCGACGACTACCTGGTGAAGCCCTTCGCCCTGGAGGAGCTCCTGGCGCGGGTGCGCGCGTTACTTCGGCGGACCGCGTTCGAGGAGCGCGACGACGGGCAGCTCAAGTTCGCCGATCTGGTGTTGGACTCCGCCCGACACGAAGCCCGCCGGGGCGATCGTCACATCGAGCTCACCAGGACCGAGTTCCTTCTCCTGGAGCAGCTGATGCTCCACCCCAGCCGTGTCCTGTCCCGCGAGTTCATCTTCGACCGCGTATGGGGGTATGACTTCGGTCCGACGTCCAACTCGCTGGAGGTGTACATCGGGTATCTCCGTCGAAAGACGGAAGCGGGCGGAGAGCCGCGACTGATCCACACCATCCGCGGTGTCGGATACGTGCTGAGAGAGCCATGACGTTTCGAGCCAGGCTCACATTGGTGTCGACTGCAGCCGTTGCGGTCGCCGTGGTCCTCGCGTCCGGCGTCATCTATCTGGTCGTCCGAGGTCAGTTGCGCGGCCAGGTCGACGATGCTCTCAAGGCCCGGCTCAATGCGGTGGCCTATTCGGTGATCCCCGGCGGCGTTAGGATCGACTTCCCCGACCTGCCTCTGGGAGGCGCGGGCGGTTACGCCCAGATCGTGAGCGACGACGGGCGCGTGTTCCGCGAGCAGGGGTCGACGCTGACGCTCCCACACGGCGATCACGCGCAGGCGGTGGCATCTGGTGACGGCGAGGACTATTTCCAGGATGCGGTGGTCTCGGGAACCCACGTTCGGATCCTCACCGCAAGGCTTCGGCCGGGGCTGGCTGTCCAGCTTGCCCGGCCACTGGACGAAGTGGACAGGGCTCTCCAGCGGCTGCGGCTGATCCTGCTCGTAGTTGCGCTCGGTGGGGTGGCCCTGGCCACGGGGCTCGGGGCGGTGGTGGCCCGGGCGGCCGTGTCGCCCGTCCGGCGCCTGACCGAGACCGCCGAGCATGTCACCTCCACCGCCGACCTGACCGAGCGGATCGAGATGAAGGGATCCGACGAACTGTCCCGCCTGGCCGACCGGTTCAACCGGATGCTCGCGGCCCTCGACCGATCGCTGGCCACCCAGAGGCAGCTGGTGGCCGACGCCTCGCACGAGCTGCGAACACCGCTCACCAGCATCCGAACCAACATCGAGGTTCTAGCCAGATCCAGGGACATGGGAGAGGGCGAGCGAGGGCAGCTCCTGAGGGACGTGGTCGCCCAGCTCGAGGAGCTCTCGGTGCTGATCCGGGACCTGATGGAGCTGGCCAGGGGCCACGAGCCCACGCGCCAGGTCGAGGAGGTCCGGCTGGATGAGGTGGTCCAGCGGGCGCTGGACCGAGCCCAGAAGTTCGCTCCGGGCGTCCGGTTCGTCGCCCGGCTCGAGCCGTCGGTGGTCCGGGGCGTACCCGGGAGGCTGGAGCGCGCCGTGGGAAACCTCCTGGACAACGCGGCCAAGTGGAGCCCACCGAACGGGGACGTTGAGGTGGGCGTCCGCGAAGGAGAGGTGACTGTCAGGGACCACGGGCCCGGGATCGACGAGGCGGATCTGCCGTTCGTGTTCGACCGCTTCTACCGCGCAGCCGCGGCCCGAGGCCTTCCGGGGTCTGGACTGGGGCTGGCCATCGTCCGGCAGGTCGCCGAACACCACGGCGGCACCGTTACGGCCGAACGAGCCGAAGGCGGAGGAGCCCGGTTCCGCCTCCGACTCGAGCCGCTTCCCGTCGCCTCTGTCGAGTCGCTGCGGTAGTACGCTTCTTCCGCTCTCTGCCCCAAGGGAAGCGAACAAGGAGGACCCAGTGAGCTCAGCGTTCGAGGCTGTCCAGGGGTTCTACGAGCAGGCGGCGGAACGGCTCCAGCTGGAGCTCTCCCTGCGGGAAGCGCTCGCCACGCCGACTCGAGAGGTCACCGTGCAGGTCCGGGTGCCGATGGACGGGGGAGGCTTCAAGGTATTCAAGGGGTATCGGGTGCAGCACAACAACGCCCGCGGACCGTTCAAGGGAGGGCTCAGGTTCCACCCAACGGTTTCGCTGGACGAGGTGCGCTGCTTCGCCATGCTCATGACGTGGAAGACCGCGCTCATGAACATCCCCTTCGGGGGAGGCAAGGGCGGCGTGCAGGTGGAGCCGAAGCTGCTGTCGGAGGCGGAGCTGGAGCGGCTGTCCCGGGCCTTCATCCGGGCCATCGCCGAAGTCATCGGGCCGAACGTCGACGTCCCCGCGCCCGACGTGAACACCAACCCACAGATCATGGGGTGGATGGCGGACGAATACTCTCGTCGCTACGGCCCCAACCCGGCAGTCATCACGGGCAAGCCGATCGCCCTCGGCGGCTCGCTCGGGCGCGAATCGGCCACTGGCCGGGGTGCCCTCATCTGCATGGACCACATCGCCCGGGCTCGCGGATGGAATCGGGAGGAGACGCCAATCGCCATCGAGGGGTACGGGAACGCCGGGTCGTGGCTGGCCGTTCTCGCGGCCGAGCAGGGATACCCGATCGTGGCGGTCTCCGACAGCAAGGGCGCCATCCACAACCCCGAGGGCCTGCATCCCGAGAAGGTGCTGGCGCACAAGCAGGAGACCGGAAGCGTCATCGACTTCGAGAGCGCGGACACCATCTCGAACGAAGACCTGTTCGACGTGGAGTGTCGTGTCTTCGTTCCCGCGGCTCTCGACGCGAGCATCGACGAGGGGCGGGCGAAGCGGATCAAAGCGGAGCTCATCCTGGAGGAGGCCAACTATCCGGTGACCACGGAGGCCGACCCCATCCTGGTGGACCGAGGGATCACGGTGGCTCCCGACATCCTCGCCTCGGGGGGCGGCGTGGCGGTGTCGTACCTCGAATGGGTGCAGGACCTCCAGCGCGAGGCCTGGTCCGAGGAGCGAGTCAACAACCGGTTGGAGCAACTGATGGAACTGGCCACGGCACAGGTCCTGGCCAGGGCGCAAGCCGATGGAGGGTCGCTCCGAGAGGCGGCCTACGTGATCGGGGTGGAGCGGGTGGCCGAGGCGGAGGTGGCTCGGGGCTACCGATAGGCGACTTGTTGCTGCTCCCCGCTGGACCCCCGTTTGCCGATTTTCCAGTCAGCGCGTCTTGAGATAAAGTTGTGGGTCGAAGGGATCGGAAGGCGGTACCCACGCCCGGTCGGTCGCGGGAGACCGTAAGCCCTCTGTTGAGAGGACGTCCAATCGGGACGCATGGTCGCCTCCTTCCGGTCCCTCGTCACGTTCCCAGGGGGGAAGGAACAGGGGTTCCGCACGGGCGTGTTCCGATACGGCATCCTCGGAGCCGGCCGCCAAGGCACGGCCGCTGCGTACGATCTCGTCGTCCGGGGTGAAGCCAAAGAGGTCGTCCTGGCCGATCTCGACGAACGTCGAGCTGCTGCATCCGCCGATCGGATCAACCGGCTGACGGAATCGAGCTGCGCCCGAGGAGTCCGCGTGGACGCGACCGGCCAGGTCGCTCTGGTCGAGTTTCTTCGCCCCCTCGACGCTTTCGTCAGCTCGGCCTCGTGGAGGCTGAACCTCGCCGTCACCGAGGCTGCCCTGGATGCAGAAACACACATGTGCGACCTCGGCGGAAACACCGAGGTCGTTCGCGCACAGCTCGAGCTCAACGGGGAGGCTCGGGAGCGGGGGGTCTGCATCGTCCCCGACTGCGGCGAGGCTCCGGGGTTGGCCAGCAACCTTCTGGCATACGCGCTCACGTTCCTGGAGGAGACCGACCAGCTGCTCCTGCTGGATGGGGGACTTCCCGAGGATCCGATTCCACCCTTCGGGTGCACCCGAACGACCGCCTCGGCTTGACCGCCATGGAGCAGGCAACGGGCTGGCATGCCGCGATCGTGTGCCACCTGATGGCGAGTGGCAGGATCCCACCGGGCGCCACTCCGGTGGAGCTCGCCGTAGACCCGAAGCTGATGATGGACGAGATTCGCTCGCGGGGGTTCGACCTCACCGAGAGAGTGGGATGAACCGATCAAGTCAGGCCCGCTTGCGCGGTGGATCGAAGAACGGTAAGGGGACGACCCTGGCCGGGACCCGTCCCCGGCGCGCCTCCACCGTCCACTCGACTAGGAGATCGGTTCCCTCCTCAGCGAATTCCTTTGCCACCGAGGCAAGGACGATGGCCTTCTTCAGGATGGGGCTCCACGTCGTGCTGGTTGCCCTGCCGACCTGGCGGCGTCCCGAGTAGACGGGAACGGCCTCGCGCGACGTATGCGGCGACAGGATCGGCGGAAGATCCTGGGACGCGTACAGGTCCTCGATCCCGGCCCAACCGACTTCCAGCCCGACCAACCCCCGAGCCGGACCGCCCGCGGCCTGTTCGGCCTCCAGGGCCCGCTTCCCCACATAGTCGCCCTTGTCGAACCGGGTGAAGTGCCCGAGGATGCCCAATTCGAACGGCGAGTAGGACTGCTCGGGGATCATGGCGCGGCGCGAGCTCGTGTAATCCACCTCCAGGAGGATGAGCCCCGCCTCGACCCGCACCACGTCCAGTGCCAACATCCCGGCGGGACGGACCTCGAAGAGCCTCCCACTCTCGATGACGGCATCCCACAGATCGACGGCCCGATCGGCGTCGATCCACAGCTCGTAGCCCAGGTCCCCCGTGTAGCCCGTCCGCGTCACGTCGACCGGCATGTCCCGGACGCGTGAGGCCCGCCGGCGGAAATACTTGAGGTCGGCGAAAGATTCCTCCGTCAGTGTCTCCACCACGTCTCGGGACAGCGGCCCCTGTAACGCCAAAGCGGCCAGCCGCTCGCTGATCTCCTCGATCCTCACGTCCAGGCCCGAGGCGTTCATCCGGAACCATCGCAAGGACGGATCGGCCGCCGTCCACCGGTAGGTGGTCTCATCCAACCGGGTGATCGTGCCGTCGTCCACCACCTTGCCGTCCTCGTCGCACCAGCACGTGTAGTAGACCTGATCGAGCTGAAGCTTCGTGGCATCGCGGGTGATGATCCGATCGACCAGGCGCATCGAGTCGGGTCCGGTCACCACGTACTTGAAGAGCGGCGTGACGTCGATGAGCGCAGCGGCGTCGCGGATGGCGGTGTATTCGATGTCGACGGTATCCGCGTACTGGCTCGCGGCGAAAAACCCCGACCACTCGCGCCACTGCATCTTCCGGTTGAGTGAAGCGGTCCGAGGATGAAATGCCGTGCCGATGCTCACGATCTCCTCCCGTTCGATCGCTGGGAAGGATATTCGAGATCCGACCGACCGGGCCGAGGACCGCGTCGGGACAGATTGACACCCCCCCTGTGCTCTGGGACAGTTCGCCCGTTACCGAGGGCTCGGCCCGACCGAGGGAACGGCCTGCATGACCGACGAATCGTCCGAAGGTTCAACCTCTTCATCGATCGCGGATCAGCCACCCGCGCCGTCGCCCACCGAGCCTCTGCCGCAGCCGCCGCCCGCTCAGCCCAAGGCCCCGTCGCGGCCTCCGAAGAGGCCTCGCATCCGAACGGTCGTCATCGTCGGGGGGGCCCTGGCCCTCTTGGCCGGCATCATCGCGATCGCCGTCGCTTCCGGAGGAGGCGGCAAACCCACTGAGGCCAGGCCCTCCGGGCCCGCCTCTCGCAGCGTCGGATCGCCTGTCGGGCTCACGGTGAAAGCCGATACCGCGCCGATCGGCGTGACCCTGACCTGGGGCGCGCCATCCGGGAAGGCCGAGATCCTCGGCTACCTGGTCTATCGCAACGGCACCCAGATCGGAAGCGTCCCGGCCGACACGACGACGTATACCGACACGAACGTGATGCCAGGAGAGACCTACACCTATGGAGTGGTGACCCGAGGGGGAGGCTTCGTGAGGTCGGAGCGAGCGTCTGCCGTGGTGGAGGTCCCCGTTCCCGGTCTGGCCGCGGCCCGGCTGGAGGGGGTCTTCGACGTGACCGCCAAGACCATCTCGCAGTCGGGGTACGTGGGAAAGCTCGGGAAGCTGAATCTGGGCTGGAGCTTCCACCCCAACTGCCACACCGGCCCGTGCGGCGTCCACTGGTCGGATGTCACGAGCGGATCTCTAAGGGCGATCCTTGCGCGAAGGGGGACCACCTACTCCGGGACCGACGAGGGAAAGTTCATCGGCCGGTGCGGGAGGACCCGGTTACCGTCGACCCTGACGATCAAGCTCCGGGTGACCAGGGCGGAGGTGGTCATCGGTGAGTGGCGCGCGGTCAAGTTCGTGGGGACATTGAAGGAGAGTCATCCCGCGCAGCTCGGATGTGTCGGTGGAGGGGCAACCTTCCTCATCAAGGGCACCCTGACAGACTGACTCGGTCCGGCTACCGGATCTCGCCCAGTTCACTCGCGTAGAGTATCGACCGCTTCGACGACCCGGATCGAATCTCCTTTGACTGAGCGGTATGACGCGATCGTGATCGGGGCCGGGCACAACGGCCTGGTGGCGGGGGCCTATCTGGCCGGGGCCGGGCTGAAGACGATCGTCCTCGAGCGCCGGCACATCGTGGGCGGGGCGGCGGTGACCGAGGAAGTCTTTCCTGGCTTCAGGTTCAGCGTGGCCTCCTACGTGGTCAGCCTGCTGCGCCCGGAGATCATCCGGGACCTCGAGCTGCCCCGCCATGGTCTGGAGATCCTGCCACTGGATGGCACCTTCACCCCGCTCGACGACGATTACCTGTGGCGCGTCAACGATCACTGGAGAACCGTTCGCGAGCTGCGCCGCTGGTCGCGGATGGACGCCGAGGCCTACGAGGAGTATGGGCAGCTCATGTTCGACATGGCTCGGTTCATCAAGCCGATCCTGTCGATCGTCCCGCCCGACCCGGCCCGACTCGACCCCCGGCCGTGGTTTCCCCTGGCCCGCCTGGCCCGCCGGTTCCAGAAGCTCCCCGCGCGGCATCAGGCGACGTTCATCCAGCTCATGACGATGAGCGCCTCCGACTTCCTGGACCAGTGGTTCGAGACCGATCCACTCAAGGCCACGATGGCCGCGTCGGGCATCATCGGCACGTTCCAAGGCATCCGCTCGCCGGGCACGGCCTACGTCCTGCTCCATCACTACATGGGCGAGATCGACGGTGCGTTCCGAGCCTGGGGGATCCCGAAGGGTGGCACGGGCGGTGTCAGCCACGCCATCGCCTCGGCCGCGAGGGCACAGGGCGCCGAGATCCGAACCGAAGCTCCCGTGGCTCAGATCCTCACGAAGGGTCGGCGGGCCATCGGCGTGACGCTGGACTCGGGTGAGGAGATCGCCGGCGGGATCGTCCTGTCGAGCCTGGACGTGCGCCGAACGATGATCGGCCTGCTCGAACCGGGCACCCTCGATGCGGAGTTCGAGCAAGAGGTCCGCCGGTACAAGTTCAGGGGCTCCTCTGGAAAGGTGAACCTGGCCCTGGATGGGTTGCCGGACTTCACCTGCCTGCCGAACGCGGAGGACCTCGAGCACTTGCGAGGCGCGGTCAGCTTTTCCCCGAGCGTCGACTACATGGAGCGGGCCTACGACGACGCGAAGTACGGATCCTTCAGCGCCCGGCCGTACATCGACATCGTCATTCCAACTCTCGTCGACCCGTCGATGGCCCCACCGGGCAAGCACGTGATGAGCTGCTTCGTGCAGTACGCGCCCTATCACCTGTCGAACGGCAGGCAATGGGACGACGCCACGCGCGAGGCATTCGGCGACGCCGTGATCGAGACCATCGCCGAGCGGGCACCGAACCTCGAGAAGCTGATCCTGCACCGACAGGTCCTCACCCCCCTCGACCTGGAACAGACCTTCGGCCTGACCGAAGGCAACATCTTCCAGGGGGAGCTGAGCCTGGAGCAGCTCTTCTTCAGCCGCCCGGTGCCCGGATGGGCCCAGTACCGCACGCCGGTGAAGGACCTGTGGCTGTGTGGCTCGGCCACGCATCCCGGAGGGGGACTGATGGGAGCGCCGGGGAGGATCGCCGCGCTCCAGGCAATCAAGGCGGCGAGGGCGGCATGAGCGGGCCGGCACCAGGGCGGGCGGGGCGGAGGACGTGACCGAGCGAGGTCCCGACGCCGTCGTCGTCGGCGCCGGTCACAACGGCCTGGTGACCGCAGCCTACCTGGCGAGGGCCGGGTTGCGAACCGTGGTCCTGGAGCGGCGGGACGAGCCGGGGGGAGCGCTGGCCACGGCGGAGATCGCACCCGGCTATCGGGTCCCCGCGCTCGCTCACACCGTGGGACGGCTCTGGACGAGCGTCGTTCGCGACCTCCGTCTCCACGAGCATGGCCTCGACCCGATCGCACCCGAGGTTCGCCTGTTCGCTCCCCAGCCCGATGGCCGGTCGCTGACCCTCTGGGCCGACCGGGCCAGGACCGCCCGGGAGCTGCGCGGTTGGTCGGCTCGGGACTCCGAGGCCTACCCGCTCTTCGATCAGAAGGTCCGGTCTCTGTCGAGCTTCCTGGCCCACGTGCACGCCAGTACCCCTCCCGATCTGAAGAAGCCGTCGGCCAGCGACGCCCTGGCCGGGCTCAAGCTGGCCAGGGCCTTCCGAGGGCTGGGAAAGAAGGGCACGAGGGAGCTCCTCAGGGTGCTGCCGATGGCCGTGGCCGACTTCGTCGGTGAGGCCTTCGAGACAGACGCGCTGCGGGGGGCCATCGCGGCCCGCGGTATCCAGTACGCGGCCATGGGGCCATGGTCGGCGGGGACCACGGCAGTCCTGCTGGCTGACTCGGCCGGGAACGACGGGGGCGCTGCCGGCCAGACCGTATTCGTCCGGGGCGGCCCGGGCTCCCTTGCGGGTTCGCTCGCCTCCGCCGCGCGCTCGTCTGGCGTCGAGATCCGGTCCGGCGCGGAGGTGGTGAGGGTTACCTCGTCTGGCGACCGAGTCACCGGAGTGGCCCTTTCGTCGGGAGAGGAGATCTCCTCGCCGATCGTGGTGTGCGGAATCGATCCCAAGCGGACCCTGCTCAGCCTGGTGGACCCTGCGGCTGTTGGCCCGAGCCTCGTCTGGCGGGCCGGCAACCTCCGACTGCCGGGGGTGGTGGCCAAGGTGAACCTGGCGTTGTCGGGGCTGCCCACGTTCGTCGCCGATGGTGGGGCCGAAAGCGAGCGGCTGAAGGGCCGGATCGCGGTGGCCCCGGGAATCGACTACCTGGAGCGGGGATTCGATGCGTCGAAGTACGGAAGGGTCTCGGAGCAGCCGTATCTGGAAGCCACCATCCCCAGCCTCGCCGACCCAGGCCTGGCTCCCGAGGGCGGTCACGTGATGAGCGTCCTCGTGCAGTGGACGCCGTACCACCGCCGGGAGGGCGACTGGGACGCGGAGCGCGATGGGCTGGGCGATCTCGTTCTGAAGACCCTGGACGCGCTGGCTCCAGGCATCTCGGACCTCGTGGTGGCCCGGCAGGTCATCACCCCGCTTGACCTGGAGCGCGACTACGGCCTCACCGAGGGCCACCCCCTGCATGGTGAACCCGGCCTCGACCAGCTCTTCGCCTGGCGGCCGATGCTCGGCCACTCCCGGTACCGGCTGGCACTGCGGGGTCTGTACCTGTGCGGCTCAGGCGCCCATCCGGGGGGCGGCGTCACCGGCGGCCCCGGCGCGAATGCCGCTCGGGAGATCCTGGCCGACAGGAAGGGCCGCTCCCGAGGCTGATCGCGGACGGTGCGTGAGGTAGCTGGGAGTCGAGGCGAGCAGGCGATGCTGGAGGCTACTGCCCTTGCCCGATCTTCTGGTGCATCAGGAAGATCACCTTGGCGGCACGGTAATACGTGTCCGTGCATTCGTTGATGGTCAAGGACAGGGGTATCCCGCACTTCGCGTAGGTCTCGACGTCGGGCCTGTTCCATCGGTAGGCCACCAGTGGGATCGGGTCGGGCGCGTCGGTGACGTCCACGTCAGTGATGAGGATCAGCCACTCTCCCAGCGAAGTGTCCTCGGCGAATCGCTGGAAGAGCTTCCGTTCCTCGGGGATCATGATCTCGCCCCACCGTTGCTTCCCGCTGGCCTTCTCCTGGAACCCCAGGGCGACGGTCCGGTGGCTCGACGCGAGCGGGGTCACCTTGAGCCGAGGATGCGACAGGATCAGCTTCTTGAGCTTCAGCGTTCCCGGCTGGACCGAGGCCGTCCTGAGCGGCGGCCCGAACAGCGTCATCGGAAACGGAACCGCTACCTGGGCCTCCCCGCCTGTGGGTTGGGCCGCGGGGGAGGGGGGCGCGATGCGACCGACCGGGAGCTCGCGAACCTGGGTGCAGCCCATCATGAGCAGGAGGAGACAGGAGGGAACGATGACCAGGGAGACCTTCCTGCCCATGTCCGAAGAGTACACCGGAACTCCGAAAAATAAACCCCGGCGTGGATGGCCGCCGCTTGGGTACACCACTACCATCGGACCAGCGAACCTTGCTCTTGAGGTCCGGGCCCGATGACCAGCTGACGGCACCGGGCAGATTCGAATCACCAATACGTTCGGCCACGACTTCACACCGGTGTGGCGGCCCGACGTCCTGTAGCGCTGTTCCTTCGCCAGAGGCCGGTGCGCGCATGGGGCTGTGGGGCCATGTCGCTCCTCGCTGCGATAATCGCCCTCGATGCGGACGAATGACATTCTCGAAGCGATCGGGGAGACCCCGCTGGTCGGCATCGAGCGCCTCTCGCCGAAGCCGGGCGTGCGCTTGTGGGCCAAGCTGGAGGGGCAGAACCCGACCGGCTCCCTCAAGGACCGGATCGCCCTGGCCATGGTGGAGGCCGCCGAGGCTGAGGGAAAGCTGCATCCAGGATCCGTGATCCTGGAACCCACGTCGGGGAACACGGGCATCTCGCTGGCCATGGTGGGGGCGCGGAAGGGGTACAGGCTCACGGCGGTGATCCCCGAGAACGCCAGCGAGGAGCGCGTCCGCCTTCTCGAGCTCTACGGGGCGGAGATCGTGTTCACGCCCGCCGAGAAGGGAACCAACGGCGCCATCGAGGTCGCCCGGGCCATGACCCGCGACGACAAGTACTACATGCCGTTTCAGTACGGGAACCCGGCCAATCCCAGGGCCCACTACGACGGGACGGGCGCCGAGATCATTCGGGACCTCCCCGGCGTGACGCACTTCGTGGCCGGACTCGGGACGGGCGGCACCCTGACCGGGGTGGGCCGCCGCCTCAAGGAGCACAACCCGGACGTGAAGGTGATCGCGGCAGAGCCCGAGCTCGGCGAGCTCGTGTATGGACTCCGATCGCTGGACGAGGGGTTCATCCCTCCGGTCCTGGACGAGTCGATCCTCGATCGCAAGTTCCTCGTCTCTTCCTCCGACGCCCTGCGAGCCACTCGCGAGCTCACGAAGCAGGAGGGTATCTTCGCCGGCATCTCCTCCGGAGCCGTCCTCCACGTGGCCAGGAGGATTGCCGCCGAGCTCGAGAGTGCGGATGTGGTATGCCTCCTGGCCGACGGAGGGTGGAAGTACCTGTCGACGAAGGCCTGGACCCCGGATCTGTCGGTTGCGGAGAAAGAGGTCGAGGAGACTCTATGGTGGTGATCACTACTCATGGCTGATCCCAGGCCGATGGGGGTCTTCGACTCCGGGACCGGGGGACTGACGGTCGTCCGGGCGATCATGGACGAGCTCCCCCTCGAGCCCGTCGTGTACTTCGGCGACCATGCGCGTTTCCCCTACGGTCCGCGGCCGCTCGCCGAGATCCGTGGGTTCGCAGTGCAGATCGCCCGGCACTTGGTGGAAGAGGACGTCAAGCTGATCGTCGTGGCCTGCAACGCAGCGACGTCGGCAGCCCTGGATGAGGTGGCCGATGCGGTGCCGGTGCCCGTTGTGGGCGTCATCGACCCGGCCGTCCGGGCAGCGGCCCGGGCTACTCGCAACGGGTCGGTCGGGCTGATCGGTACCCAGGCAACCGTGTCCAGCGGGGCGTACCAACGGGCGTTCGACCGCATCGCCCCCCAGGTCGACGTGTTGGCTCAGGCCTGCCCGCTCTTCGTCGAGTTCGTCGAGCGGGGGGACACCACCAGCCCTGCGCTCATGGATGCGGCCGCCGGGTATCTCGAGCCGCTGCAGGAGGCGGGGGTGGACACGCTGATCCTGGGCTGCACCCATTACCCGCTCCTCCGCGGGGCCATCCACCACGTGATGGGACCAGACGTCCTGCTCATCTCCTCCGCGGAAGAGACGGCGAACGACGTCTACGACGTCCTTGCCTCGAAAGGGCTTCTGGCCGACGTGGCCGAGGAGCTGCCCGAGCTTCCCATCCACCGATTCGAGTCGTCCGGCGATCCCAGCCGATTCTCCGCCCTGGGGCGCCGGTTCCTCGGTCCGGAGTTCCAGGGCGCCGTGCAGGTCTCGCTTGCCGTTCCGCAGGGTGGCTAGCCGTGGAGCTGGTGCTGCTCGGCGTCGGTGGGGGCTGGGCTCGGCCCGGAGGAGCCGCCTCGGGCTACCTGGTTCGGCATCAGGGCTTCAATCTCTGGATCGATGCAGGAACCGGCACGATGGCCAACCTCCAGCGTCACATCGGTCTGGACGAGGTTGGCGCGGTGGCCGTTTCGCACCGGCATTTCGATCACTTCCTCGATCTGTATCCATTCTGGCTCTCCAGATGGTGGGGGGACGGAGAAAAGCCCGCCCCCTTGCCGCTCTTCGCTCCGCCCGGGATGTTCGAGCACGCCCTGCAGATCGAACCCAAGCTCGGCGACGCCTTCCGGCTTCACGAGATCGAGCCGGGAGGCGACTTCGAAGCCGGCCCCTTCCGTGTTCGGACCGCGCCCATGAACCATCCCGTTCCCACGCTCGGCATGCGGATCGAGGCGGACGGAACGGCTCTCGCCTACAGCGCCGACACGGGGCCTACCGGCGAGCTGGTGGACCTGTCCAGGGACGCGGACGTGCTGCTCTGTGAGGCCACCTGGTTGGAGCTGCGGGCGGGGTGGGATCCGATCCACCTCACTGCCACCCAGGCCGGCCAGCACGCGGCCAGCGCAGGGGTGAGGCGGCTCGTCATCACGCACATCTGGCCCGCCACGGACCGGCAGGAGTCCGAAGCGCGGGCCCGCGAGTCCTTCGGGGGTCCGGTCACTGTGGCCGAGGAAGGCCTTCGGCTGGACACCCGTGGCGAGGGGGCCGGGGACTGATGGAGCCGTTGGTTCGGGCAGACGGCAGGGGCACAGCCGACCTTCGCCCACTCAAGGCGGAGATGGACTACCTGGACTGGGCGGAGGGTTCGGTGCTCCTGGAGGTGGGGAAGACGAGAGTCCTGGCGTCCGCATCCTTCGAGCCAAAGCCGCCTCGGTTCCTGCAGGGGACCGGCAACGGTTGGGTCACGGCGGAGTACGCCATGCTTCCCCGCTCCACGGCCGTGCGCACTCCGCGCGAGGTGCAGGCCGGCCGGCCATCCGGACGAACCCAGGAGATCCAGCGCCTGGTCGGGCGGTCGCTTCGCTCGGTCACGGCGCTCGAGCGGATGGGGGAGTGCACGATCTGGATCGACTGCGACATCCTGCAGGCCGACGGGGGAACGCGAACGGCTTCCATCACCGCGGGGTACCTGGCCCTGGCGCAGGCCATCGCCCGCCTGGCAGAGGCGGGAACGATGCCTGCGGACCTCTTGCACGACACCGTGGCGGCTGTGTCTGTGGGGATCGTCGAAGGGCAGCTGCTCCTGGATCTCGCCTACGACGAGGACGCGAAGGCCGACGTCGACTTCAACGTGGTGATGACGGGGTCGGCGCAGCTCGTCGAGGTTCAGGGCACCGCAGAAGGGAAGGTCTTCTCCCGGCAGGAGCTCGATGCCCTGATCGACCTGGCAGCGTCCGGAATCGATCAGCTCACGGATTTCCAGCGCCAGGTCTTGGCGCGCTAGGAGCCGGTCACCCCGATGGGGTTTCCAGCCGTGCTCGCCCTCGCGACCAAGAACCCCGGCAAGATCAGGGAGATCATGCGCATCTGCTCCGATTGGCCCGTGCGGTGGCACCTGGCGCGGAGCCTGGACGATCCGTCGCACATGTCGCTGGTCTGGCCGGACGTCGAGGAATCGGGGGAGAGCTATCTCGACAATGCACGCCTCAAAGCACGCGCAGTGGCAGAAGCCGTGGGGCTGCCCGCGGTCGGCGACGATTCGGGAATCGAGGTCGACTCGCTGGGTGGCGAGCCCGGCCCCCGGTCGGCTCGCTTCGCCGGACCGGACGCAACCGACCGGCAGAACCTCGATCTTCTGGTCGAGCGCATTCGAGACGTTCCTCCGGAGGCCCGCACGGCCCGATACCGGTGCGTTGCCGTCTGCGCGTGGCCCGACGGCAGAGAGGTGTGGGGTGAGGCGGCCTGTGTGGGTGGCCTGATCCTGGACCCCCGAGGCTCGGGCGGGTTCGGCTACGACCCGATCTTCGTCCCGGAGGGCGAGCGACGGACGATGGCCGAACTCTCCCCGGAGGAGAAGGACGCCATCAGCCATCGGGGGAAAGCGTTCCGAGAGCTGGGCAGGATCCTTGCTCGCTCACCCGCCTGAGCTGAGGGTCAGCGAAGAACGATCTCGTCGGGCTCGGCGGCGATCCCCACGGCCAGGACGCCTGGAGGTCCGCCCACCACCCGGACCGGAAGCTCGAACCCGTCGAGCCATTCGTTCAGCCGAAGGGCATCCCCCCCGATCTCCAGCCATGCGATTCCCTGCGGCGGCGCGATGTGGCCGGCTTCTGCCCGCCCCGGATGCAGGTTGTCCGGGACGTCCCAGGTGATGAAGAAGGGTAGGGACGGCTCAGCCATCGCCCGATCCAGGCCGGCGGACCGCCATCGCAGCTTCGTCCCGTCGGGGCGCTCCCTGGTCCCGGCAACGACAGGAAGCTCCAACCTTGCCGCCACCGTCTCGACGTCATCCGTGGACACGCACCACCCCAGGAACCGATCGCCGTCCGCGACGGCGGCGAGGAGTGACCGGCCGAGCTCGCTCCTCTCGGCTTCAGCCTTGTCCACGGCCGCCAACAACTCGACGTAGTTCGGCCCCAACGGAACGATCCAGTTCCCCGTTCCCCATCCGGGGTGGCGTCCCCCCGGGATCGACCCCAGTCCGAAATCCGCCTTCATCCTTGAGGCGGCGGCCTCCAGGTCTCGTACGCCATACACCACATGGTCGATCTGCATCTGGTCCTCCCATCGGCCGCTCGAGCCGCGGTTGCATTCCTTCCGGACCATACCCATTGGAGGCGCGTCTGACGATGCGCGTTGGGTATGCTCCCCGGCGATCGCACAGGAGGAATCCCGTGGCGAATGGATCCGAGCACGCGGACGGCGCGGCATCGGCCCAGGAGGAAGCCGCTCGCGAGCTGGCGGATCGGTACTGGGAGGACCTCCTCGTCCTGGATCCTCTCATCGGCACGGAGGTCGGCGACGACAGATACGACGATCGTCTGCCGGACCCGAGCGAGAGAGGGTTGGCCGCGCGGGAAGACGTTCATCGTCGAGCGTTGGTAGATCTGAAGGGGGTCGATCGAGCGGCCCTGGGCGTCGATCTGCGGACGACCCTGGATGTGCTGGAGGCCATCGCTCACCGAGAGCTGGAAGGCCTCGCTCTTCGTATCGACCGTTTCCAGGCCGTCACTCACCTCTTCGGGCCGGGGAACCTGCTGGCGGTTCTGGGATCCCTTCAGCAGGCGGACACCGCCGAGCGGGTCGAGAAATACGCGGGTCGGCTGGCCGCGTTTCCGGTCTACCTGGAGGAGACGGGGAAGGTGGCCATGGAAGGGGCGCGGGTCGGCCAGACGCAGCCAGGGATCGTGGTGGATCGCGCCATTGCCCAGGTCGAGCGGCTCCTGGGGCTTTCGCCAGAGTCCTCTCCCGGCATCGAGCCGGCCAAGGATGCCTCGGAAGCCGATCGGGAGCGCGTGGCCGAGGTGCTGCGAGAAAGCGTCTGGCCTGCCTACGCGCGGTATCTGGACGTCCTCCGAGCGTATCGGCCGTCGGCCCGCGACTCCATCGGGCTGCTGGGTCTGCCCAACGGAGAGGAGATCTACGCGGCGTTGATCAAGGGATTCACCACGTTGGCGTTGGATCCCCGCGAGGTGCACCGGATCGGTCTGGAGCAGCTCGAGCAGATCCAGGAGGAACGACAGGAGATCGCCGACCGCTTGGGCCACCCGGACGCCCCCACGGCGATCGCCGAGCGAAACGCGAGCGGGAAGAACACGGCTGCGTCTCGCGAGGAGCTCGTCCGATTGGCGGAAGAGCAGGTGCAGAGGAGCTGGGACGCCGCTCCGGCCTTCTTCGGCCGGCTTCCCCGCGCCAACTGCACGGTCAAACCGGTCGAGGAGTTCCGGGAGAAGGATGTCCCCATGGCCTTCTACTACCCGCAGAGCGAAGATGGCTCGCGGCCGGGGATCTACTACATCAACACGGGCGACCTCCCCGAGCGGCCACTCCACCTCCTGGCAGGCGTGACCTATCACGAGGCCAACCCGGGTCATCACTTCCAGATCTCTATCGACATGGAGTTCTCCGAGCGCCCCCGGCTCCGCAGGTTCGGAGGGATCGGGGCGGGGAGTGCCTTCGCCGAGGGCTGGGGCCTGTACTCCGAGCGGCTGGCGGACGAGATGGGGCTGTACGAGGACGACTACGATCGGCTGGGCATGCTCGATGCCCAGGGCTGGAGGGCCAACCGGCTCATCGTCGACACGGGGATCCACGCGCTGGGGTGGGACCGCGAGCGGAGCATCGACCAGATGATCCAGGCGGGGCCGCCCCGGGCGGGGGCCGAGATCGAGGTGGATCGGTACATCTCATGGCCGGGGCAGGCGCTCGCGTACAAGATCGGTCAGATCGAGATCGAGCGGTGGCGGGCACAAGCAGCTGAACGCTCGGGTTCGACCTTCTCGCTGAGGGGTTTCCACGACCGGCTGCTCGCCCTGGGTTCCCTCCCGTTGCCCAGCCTGGCGAGGGAGCTCCGCTCGGGCGGGTAAAGCCTCGCCCCACGCGGCCGAAACCCGGTGTGAAGACGCATAGGAGAACACATTGTGGGAATACAGTTGGTTGCCCTGGAGGGGTAAGGAGGGAGTTCCATGCTGCTCGAGATCCGCGAGACCGGCCAGCCACGCGCGTTCCGCCTGATCGGCGAGCTGGACATCTCCAACGCTGAGATCCTGTCCGCGGTGCTCGATCGGGAGGTCGAGGAGCAGGGCGACATCAGCCTGGATCTCTCCGAGCTGACCTTCATCGACAGCAGCGGGATCCGGGTATTGCTCCGAGCCATGGATGAGCTGAACGGGAGGGGGAAGATCGTGCTCGTTTCGCCCACGAGCTCCGTCCACCACGTCCTCACCCTGATGGGGCTGGACGATCGCGACTCGATCCGGGTGGTCGGCCCGGGCGAGCTGGCGGAGCCGTGAGCGTGATGGTCCGAACGTTCCCCGCCCGGAGAGCCATTCTCCGAGAGATCCGCCAGTTCATCCGTCAACAGGCTCGGGCGCACGCACTCCTCGACGAGGCCGAGAGTCTCGCGCTGGCCGTCACCGAGGCCTGTGCGAATGCCATGATCCACACGAACTGCACGAAGATCGGTGTGACGTGGAAGGCCACTCGGGATCGGGTGGAGATCGAGGTGGAGGACGACGGTATCTTCCGGCGGCGGGTCCCTGTGCCGGAGGTCGATGGTGGTGGCGGGCACCGGGGGATCCCTTTGATGATGGCCCTGCTGGATCAGGTCAGCATCAGCGGCGGTACGGTGTCTCGGCCGGGCACGAGGGTCAGGCTCGTCAAGTACCGGGAGAGCTGAGCCTTCCTCTGACTGACCCCGCTCCGAGCCATTTCGGCTGCTACAGCCTCATCGCGTTCCCGTCGATGCCTGAGAACAGGTGATCGCCCAGGCCGCAGGAACGCCATAGCTATGGCAGTCGAGCAGGGACGACAGTCCGGGGTGTTGGGCGCCCAAGGGGCGCCGACGAGGTCCGATCCCACAGAGCGGGATCGGACCGTTGTGGCGCTGTTCTCTCAGCTGTCGAGCGGGCTCTCCGCGTATCGCCTCTTTCCCGGCGACCTGGGCCAGCCAAGCTTCATCCAAGCCTGCGAGCGGATTCGGGCCGCGGCCGAGCGGGCCCTTCAGTACGGTCCGGTACTGGCGGACATCCACGGCTCCCGCATGAGGACCGAGCACGGGCCAATCAGGGGCGACGACCGCATCGAACGTCTGGCGATGGCCTGCTACCAGCGGCGAGCCGAGCGCCTGTACATTCGCGACATTCCCCGGCCCCAGGATCTGGCCGTCCTGTACGAAGCCCTGTCCACCCCTCAGAGTGAGGCGACCGGCGGGGTGGCAGCCGCCCTCCGCGTTGCCGGCGTCCGGTCCATCAGCGTTGGGGAGATCACCCCCCAGTTGAGGGAGGCCGAGGACCTGGAGGAACGGCCCTCGCCCGAGCAGCGGGATCTGTGGGAGCGGCTGGCAAATCCGAAAGCTCTGGCCCACACCCTCTCAGCCGAACAGAGCGGATCGTCGGCGCCGGAGATCGCCACCGGCATCTTCATCCGCCTGAAGGGCATGGTGGCGCTCCTGCCGGATCGGCAGGCCAAGGCCTTCGAGCTCTACCGACGGCTTCAGGAGGTGATCCGGCACCTTCCGCCCCCGCCCCGGCGGGCACTGTGCGCGATCCTGCTTGACAGGGTCCGCGAAGACCCCCTGGCCGAGCGGGTGATCGGGACGATGACCGATGCCCAGCTCGCCAGGCTCCTGGTGGACATCGGATCCGACGGGATCTCCGAACCCGTGGACCGGGCCACCCGACTCGTCGAGCTCGGCGTGCGCCGCGACGATCTCGTCGACCTCACGCTCGCCCTCGCTCGTGGGCAGGTGGAGGGCGGCACCATCATCGCCGGCCTCGATCGTGTGGGCATCGCCGCCCCGACCAAGGCCCCGGCCAAGCCGGCGGCGGGCTCTCCCGTGCTCCGCACCGTTTCGAGCCTGCTGGCCCGGGGCCTGGTGAGCATGAGTCAAGACGACGTTCGGTCGATCCGGGAGGCCTTCCCCGCCTCGGAAGAGGAGCAGCGTCGGCTGGCCTTCGACGCCCTCTCCGACTACTTGAGGATCGAGAGCGACCTGGACCGATTGGGGGAGGTCCTCGGCGCCTGGGTGGTCGAGACGTGCGCCACCCTGCAGCGCAGGGACGAGGCCCACGTCGATTACCTGGTCCGAGCGGCACGCGCCGGCTTCGACGGACAGACCGAGGCCGAGAAGCGGGCGCTCGTCGCGGCCTCGATCCGCCGGGCACTTTCCGAGGACATGCTGACCGATCTCGTCTCCGTTGGCGACGAGGAGGCGAAGGTCGAGTCGGCCATCCGGCTGCTCGAGCCCTTCGGGGAGCTGGGCGTCGATCGCCTGCTCGACGAGCTGGCCCGGGAACGAGATCGAGGGAAGAGGGCGCTTCTCCTGCGAGTTCTCGCCGAGGTGGCTCGGGGGCATCACAGGCTCGTGGCCAAGCGTCTTTCCGACTCCCGATGGTACGTGGCCCGGAACGCTGTGACCGTGCTGTATCGGTCCGGGGGCCAGGAGGCGGTGCCCTGGCTGGTGGAGGCGACCCATCACAGGGAGTCGGCAGTCCGCCGAGAGGCCGTTCGCGGACTGGTCGCCGTGGCCGGCCCTGCGTCGCTGGCCGAGCTCTTGCTCCTTGCGACCGACCCCGATCAATCCGTCCGCACCACACTCATCACGTCGATGGGCACCCTGGTGGAGGCCGAGGCATGCCGGGGGCTTGCCAGGCTGGCCGTGGCCCTCCGCGAGCATGGGGAACGGCGTCGAGCCCTCGATGCCCTGGCCGCGCATCCCGACCCCACGGCTCTCACCGTGCTTCGCGGGCTCGCCACGTCGCGGTCCCGTCCCCGGCTACCCCGTAAACATCGCCGATACGCCCGGGGGCTTGTGAAGAAGCTCGAAGGGGAGTCGCGGTGAGCACCCCCGACGTTCCCAGGGGGGCGATCGCCGAAGCCGCCGAGTTCATCCGGGCCCTTTCGACGGCCAGACAGACCTACACGCTCTACCCGGCCGATCACCCGAAGCGGGTCGAGGCCGTGCAGGGGGCCTTGGAGGCGGTCCGTCGGCTTCGCCACGCGATGAGATCGGATCCCGTGCTGTTCGTAGCCCGGCACGCCCTGTACCTCGGGCCGGTGCTCCTTCCGCGGGTGACACTTTCCCGATATGCGCTGGTGGACGCGTTCGAGAAAGCGGAGATCCGATCGATCGAAGCCTTGCAGCTCGTCTCGGCGTCGGACATCGACAAGCTGGTTCGGATGGTCCTGGGCGAGTTGTCTCGAGAGACGCTTCTCGAAGGGATGGCGTTGAACCGGGTACGAGCGGCCGTGGACTCCGACGACGAAGATGGCGTTCCTCTTCCGGGCCTCCAACGCACCTATGCGTTCGGACTGGAAGTCCTCAGGGACACGGCTGCTGCCATCGCCGCCGATCGCCCTGTGGACCTGGCTGCGTGCAATCGGGTGGTGCAGGAACTTTCGGATCAGATCGTCCGCGATCCAACCCAGGCCCTGATGCTCGCCACCGTGCGGTCACACGACGAGTACACCTACTACCACATGTTGAACGTCTGCCTGCTGTCGATCGCTCTGGGGTACGCCGTCGGCCTGCACCAGGACCAGATCCTGGGCCTGGGCCTGGGCGCGCTGCTCCACGACGTCGGCAAGGTCAATGTTCCCGTAGACGTGCTCCAGCACGTGGGCGCGCTCTCCGTCGAGCAATGGCGACTGGTCCAGCGCCATCCGGTGGAGGGCGCCGCGATCATCTTCGGAACGGGCGAAACGCTTTTCCAGTCGACGGCGGCGATCGTTCTCGAGCACCACGCGGCCTATGACCTGTCGGGCTACCCCGGGTTGTCGGGCCGACCCCACCCATCCCTCCCAGCCCGAATGGTGGCGGTAGCCGACTGCTTCGACGCCGTCACCACCACCAGGCCCTACCGGAAGGCGGAGGAGCGCCGCCAGGCCCTGAACATCCTCCTCGCGGGGGCGGGCCGAGGGTACGACCCACGAGTTGTACGGACCTTCGTGCGCCTCCTCGGCCTGTTCCCGGTGGGCTCGCTGGTCCGCCTCACCAACAAGGCCATCGGCGTGGTTGTCCGCAACCACGACCGGCTCCTGTCCAGGCCAAAGGTCCATATCATGCTCGATCCGAACGGGGATCCCTGCGACGCATACGAGGTCGACCTCTCCGCTCGCGACTCGGACGGAAGCTTCCGCTGGAACGTGGAGCGCAGCATGGATCCCGGTGAGGTCGGGGTGGACATGGTTTCGCTGGTCCTTTCCGGAGATGTCGAACCGACCGTTCCGGCAAAGGAGGCCAGCGAGGCGGGTCTCCTGCACGACCCCGGCCACAGCGAACCCAAGCCCGCCGGGTACCAGGACTCGCCCGCCGAAGCCGGCGCCTCGCTCAGCTAGCGGGCGACGGTGAGATCCGAGCGCATCGGCGAGTTCGACCAGGCCAAGCGGCTCGAAGGCGGGCTGGTCTGGGTTCGCTACTTCGCCGTTGTCCTCGGCGCCTACCTGATCTCGCAGTCCAACGCGGGGCCGCCGCCCCATGCGTCGGCAACAGTGCTCTTGATGGGTCAAGTCATCATGGCCGTCCTGGCCGTGGGCAACGTCGTGATCTCGGGGGCGGTGAGGCGGTCCAGGACCTACGAGCACGTCAGGAGGGTGGGGGCCCTCACCTTCGCCTTCGACACCGCCGTCGTCCTGGCCCTGGTCTGGCTGTTCAACTACGACCCCAACGGGGACACATGGGCGATCCTGTTCATCCTTCCGCTGGAGGGAGCGATCCGCTACCAGCTGAGGGGAGCCCTGGCCAGCGTTGGCATTTCTCTGATCAACGAAGTCGCGCGGGAGGCGTACCTCGGGGCCAGGTTTTCCGATCATCCGTTCCTGGTCCCAAGCGTGGTGTTCAGGGTCGGAGTGGAGGCGATCGTGGCCCTCGTGGCCGGCTACATGGCGAAGAAGTACACCGAGGCCTACTTGCAGGAGCGCCGGTTGGTGGAGCGTCTCGAGGCGGTCGACGAGATGAAGAACACGTTCCTGCAGGCCGTGTCCCACGAGCTCCGGACACCCCTGACGTCGATCCTGGGCACGGCGCTGATGCTCGAACAGGAGGATCTCAACGTCACCGCGGAGGATGCCCGGGATCTGGTAGGCCGGATGGCCAGGAACGCCCGGAAGCTGAACCGGCTCCTTGCGGACCTGCTCGACGTGGATCGCCTGGCTCGAGGTGTGGTTGAGCCTCAGCTCCAGCCGACAGATGTCGGTGAGCTGGTCCGACGGGTTGCCTCGGACCAGGATCTCGTGGGGGGATCGTCGCTCCACGTGGATGTGCGGCCGGTGGTGGTCCCGGTGGATCCGCCCAAGGTCGAGCGCATGGTGGAGAACCTCATCGCCAATGCCCTCAAGCACACGCCGGAGGGCACACCGATCTGGGTGATGGCGGCCCGGGAGGACGGCGGTGCGGTGATCACGGTGGAGGATGCCGGTTTGGGAGTCCCCGAAGAGCTGCGCGCCGACATCTTCAAGCCCTTCCGACAGGGACCCGATGTGCCCGCTCATTCTCCGGGGATCGGGGTGGGACTGGCTCTGGTGGCTCGGTTCGCCGAGCTGCACGGAGGGCGGGCCTGGCTGGAGGACCGTCCGGGCGGCGGCGCCTCGTTCAAGGTCTTTCTGCCGAACGGGAACGCTGCGAAGCCTTAAGGCGGCCGTTTCCACCCTGCTTTACCCGGGTAGCAGTGGAGGGTGCAGGCCGTGAGTCTCGCTGTGTGCGCTTGTTTCCCGGTGCCTACTGGGCGAGCCTCCTGAAGGCATCGGATGATCGAATACGAAGTCGCCGAGAAGAGCGGCGACCACGTCGTTCTGCGTCTCCGAGGAGAACTCCTCGGTGACCTGCCGGTCCGGCAGCTCCACGACGTGCTCGAGGAACATTACGTAGACGACGGAGTTCGCCTCATCAGGATCGACCTGTCAGGGATAGATCGGATCTCGCTCGAGGGTGTCGCCGTGCTCGTCGACCTCTGGAGGGAATCTCAACGCCGCGGCAAGAGCTTCCAGGCGGAGCAGGCCCAGGGCACGGTACGGGAGAAGCTGGCGACGACCGGCGTCCTCCGACTTCTGTCCGGAGAAGGCTAGGCCCCGGGGCCGATTCGAGCAGGCTTCTCCAACTATGGTTGCCTCGACGCCTCCGCGGGCGGCCCGTCTCGCACCTCGAGGTTGGAGACCCTCTCCACCCCCATCAGGGTCAGCGTGCGGGCAACGAGCTCACCCGGGGAGAGGAGGATGAGACGGCCGCGATCACCCAGCGCCTGAGCGGCATGGATGAGGACGCCGAAGCCGGTGCTGTCCATGAACGTCAGGGCCGAGCAGTCGAGCAGAACGTCGCCGCCGCGTGACACGAGCGATGCCAGCGCCCTCTCGAGGCGATCGGAGTTCTCCATGTCGACTTCGCCGGTGAGCCGTATCCCTCGCCCATCGAGGAAGAGCTCGATCCTCAATGACACTCCGGGTATGGCGGTGACACCTGCATGATGCACGGACGAAGAGAACGGCCTCACGTGTCGCTGCTCGCTGCCCCCTTGGGCCCATCGAGCCCCGCACTCGGAGCAAAAAGCTCGCCTGCTGTGGCCGACCACGACGACAACGCGAGCCGACCCACACACCGGGCATTTGGGCAAGCTCCTGCCTCCTGACGACGGCTGCCCCGTTTTCCTGAAGCCGGCTCCGGACGCGGGGTCGAACGGAGCGCCACGCGTCTCATATGCCCTGTTCGCTCCCTTTGTCAAGGGACGGCGCCGGAGCGTCACATTCCCGGACCGGCAGACCGGCCTGTATCGCCATGGAGTGACAGGCTGGTCAAGGATGCTCTAATGACGGGAGCATCTGGCGGGCGTGGTGGAATGGTAGACACGCTGGCCTTAGGAGCCAGTGGGCGAGAGCCCGTGCGCGTTCGAATCGCGCCGCCCGCACGTGCCGACATAGCTGACGGAAACACGCAGGGCTTCCTCGACCGGTCACCCCTGCCAGATCCGCGTCCCCGGATGGAAGGCAGCCCAGTCGAACCAAAGGCTCTCGACGGAGACCACGTGGTCGAGGGCCTGCCCGAGGAGCGGTCCGTCCACGGCTCGACCGAACAGGTCCCACCTGGATCCCGTTTCCGCGTCGACGGGTCCGGCGGGGGTGGCGCGGAAGGTCAGCGTGCGACCGTCCAAGCGCCGGTCGAACACACCGGTGGCGCCCACGTCCACCGAATCGCGGATCTGTGCCTGGTTCACCGCTGAAAGCGTGCCCCCCTTCCACAAGACCACGACGGGCCGGCCGCTCACATCCTCCTCAACCGCCGACCAGGGACCGTTTCGTCGCGTTTCGAGCTCGCGGTACGGGAACGCCACGACATCCGTCCCCACCTGGACGCTGACCACGCGTGCCTTGGCCTGGAGTCTGGGATCGGCCTTGCCTCGAAACAGGAAGGGACTCGAGCCGGGGTCGTCGTAGCCGACGTAGGGATTCTCGCCGTAGGGCCGATCCTCGCCCGTGTCGGGGGACAGCACTTTGCCGTCCGGATGGACAGTCTGCCAGTCCGCCCACGCCACCATCTGCACCGGCACCCACTCCAGTTTCATTCCGGTGAGGGGGCCGATCACCGCCTTGCCCAGGGCCTGGGGCCACAACGACCTTGTCTGCCGGTCGTACATGACCAGGTTGGATTTGTACAGCTTCCCGGAAGTGCCGAAATCGAGGAGCCGCCCGTCGATCACCGGTCGGCGGAAGGCGATCCCGATGTTGCACAGCGGACAGTAGGTGACGGTGACCGGAACGTCACCGACGGTGTCGTTCACGATCTCGTGCCAGAGCATGATCTGTGCGGGATAGGCTCGAGCGTCCCCTTTGAGCTCGATGGCGATCACCGGCTCCTTCGGGGCCAACCAGTCGACGCTCGAGGCTCTCTCGAACTTCGGGTGGTCGATGGGCGGAATGCCGTCCGGCGGGGGCCCGCCCGAGATGATGTCCCGGGGGTCGACGAGCGGTGATGGCGAAAATCCAGGGATGGCCGAGCCGGCCCGGCCGGCGCCGCTCGAGCAGGCTGCCAGCAGGAGGAGAAATCCGAGGCCTCCTGCTGTCGCTCTGTTTTGGACGCGCATGCTTCCCCCCGTTTCCCCCGGAGAATGCTCGGAGGCCCCGCCCCGTAGGCCCGTGGGCAGCATAAGGAATTGGGCCAACCGGTCCGATTGTCCAGCACCATCGCGGCGGTGTACGGTCGGTTTCTCGGTGCAGCACCCGTCCGGACGAGGGGTGATCGCGATGGCGAGGGCGAAGGGTCATCACCAGCACCAGGCCTTGAAGCACCGGCACAAGCACTACCACGTCACGCATTACCTGCACCGCGGAGAGAACTGGGGTCATCTGCTTTCTACGCACACTCACGAACACAACCATCCGGCAGTCGAACATGTGCACATGCCTCACCGGGACGTGGAAAAGGAGCACCGGAGGGAAGCGCACGTCCACGATCACGCTCGTCCTGCCGAGTCGCCGGGATAGGCTCGGATACGGCATCCGCCCGAATTCCCCCAGGTCGCGACGCCACGTGCTGGGGATGCGCGTAACAAGCCGGCGCAGAGGTCGAGTGGCCTCAGTGCGGTTTGTGCGGTCCGGTGATGGTTTCCAGGCCCGCAAAATGCTCCGCGTGGTGGCCCGGTACGCCGACGAATGGAACTTCAGCCCGCTCCAGGGGCTCGGGCCCGAAGGGCCGCAAGAGTTCGCTCGGTTCTCCGGCGTCCTAGACGAGGACTGCGGGGCCCTCGGCCGAAACCCGGAGGAGATCCGCCGGTCGATCCAGATGCTGCTGCGCCCGGACGACCGCGACGGGCTCGATGCGAGCCTCCGGCTCCTCGACGGCTTCGAAGGCGCCGGCGCCGACCACGCGGTCCTGGGGTTCGCCGCCCCACCGTCTCGCGCGCTGCTGGAATCCCTGGCCCTGCCCTAGGTGATCGCGTACACGAAATCGGCGAGCTGCCGGAGGTTGCGCGCTTCGAATACGCCGTGGCAGCTCAGGGCGTAGGCGTCGACGATCGAGTCGGTGGTGTTCCAGTCCCGCCTCGGCTCGGGGTTCAGCCAGAACACCTTCCGGGCCCGCTCGTTGATCGAGCGGAGCGTGTCCGATCCGGACGGCCGGTAGTTGTTCCGGGCGTCGCCGGTGATGATGACCGTCGCCCGCGAGTCGAGGTCCGCGTATCCGTAGTGATGCCAGAAGCGACGGAACACGTTCCCGTAGTCGCTGTGGCCGTCGCCCGAGATCACTCCGGTGTGATACAGGAGGTTGCGCGGAGCCAGCCAATCGGTGCTCGCGTCGAACCGGTCCGTCACCTCGTCGATGCCGTCGACGAACGCGAACAGCCGGATCCGGGAGAACTCCTCCTTCATCGCGTAGAGCAGCGACATCGTGAATCGAGCGAACTCCGAGACCGAGCCGGAGATGTCGCACAGAAGGTAGAGGTCCGGCTTGGACGCCTTCGGGTACCGGAAGGAGGGGTCGAGGGGAACGCCTCCCGATGACAGCGATCGGCGCATCGTCCTCCTGACGTCGAGGCGCCCGTGGCGTCGAAACCGGCGGCGCCTGGCGATCCTGGTAGCCAGCTTCTGCGCCAGCGGGCGAATGGCCTCGCGCATCTGCCGAAGGTCGGAGGGGGAGGCCGACAGGAAATCGACGTCCTCGATCGGGCGATCGTGGAAGACGTCGGCCGCCTGCGATGCCCCTTGCGACTGGGCCAGCCTCCACCGGACTTCCTGGGAGATCAGCTTGCGGAATTCCTCCACCCGCCTGGTCAGCTCGTCCCGGGTGAGCCGGTCGCCGAGGGCGGTCCTCAGCTCTGTCTCCTCCCGCTCCCTCATGATCGCGCGGCGGAGCAATTCGGAGAGCTCGAGCTGGCGGAGGATCCGATAGAGGTAGTAGCGCTCGGACGCCACGCGCTCGGCGTTGATCCCCCCGAACTGATCGACCGCGAGCGCCGCGAGGGCTCGAAGGGCCGCCTGGTCGTCGGATCTGAGGGCTTCCAGCAGCGCTTTCAGCAGGTCGGTCGACGGTGGCTCGTCGGGCGCTTCGTGTGCGGGCACTCCCTCGACGGGTTCGGTCCCGACTTCCGCCCGGTCCAGGCTCGTGCCGATGCTCATCTGGGGCTGTCCGCGGTGCACGGCGAAATAGATGTCGAACAGCGACTCGAACGCGGCGCCGTGCTCTGCCCTCTTCACCAGGCTGGCGCCCAGCGCGGCCTTGAGCTCGGACCGATTGGTCAGGTCGATACGGGCAACGCACTCTGCCGCGTCGAGCGTCTCGACCATCGACACCGGGATCCCCGCGTCCCGCAGCCGATGGACGAATCTGAGCAGCGCCCTGGCGAACGACGCGTCTGGTGAACCGTCTCCTGGAGGCGCGCTTGTGTGGATCATCTCATCGCCGGTATGCTCGCGCCGCTTACCGTACAGACGTCCGCGATGCGAACAGGCTAGCGCAGTGACGGATTTCCGGCCAGTCAGGGCTCCCCGCGGTCGGCTCGTGCGCCTCGGGGTCGTCCTGGATACCAGGAACGCCCCCAACCGGCTGCGCGAGGTGGCCCAGATGTGCGACGGCGCTGGCATCGAGGCGTTGTGGGTGCGCGACCATCTGGCCGCCCCGGACGGTGGACCCCGCCTGGAGGCCTGGACCGCGTTGACCTTGGTCGGAATGGCGGCCCCGCGCCCCAGGATCGGGGCTCTCCTGAACGTCGCGTTTCGGCCACCCGGGACGATGGCCGCCATGGCCGGGACCTTGGACGCTGCGGTCGGCGGTCGCCTCGAGCTGGGCCTCTCGTCTGGATGGCTCGAGCGCGAGAGCCTGGCGTTCGGTTTCGATTTCCCCGATCCGGACATCCGGGCCCGGCGGCTCGAGCGGTACGCGACGATCCTCCGCGGGCTGCTGTCCGGACAGGCCGTCGCCGTCGGGGGCTCGGAGGAGGCCGCCCCGGCCGAGCTCGGGGTCGCCTCGCCCCAGCCCGGAGGGCCAAGCCTCTCGGTTGAGGCGATCGGTCCGGCACAGATGAACGTCGCCGTCTCCGTGGCCGACGACGTGGTGATCCCTGCCGCGGCGATCAGGGACGTGACGGAAGCGGTGGGCCAGGTCCGCCGGGCGTGCGAACGCGGCGAGCGAGATCCGGCGAGCCTGGGGATCGCCCTCGAGCTGCCGGTCTCGATCGGCCGCACGCTGGCCGAGGCCCAGGCTCGAGCCGAATCCGAGTCGCTGTTCGAGACCTTCGGTCCCCCCTCGGAAGTGGGTGTGTTCGGCACGCTGGAGCAGTGCCAGGAGCGGGTCATCGAGCTTGCTCACGCTGGCGTCACCGACCTTCGATGTGTCTTGCCGAACAGCCCGGACGTGCACGATGTCATCGCCCAGCTCACGGCCGTGGTCATCGGAACGGTCGATGTCCTCTCGCCGGGCTCGCCGAAGTCGAAGTCACCGGATCCGCCACCCACGTGGGGCGGACGTCCGAGAAGGCGGGCTGGATCCGACTCGGATGACGGTTCGAAGCAGGGCGACAGCTCCGAGCCACAAGGCGAGGAGTCCTGAAGCGCCGAGAGAAGGGAGCGCGGCTGTCATGAGTACCGCAGCAGGGATCATCGTCCTGATCGGGAGGATCCTGTTCGTGATCTTCCCTTCGTATGTGTCCGGCTATTCGTTTCACCTGAAGAGCTCCAAGATGGCCGAAGGCTATGCGCAATCCGTGGGGTTCCCGGTCCCAGCGGTTGCGGGGTGGCCGGCGGGCCTGTGGCTGGTTGTGGCGTCGATCTCCGTCGCCCTCGGCATCTGGCCGGACATCGGCGCCCTGATGTTGGGTGCCTTCGTCATCCCGGCTGCCTGGTACTTCCACCGGTTCTGGGAGGTTCAGGACCCCAACCAGAAGCAGGCCCAGACGATGTTCTTCTATCGCAATGTCATGATCCTCGCGGCCTCGCTCATCATGTTCGGATTCTTCGCAGGGGTGGGCGATGCCTTGCGCTTCGCCATCACGGGGCCGCTGATCGACCTGACACCCTGAGGAGACCAGGAAACTCAGCGCGCGGAGATCTCGTCGGTGATCCGCTTGGATGTCTCGAGGACCAGCGGCAGGAACTCGTCCATCACCCGTTCCACACTCACCCGGAAGGCGTGAGAGCAAACGGTGAGGGCGGCTGCCGCTCGTCCGTCCGTGGACCGGATGGGCACCGCCAGCGACCGCACACCCTCTTCCACCTCTTGATCCACGAGCGTCCACCCTTGGATGCGGGCCTGCTCGATGATCCCGCGCAGTTCGGCCTCGTCCGTCACCGTCCGGGCGCTCAGCGGCTCCAGCGTGACCTTGGCGAAGTACTGGTCGAGGTCGGCCGGCCTCATGTCGGCCAGGAGCACCCGGCCCATCGCCGTGGCCCAGGCCGGAAGGCGCGAGCCCACTCCGAGGGTCATGGCCATGATCCGTTTCGTCTCGACCCGGGCCACGAAGACGATGTCCGTCCCATCGAGCACCGACGCCGATGTGGTCTCGCGGACCTTGTCCGCCAGATCCTCCAGGTGCGGCTTGGCCACCTCCCAGATCGGGAGGGACGACAGATAGGAGTAGCCGAGCTCCAGAACCCGGGGCCGGAGCGAGAACAGTCGTCCGTCACTCCCCACGTATCCCAGATCTTTCAACGTGATGAGGAAGCGCCGCGCGGCCGCCCGGGTGAGGCCGGCCAGGTCGGCGATCTCGGACAACGTGAGCGCCGGGCGTTCCCGGGAGAAGGCCCGGATCACGGCGAGCCCTCGTTCCAGGGATTGGACGAACTCCGCAGGTCGGGCCTGGCTTGACACCTTCATCGCCTCCGAAGAATAATCCGAGTCCAGAGACCGTACAAGAGTTCGCATAGCGAACGCAAGCTCGAGAGGGCCGGCAGCCATGCTTTCGACGTCCGACCGTGGCTGAGGACGGATGGGGGGAATCGCCTTGACCAAATACGTCACCAAGCTCGGCTCCCTGGACAGCTACGAGAAGGGCACGCTCGAGATCATCGACGACGATCCCAAGCACTACACGTACTCCAACATGTTCGAGGTCGCTTCCATGTCCAAGCCCTACGAGAAGGTGGCCGTGGCCAAGAACATGGAATACGTGCTGGAGGTCCTTCGCGCCGAAGGGACTTCGGAGTGGAGGACGGCGGCACACGACGAGTTCGCCCTGGTGATGGACGGGGAGGTCGAGGTGAGGCTCGTCAAGCTCGATGATCCCTCAGTCGTCCCCCCCGATCAGGAAGGTTCGATCGCTCTGCCCGGCGAGCCGGCGGGCCGGAACATGGGCTACCTCAGAGCGGGGAAGGGACACATGGCCCTCCTGCCCACAGGTGCGGCATACCAGTTCCATGCCGAAACGCCCGGCGTGATCCTCCTTCAGACCATCGCCGGGCCGGACACCGTCTACAAGTGGGCCGACATCTGCCAGACCATTCCATGAGCCATCGGAGTACGAGTCTGAGATCCAGTCAGGACGTGCCGGACCGAAGAGGAGGGCAGCCATGGCGGTAGAGGCCATACCCGAAGTCCAGGTGGACGCGAGCGAGCCGAACGAGCACGGATATCGCACGTTCCGCCTCGGAGAGTTGGAGTTCAGCCGGAACGAGTACTTCGCGTACGTCAGATGGCCCACCGGCAGCCACGTCATGTCTGCCGACTCGTTCCTGAAGGCCCTCCAGCGCGACGTGGCCTGGGACTTCTTCTACGGCATCGTGAACTTCGATGGGGTGGTGGGCACCGTGAACCACTACGGGACCGTTGACCTGTTCGCCGGGCGATACAACGACTCGTACCGCAAGGCGGAGCTCGACCATCTGGAGAACTTCCCCACGCTCCTCATCCGCGAGACGTTCAAGGCGATGCTGGACGACTGGACGAACGAGGGGTTCGATCCGTTTGCCAGCCCCAGCGAAACCGGCAGCGCGTTCGGTCCCAAGCGAGGGAACAACCGAAGAGCGATCACCCGTCACCGGGTGACCGCCAAGCGGATGGTCGGTGTTCCGGGGGACGAGCAGATCCGTTCGGACGAAAGCGGCTTCCCGATCAACCGGCACTTCCTCGACGTTCCGCAGGACGAGCCGGAGGTCCACCCGGAGCCCGGATTCGAGGAGGACGTGGCCGCGTTCAACCTCTTCGCCTACCTGTCCCGCTCGGACGTCACGTGGAACCCCTCGGTTGTCTCGGCGTGCAAGTACAGCCTGGCCTGCCCCACCACCGAGGAGTACATCCTGCCGATCATCCACGGCAACGATCGCGTGGAGTGGTTCGTCCAGCTCTCCGACGAGATCTGGTGGAACGTCGAGGATCGCGACACGGGGTCGGCCCGGGCGAAGGTGGTCATGAAGCCCGGCGACGTCGCCTCGATGCCGGCCGACATCCGGCACCAGGGGTACGCGCCCAAGCGTTCGATGCTCCTGGTGTGGGAGAACGGGCACCCGGACCTGCCAGAGATGCTGTCCAGCGGCAAGTTGCCTCCGTTCGCCGTCGACTTCTAGAGGCCCGCACGAGTCCCGAGGGGCCTCACGTGCAGGACAAGCTGTTCATCGGAGGCCGGTTCGTCGACGGGGTCGAGGCGCGCACGTTCGAGGTCTTCAATCCGCACGACGGCTCGAAACTCGCGGACGTCGCCGAGGCCCGTCCGGCCGACATAGATCGTGCGGTAGAGGCGGCGCAGGCCGCGTTCTCGGACTGGAGCGGGATGGCGGCATCCGACCGCGGACGGCTCCTCTACCGGCTGGCCGATGCGGTCGAGGCGAATGCGGACGAGCTGGCCAGGCTGGAGTCCACCGATACCGGACATCCGCTTCGTGACTCCTCGCGGCTGGACGTACCCCGGACGGTGGCCACGTTCCGCTACTTCGGCGGCATGGCCGACAAGTACGAGGGGAGCGTCGTTCCCGTCGAAAAGGGATTCCTCAACTACGTCCTCCGTAAGCCCGTGGGGGTGGTGGGGCAGATCGTCCCGTGGAACTTCCCGCTGATGTTCACCAGCTGGAAGATGGGCCCGGCTCTGGCCGCCGGAAACACCGTGGTGTTCAAGCCGGCCGAGCTGACCCCGCTTTCGTCGCTTCGTGTTGCCGAGCTCCTGGCAGAGGTGGGCTTCCCGCCCGGTGTCGTGAACGTCGTCCCCGGCTTCGGGCACGTGGCCGGGGCGTACCTCGCCGAGCACCCGGGGGTACAGAAGATCGCTTTCACGGGCTCGACCGAGGTCGGGCGCACGATCGTTCAGGCCTCCGCCGGCAACCTGAAGCGGGTCCAGCTCGAGCTGGGAGGCAAGGGCGCCAACATCGTCTTCGACGACGCCGATCTCAGGGCGGCGGTCAATGGCTCCGCCTTCGCCATCTTCCACAACCAGGGACAGGCGTGCATCGCGGGGTCGCGGCTGTTTCTGCAAGAGGGGATCGCCGAGGAGTTCCTCGACCGATTCGTGCCTCTGGCCCGGTCGATCAGGGTCGGTGACCCCCTGGACCTGTCCACCGAGATGGGACCGCTGACGTCCCCGGAGCATCGCGACCGGGTCCTGAACTACGTGAAGGTCGCCCTCGACGAGGGCGGCGAGATCCTGACCGGAGGGAAGCCGCCCGAGGACCCTGCTCTGTCCGCGGGCTGCTACGTCGAGCCCACGGTTGTCCGTGCCGACCCCGGCGGGCGCATATCCCGCGAAGAGGTCTTCGGGCCGTTCGTCACGGTCACGCAGTTCCGCGACGAAGAGGAAGCGCTCGCCCTGGCCAACGCGGTCGAGTACGGGCTGGGTGGGGGGCTGTGGACGAGGGACCTCCAGCGGGCCCACCGCCTCGCCGGCGGGATCCGCAGCGGCATGGTCTGGGTGAACTCGTACAAGCGGGTCAATCCGGGATCCCCGTTCGGTGGGGTGGGCGACTCGGGATACGGGCGGGACATGGGGTTCGACGCCATGCACGAATACACGTACGCCAAGTCCGTCTGGGTGAACGTCGATGCGGAGGTCCCGGTGTGGTACCCGCGAGAGGAGGGGTGAGGCATGGCAGTCGCCAAGGAGACCATGACCGACGAGCAGAGGAAGTCGGTTGCGCTGGAGTACCTGAAGGCCTTCGACAACGGAGGGGTGACGTCGACCGGCGGCGGGATCCTGGACCTGTTCGCCGACGACGCTCAGGTCTACTTTCCGAAATGGGGCCTGGCCGAAGGCAAGGAGCAGATCGGGAGGATGTTCGGCGACGTCGGCGCCCGATACAAGTCGATCAAGCACAACTACGCGGACTTCAACTGGGTCATGACCGGGTCGGACCTCTTCGCGTGCGAAGGGACCAGCTACGGAGAGCACATGGATGGGGAATGGCGCGCGGGCCTCACCCACGGCGGCCGGTGGTGCGACGTGTTCGAGGTCAGGGACTTCGTCATCCAGCGGTGCTTCATCTACCTCGATCCCGACTACGCCGGGCTGGACACCGAGCGCTACCCGTGGCTGTCGCAGGGAGGTCGGGACCCATCCAGGCCACTGGGATGAGATCGTTCACCTTCGATGCGCTTCCGGGCCGAATTGTCTTCGGCATCGGGAGCGTGGCCGGCCTGCCCGATGAAGTCGATCGGCTGGGCGCAGGACATGTCCTGGTGGTAGCCGATCCCACGACCAAAGAGCTGGCGGACGAGGCCGCCGAGGCGCTGGGTCCCAGGTTCGCGGGGATCTTCACCGACATCGCGCTGCACGTCCCCGTGGAAGCGGTGGCGGAGGCTCGAAAGGCCGCCGAGGCCGCGGGCGCGGACTGCCTGGTGACCATCGGTGGCGGGACGACTACCGGGTTCGGCAAGGCCCTTGTGCTCGAGTCTGGCCTCCCCTTGATCGCCGTCCCCACGACGTACGCCGGGTCGGAGATGACACCCATTTATGGCATCACCTCGAACGGTATGAAGAGGACCGGGCGCGACCTGCGAGTACTCCCCAAGACCGTCCTGTACGACCCCGCGTTGACGACGTCGGTGCCGCCCGAAGTGACGGGCCCGAGCGGGATGAACGCTCTGGCCCACTGCGTGGAGGCACTGTACGGGAAGGAGGCCAATCCCATCACCTCGCTCATGGCCGAGGAGGCCATCCGGGCCTTGGTTCGGGGCATCCCGGCGTCGGTACGGGATCCCGCGGATATCGATGCCAGAAGCGACGCGCTGTACGGCGCCTACCTCGCGGGAGCTGCTCTGGCCGTCGTCGGGATGGCTCTCCACCACCGGATCTGCCACGTGCTGGGGGGAACCTACGGGTTGGCCCACGGCGAGGTGAACGCGGTGATCCTGCCTCACGCCGCCAGGTTCAATCAGCCCGCGGCGTCCGAGGCGCTCGACCGCGTAGCCGAGGCTTTGGGGGTCGACGACGCGGCAGAGGGACTCTTCGACCTGGCGCTCTCGATCGGGGCCCCCACCAGTCTGGCCGCGTTGGGCATGCGCCGGTCGGACCTGGAAGAGGCGGCGGGTCTGGCGGCGGACCCGCCGCCGTGGAATCCCAGACCCGTGAGCCCGAATGACGTGCTCCGGCTTCTCGAGGATGCCTTCGAGGGGCGGCGCCCTGGTCCCGCCACCGGGGCGTAGAGGGGGTGGTGTGAGAACAAGCACCTGAAACCGACGCCCGCCGGCGCGACGACAGGAGGGGGGAATGACCCAGCAGAAGGGGACGAAGGAGGACGCGCTTCTGGCGACCAGGCTGAGCCGCCGGAGGTTTCTCCAGGTGGCGGGGGTCGGTGGGGCAACGCTCGGGCTCTAGGGGGTTCTGGCTGCCTGTAAGTCGTGGTCATCCGGTGGCACCGCCAAGGCCCTGAAGATCGGCTACGTGAGCCCGAAGACCGGCCCGCTGGCACCCTTCGGGGAAGCGGACGACTTCATCCTGGGCGGGATCCGCCAGGCATTCGACAAGGGCCTGAAGGTCGCCGGCAAGACGCAGAGCATCCGGATCATCACCAAGGACAGCCAGTCGGACCCCAACCGTGCGGCGCAGGTGGCCTCGGACCTCATCTCGAATGACCAGGTCGATCTGATGGTGGTGGCGTCCACCCCCGAGACGACCAATCCGGTCTCGGGACAGTGCGAGGCGAACGGGGTCCCCTGCATCTCCACGGTCGCGCCGTTGCAGCCCTGGTTCTTCGGGCAGCAGAAAGATCCGGCCAACCCAATCAACTTCAAGTACGCATACCACTTCTTCTGGGGCCTCGAGGACATCGAGCAGGTCTTCTTCGACATGTGGGAGACCATCCCCACGAACAAGAAGGTCGGGGCCGTGTTTCCGAACGACGGCGATGGCCAGGCCTGGGGAGACGCCAAGCTCGGCTTCCCGAGCTTCTTCGGGCCGAAGGGCTATACGATCGTGGATCCCGGCCGGTACCAGAACGGGACACAGGACTTCAGCGCCCAGATCTCGAAGTTCAAGAGTCAAGGGGTGGAGATCCTGACAGGTGTCCCGATCCCTCCAGACTTCACGAACTTCTGGAAGCAGGCCAGCCAGCAGGGCCTGGTGCCGAAGGTGGCATCCGTGGGCAAGGCGCTGCTGTTCCCGTCATCGGTCGAGGCTCTGGGGTCGATCGGTGAGGGGATGTCCACCGAATACTGGTGGGGCCCGACGCACCCCTTCAGCTCCAGCCTGACGGGCGAGTCCGCGAAGCAGCTCGCCGATGCTTACACCACCTCGACGAGCAAGCAGTGGACCCAGCCGATCGGGTTCGTCCACGCGCTCTTCGAGGTGGCCGCCGACGTGTTGAAGCGAACGGCCGACGTGACCCCGAACGCGATCATCGACGCGGTGAAGTCGACGAATCTGCAGACGATCGTGGGCCCGATCCAGTGGACTGGCAGCCGTTCCCCGAACGTGGCGAAGACGAAGCTGGTGGGTGGCCAGTGGAAGAAGGGCTCGCAATTCCCCTTCGAGCTCGTGGTGGTGAGCAACAACGCTCTTCCCGGCGCGCCAGTCGCCGGTCAGCTGGAGCCCCATCCCAGGGTCGTCCTAATGTCCTGAAGCGAGCCTGGCCGAGCGGTCGAAGGGAGGCCGGTGAGCCCGATCTTGGAGCTGGAGCACGTCTCGAAGTCCTTCGGTTCGGTGAGGGTGGCCGATGACCTGAACGTACGCCTGGAGATCGGTGACGCTCTCGGAGTGGTCGGGCCGAATGGGGCCGGCAAGACCACCATGATGAACCTCATCGCGGGAACGGTTCCTCTCGACGCGGGGCAGATCCTGTTCGAGGGAAGAGACGTCTCTCGCCTTCCTCCGCACAAGAGGTGCAGGGCGGGGATCGGAAGGACCCATCAGATCCCTCTTCCGTTCGAGGGACTCACCGTGTTCGAGAACGTTCTGGTGGGGACCCGGTTCGGGAGAGCCGAGCCAGCCTCGGACCCCTACGGGATGGTCATGGCCCTCCTGGAGCGCGCCGGGCTCAGCGGCAGGGCGAACGCATTGGCCGGGTCCCTCACCCTCCTGGAACGCAAACGCCTGGAACTGGCCCGGGCGTTGGCCACCGGCCCACGGCTGTTGTTGCTGGACGAGATCGCCGGGGGGCTCACAGAAGCGGAGGTGGACCGGCTCATCGAGGCGATCAGAGACCTTCGTTCCGAGGGGATCACCATCGTGTGGATCGAGCACATCGTGCACGCACTGGTGTCGGTCGTCGATCGCCTGCTGGCCATCGACTTCGGACGGATGCTCAAAGAGGGACCGCCGGACGAGGTGATGGCCAGTCCGGAGGTGCAGGCCGTCTACATGGGGGTCGTGGACGAGTGAGCCTGCTCGAGGTGGAGGCCCTCGATCAGTTCTACCGGGATTTTCAGGCGCTGTTCGGCGTGTCGCTCCGGGTCGACGAGGGGGAGATCGTGGCGATCATCGGAGCAAACGGTGCAGGAAAGTCAACCTTCCTGAAGACGGTGGCTGGACTGCTTCGGTCTGATGCCGATGCCGTCCGGTTCGATGGGAACTCCGTCGGCGGACGGCCGGCGTATCGCCGGGTGAGTATGGGCATCGCCCTGGTGCCGGAGGGCAGAAGGGTGTTTCCCAGCCTCTCGGTGGAGGAGAACCTCCGGGTGGGAGGATTCGGGAAGCGCCCGGGGTGGTGGAACCTCAGGCGTGTGTACGAGTCGTTCCCATTGCTGAGCAAGCTCTCGACACGGCCGGCGGCACTCCTGTCGGGTGGTGAGCAACAGGCCCTGGCAATCGGTCGCGCCCTCATGACGAACCCGCGCATGCTCCTGATGGACGAGATCTCCCTCGGGCTGGCCCCGATCATCGTCAAGCAGCTCTATCAGGCGATTCCGGCCATCGTGGCCGAAGGCACGACCCTGGTCATCGTGGAGCAAGACATCACACAGGCGCTCGGGATCGCCCACCGCGCCTATTGCTTCCTGGAGGGCCGGGTGTCCCTGCACGGACGGCCGGCAGACCTGACCCGGGACCAGATCAGGGCGGCGTACTTCGGCTGGCGATGACATGACGTGGGTCAACGCGATGGTCCAAGGGGTCATGCTGGGAGGGCTCTACGCGCTCTTTGCCACGGGACTGTCGCTGATCTTCGGCGTCATGCGCGTGGTGAACCTGGCACATGGCGTCCTGACGATCCTGGCTGCGTTCATCGCGTTCTTCATCGTGGATCACACCGGGCTCAATCCGCTGGTGGCCATGGCGATCGTGGTCCCCGTGATGTTCACCATCGGATACGTGCTGCAGCGCTTGCTGATCAACTTCACCTTGGGGAGTGGGGTTCTCCCCCCGCTGCTGGTCACGTTCGGCTTGGCCGTCGTGATCGAGAACATCCTGCTCAAGGTCTTCTCCGCAGATTCTCGGGGTCTGGATGCCGGCCGGATCGAGAACGTCAGCATCCGGCTGACCAGCCGCCTCGCCGTCGGTTGGTTGCCGCTCACCATCTTCCTGGTGGCGGTCGTGCTGCTGGTGGCGATGCAGCTTTTCTTCGATCGGACCACGTTCGGCCGAGCGCTTCGGGCTACCTCGGACGACGCCGAGGCGGCTCAGCTCATGGCGATCGACAATCGTCACGTGTATGCGGTGGCCATGGGCCTCGCTCTCGGGATCGCCGGCGTGGCCGGGGTGTTCGTCGGTGTGCGAACCACCTTCGGTCCGCTCGAGGGTCCGGTTCTCCTGATCTTTGCCTTCGAGGCCGTGATCATCGGAGGACTGGGCTCACTCTGGGGGACCCTCGTCGGCGGGGTCATCCTGGGCGTCGCCCAGACGCTGGGAGCACAGCTCGCTCCCGGCTGGTTCCAACTGTCTGGGCACCTGGTGTTCCTGGCCGTGCTGGCGGTCCGCCCCACGGGGCTGTTCCCCCGGGTGGGAGCGGTCTGATGCCTCGCCGGGTCGTGGTCGAGCGAAGCACCTTCGCCAGCCGGTGGGGGATGGCCGTGGCCATCATCGGTGTCCTCGTCCTCGCCCTCGCCCCGGCCCTGTTCCTGAACAGCGTCCTCCGGACACTCGTGCAGTTCTTCTATCTGCTGGCGCTGGCCCAGATGTGGAACCTCCTCGCCGGGTACGCCGGCCTGGTGTCGATCGGGCAGCAGGCGTACATCGGGATCGGGGCCTATGGGCTCCTGTTCTTCGCCGACCGGCTCGGCGTGAACCTGTTCGTCTCGGTGTTCCTGGCCGCGTTGGTGGCCGCGGTCCTGGCGATACCCACCGCCGCGCTGGTGTTCCGTCTGAGGGGTGGCTACTTCGCCATCGGCACGTGGGTTGTTGCCGAGGTCTACCGGCTGCTTGCGGCGAACACCCAATCGCTCGGTGGCGGATCCGGTGTGACCATCACCGCGGCCATTGGCATCGACCGGACCGTGCGCGAGTACGTCACGTATTGGATCGCTCTGGGGCTGGCCATCGCGTCCGTCCTGATCGTGTACTACCTTCTGCGGACCCGGCTGGGGCTCGCCCTTCGCGCCGTCCGAGACCGGGAGATGGCCGCTCCCACGCTGGGGATTCACGTCCTGCGGGCGAAGGTCCAGGTGTACGTGCTGGCTTCCACCATCTGCGGGCTCACCGGCGCGGTGATCTACCTGAGCTTGCTTCGTCTCCAGCCGGATGCCACGTTCAGCGTCAACTGGACGGTGTTCATGATCTTCGCCGTCGTGATCGGCGGGATCGGCACGATCTCGGGCCCGATCGTCGGCACCATCGTGTACTTCCTCCTCCAGCAATACCTCGCCGACCTGGGGCCCATCTACCTGATCATCCTGGGTGCCGTGGCGATCCTGGTGATGGTGCAGGCTCCGAGGGGGTTGTGGGGCCTGGTGCTGGACCGGTGGAACATCCGGTTCTTCCCCGTCCAGCTGCGAGTCCGGGTCAAAGAGGATCCATCGGCTGCCTCCGGCCCGAATGAGACGACCGAGCCCGAACGAGTCCGTGGCAGATCGGTCGACGGGTGAGCTGATCCGGGAGATGATGGGGACCGATGACAGTCGAGACGGTGCGTCGATTCGGGTCGCCCTCGGAGGTCAAGCAGCGACTCGCCCAGGCCAGCTATCTGGCCGACGACCAGCTTGCTGTGACCGTCTACCTCGCAGACCAGCTGGACAAGCCGGTGCTCTGCGAGGGGCCCGCAGGCGTGGGGAAGACCGAGCTGGCGAAGGCGGTGGCGGCGGCCACCGGGCACCGGCTGATCCGTCTGCAGTGCTACGAGGGGCTCGACGAGGCGAAGGCCCTGTACGAGTGGAACTACAAGAAGCAGCTCCTTCGAATCCAGGCCGACTCGGGAGAGACGGATTGGCAGCGGGTCGAGCACGACATCTTCGCGGAGGAGTTCCTGCTGTCGAGACCGCTCCTGACGGCGATCCGCTCGCCCGAATCCGTGGTCCTGTTGATCGACGAGGTCGACAGGGTGGAGGTGGAGACCGAGGCGCTGCTGCTGGAGGTTCTCTCCGACTGGCAGGTGTCCATCCCCGAGCTGGGAACCATCCGGGCGAGCACGCAGCCGTTCGTCGTCCTGACCTCGAACAACACGCGGGAGCTGTCCGAGGCGCTGAAGCGGCGCTGCCTCTTCCTGCACATGGAGTATCCGACGATCGAGCGGGAGAAGGAGATCATCCTTGCCCGGGTGCCTGGGATCGAATCGGCGTTTGCCGAACAGATCGCTCGAGTGGTCCGGTCGGTCCGGGGGTTCGATCTCAAGAAGCCGCCGTCGGTCTCCGAGACTCTCGACTGGGCCCGAACGCTCCTATTGCTCGGGCTCGATCGAGTGGACGGAACGGTGACTCGGGACACCCTCTCCCTGCTGCTCAAGTACCAGCAGGACATCGACAGGGTCAAGGCCGAGCTGGTGGTGGGTGAGTCGTAGGTCGCCGGCGGCCGGATCGGCTCGAGAGCGCTCGGATCACCCCTTGATGGCGCCGGCCATCAGGCCGCGGAGGAAGAAGCGGCCCAGGAAGATGTACACGATGAGCGTGGGGACCGCAGCCAGCAGGGCTCCCGCCATCTGCACGTTCCACTGCACGATCTGAGTTCCCGCGAGGTTGTTGAGGGCGACCGTCACCGGCCAGTTCGATGGCTTGGTCAGGATGATGGCGAACAAGAACTCGTTCCAGATGGATGTGAACTGCCAGATCAAGGCCACGGCGAAGCTCGGCGCCGACAGCCGCAAGATGATGTACCAGTAGGACCGCAGGATCCCGGCCCCGTCGATGCGAGCGGCTTCCAGCAGGTCGGTTGGGATGGTGGCGTAGTAGTTCCGGAAGATCAGGGTCGTGATGGGGATGCCATAGACCACGTGGACCAGGATCAGTCCCGGGATGCTCCCGTAGAGCCCGATCCGTCGCAGGAACAGGACCAGTGGGATGAGGACGCTCTGATACGGGATGAACATCCCGAACAGGAACAGCGTGAAGATCACGTTGGCGCCCCGAAATCTCCACTTCGAGAGGACGTATCCGTTCATGGACCCAAGCAACGCCGAAATGGTGGCCGCGGGCACGGCCATCACCGCGCTGTTGCGTAGGTGTGGCCTGAGCGCTTCGAACGCGGCCCGGAAACTGTCGAAGTGCAGGCCCGAAGGGAACTGCCACATCCTGGAAAGGTCGACCTCGGCGAAGCTCTTCAGCCCCGTGATCGTGAGCACATACACGGGCAGGAGGTAGAACGCCGCCAGGGCCACCAGCGGGAACAGGTACAGGAGGCGACCACGCGATCGCATGTCAGATCTCCGACTCGGCTCTCAGGCTGAAGACCAGATACGGCACCACCAGGACAGCCACCCCGACGAGCAGGAGGATCCCAATGCTCGCGCCTCGCGCGTAGTTGTTGGCGTCGAACGTCGTCGTCCACATGTAGATGGAAGGCACGTCGAGCCGAAGATCCTTGCCGCTGATGGCCACGATCAGGTCGAAGATCTTGAGCGAGATGTGTCCGAGGATGATGATCGCCGAGAGAGCCACGGGCCGAAGCAGCGGCACGATGACGCGCCGATAGATCTGGAACTCGCTGGCGCCGTCGACCCGGGCCGCTTCCCGAAGGTCGTCGGGGATGCTCCGGAGACCTGCCAGGAACAGGGCCATCATGAACCCGGACATCTGCCACACGGCTGGAAGGGCGATGAAGGCGATCCCCCAGGGAGGGGGAGTGGTGTGCCAACGATTTGCCAGGAACTCCAGTCCGCCCTTGTCGAAGAGGAGATTGAGACCGCTGGTGCGAGAACCGGTGGCCGGATTCATCAGCCATCGCCACGCCACCCCCGTGACGATGAACGAGATGGCCATGGGGAACAGGTAGATGCCACGGAACACGGCCTCGCCGGGAACCCGTTGGTCGAGCAGGACGGCCACCAGGAACCCGATGACGATTGCGCCGGTGAGGAAGAACACGGTGAAGATGAGCGTGTTCCGGACGTCGATGTGGAACCGCGGATCGCCGAACAGCTTCTCGTAGTTGCTCCACCCGGCCCAGGCGTAGTTCGCGATCAGGCCCTTCCATTTGCTGAGGGAGACGCGCACGGACCAGCCGATGAATCCGTAGACGAAGACCCCGATGGCGAGGACGGAGGGCGAGATGAGGAGGCCGGCGAGAAGCCAGTCCTTGTTGATGCGTCTCCTCACCGCCGCACCCCTCGCCGGTGATTCTTCCCGAGATTCATGCGGGCGCAGAAACCCCGATGCCTGGTCGGAGCGGGCACCCGGGCCAGCCTCCACTCGTCACGAGCGGAGGCTAGCCCAGGTCCGGCAGATCAGCTACAGGTCCCCGCGTCCGAGCAGGCCGCCGCCAGAGCCTTCTGGAAGGCCGCCTGGTCCTTGTTGGTCAGGAACAGCCCGAGCGCAGTGTCGATCTCGGACTTCCAGTTGTCGTTGGCGACCGCGCCGTGGGTAAGGCTCCCCACGATGGTGTCGGACGTGAACTGGTCCATGGACCACTGCTGATACTCGTCGTACTTACTTCGGTCGGCGTCGGTCCGGGCCGGGATCGAGCCCTTGATCGGATTGAACGCGTCCTGGCCTTCCTTGGAGCCGGCCACGATCAACCATGCCGTCGTGCCGTTCGGGTTCGGTGAATCTTTGGGCAGGACGAAGCTGTCGGCAAGCATGTCGAAGACGCCGTTGGTACCGGGCGACGCGGCCCAGTCGTACCCCTCGTGTGGCTTGAGCCCCTTCGATTTGAAGAAGCCCTCCGCCCAGTCGCCCATGATCGTGAAGGCGGCGTCGCCGTTGACCACCAGGCCGGCCGCCTGGTCCCAGCTCAGGGTCGACGCGTCGCTGTTCGTGTAGCTCAGCACCTTCGCGAACGTGGCGATGGCTTGCGTCACCTCGGGGCTGTTCCAGTCGGTGGTTCCCCTCCACAGTCCGGTCCACTTGTCGGGCCCGAGCGTCCCGGCCAGGACCGTCTCCAGCAGGTGCATCGAGGTCCACTGTTCGCCCATGGCCAGCGGTGTGACCCCCGCCGCCTTGAGCTTGTCCGCGGCGGTGAAGAACTGATCCCAGGTCGTCGGGACCGTAATACCGTTGTCCTTCAGGACTTTCGGGTTGTACCACAGGATGTTGGCGCGGTGGATGTTCACCGGCACCGAGTAGATGTTCCCGTTCTGCGAGATGAGATCGATGAGCCCCTTCGGCATCACGTTCAGCCACCCCTCCTTCTGGAAGAGGGAGTTGAGGCTCTCGATCTGCCCCGCAGCCACGTACGTGCCGATCAGTTCCTGCCCGGCGTGCCCCTGCCACGACGCGGGAGGATCGTTGGCGGAGAGACGGGTGGCGAGGACTGCCCGAGCGTTCGTTCCCGCCCCGCCCGCCACCGCCGCATTGTCGAACGTGTAGGTCGGATACTTCTGGTCGAACACCTTGACCAGAGCGTCGAGCGCTTCAGCCTCACCCGGTGCGGTCCACCAGCTGAAGACCTCTACGTTCTTGCTGGTGGTGGTGCCCTTCTTCGCGCCGCCGCCTCCGCCGCAGGCCGTCGCGACCAGCCCCACCATCAGCGCCAGGATGATTCCCCTTCTCATCATGTCCCCTCCGTGAGTCATGGTTTCGCTTCCCGAATCTGCCGCTGCATCCCCTCCGTTACCAGACCACCCCCCTCTCGAAAGACTCATGCCGAACTCTCTGCAGCGGTTTCGAACGGTTCCCGATCGCCAGACGCCCGCGGGAGTAGCTCCCGGCTCGCCCGAACAGGGATGGTCCCCCGCACCACCAGCTCTGTGGGAAGGACCACCGTCTGGGGCGCGCGGTCGTCACCGCCCAGGCGGGCGAACAGCAGCTCCGCGGCCCGGCGCCCCATCTCGAGCGGGTTGTGCCGGACAACCGTGACGCCAAGGAGGTCCGCCAGCTCGAAGTCGTCGAAGCCGACGAGGGCGATGCGAGCGCCGGGTGCTCGCATCGCCCGCAGGGCTCCCACACTGGCCCGGTTGTTGGTGGCGAAGATCGCGGTGGGTGGATCGCTCAGTGAAAGCAGCTCCCGCGTGGCCGTCTCCGCCTCGAGCACGTCGCGGACGCCCAGGCGCACCAACGCCTCGTCGAGAGGAGTACGTGCCTCCTCGAGGGCCTCCCGGAACCCGGCCACCCGTTGTTCGATCGTGTAGATCGAGCCAGGATCACCGACGACACCGATCCGCCGATGCCCCTGTCCCACGAGGTGCTCCGCCGCCATCCTCGCCCCGCCCACGTTGTCGAGCAGGACGACGTCGGCTTCGATGTTGCCGGGAGGCCTGTCCATGAACACGACGGGCATCCCGTGAGCCAGCTCGTCCTTCAGGTACCTGTGATCGCGGCCCGCAGGCACGAGGAGAAGGCCGCTCACCCGGCGCTCCAGGAGGGCGCCAACGAGCTTTCGCTCCGAGATCGGATCCTCGTTGGAGTTGCCGAGGATCACCTGCTGCCGTCTGACCTGCACCACTTCCTCCACCGCCCGGGCGATGGCGGAGTAGAAGGGGTTCCGGATGTCCTCGATGATCAGGCCCACGCTCGAGGACCGCTGTCGGCGCCGAAGGTTGCGGGCCATGTCGTTCGGGCGGTAGCCCAGGGAGTCGATCACCTTCTTGACCCGAGCCGCCGTCTCGGCGCTGACTCCGACCTCGTCGTTGATGACGCGAGAGACCGTTTTCAGGCTGACCCCGGCGGCCCGGGCCACATCCCACATGGTGGATCTCGGCCTCACCCGACTTCCCCCCACTCAGGCCGACAACGTTGTCACACTCAACCATGGCAAAGTCGGGTATGTCAATCCGAACCGAGAGGTGGAGGAGGCCGCCCTCTCGGACAACGTTGTCTGGAAGCGCGAACAGTACCGGGACCGGCGGTCAGAGCAGCTGGAGCCCCCCCGTCCCGCGACACCTGGACCACGGGGACGGTCGGGACCATCGCCTTGGCCACCTGGGCGGTACGGGTCCCCGACAGCCGCTCGGTGATCGTGGGGTGCTGGTATCGCTCGGGAAGCACGGCGAGGTCCACCCCATTGTGGCTGACGGTTTCCTGATAGTAGGACTCCGGCAGGGGGAAGCTCGGCACCCGCACCCGAACCACCAGTCCTTCAGCTGCGGCTTCCCCGAGCTGAGCGTCCAAGTGGGTCCTCCCGGCCCGGCGGAAGTCCTCGGGGGAGAACGGCCCCCGGTGGTGAGGAGTCTCGGCCCATGTCCCCTCGGACCGATCCACCAGGAGAAGGATCGCCCCGGTACGCCGTGCCAGCATCAACGCCACCGGCAGGGACCGGCTGTACGAGGGTTCTCGACCGGCATCGGTCAACGTCAGGATCACGCTCGCGTTCCATGCCGTATCCATGATCTGAGCATCCACTTCCCCCCTGTCTCCCTCAGCGCCACGGAGCCCACCGACGTCTCCTTTCGTCCCATCGAGGCGATCGCCTCGGCCGTGCTGGGACTCTCCTATCCGAGCCTTGGGAGGCTCTGAGCGACGGCTGAGAGAAGGCAATGAGAATGCCCTCTACAGAAGATGCGAGACGGAGTCGGGAAGGAACCGGCGCCGCCAGGGTGGGGGCCCGTCACCCTGGCGGCGCAGCCTCTACAAGCCTATGGCGTCCTCGCCGTAGCCGGAATGGTCGAAGCGCGACCCTCGCTCCAGAGCCCCGAAACCGAATCCGAACCGACCGGGTCCACCGCAGAGCCCGATGCTGCCTGCGAGGGGCCACGCTGGGCTGGACCTGATCCGCTGCTTGATCGCGTCGGCCTGCGCTTTCGTGATGTCCCCCTTGGCCAGTGCCGCGTCGACCCGGTCGATCGCCGCGTCCTTGATCGCGGTGATGAGCCTCGGGCGAGCGATGCCGAGGCGGCGGGCCAGATCGGTCAAGGCTGGAGGGATCCCGTTCACTACGTCGCCGATCTGCGAGCCGAACCGCTCGAGCAGGGCGTTCTCCTGCGCGCTGGTGATCTCACCACTGGTCACGGCGTCGTCGAGCTCAGCCTTCTTCGCCGCCCGGAGCGCCGCCTCGAGCCCCCCCATGGACTTGTCCTGGTCCCGTGCGACCTGAGCGAGAGTCTTCGAGCGCAGGGCGTCCACCAGGTTCCCTTTGGAGAGACCCAGGTAGTTCGCCGCGGCGGTCAGGAGGCCGAATCCTCGGCCAATGTGACCCTTGAAGAACCCGCCGTGGAGCCCCAACCCGTCGTGTCCGAAGCCCAGCGGACCGTGCAGGCCGAACCGGCCCAGGCCCTTCGCGTCGCCGCTGTTGATCCTCTGGCGAATGAGGTCGGCCCGGGTCTTCGTGATGAAGCCGTTGTCCTCGGCCCAGTTCACCTCCGCGAGCGCCATGGCCTTCAACGCGGAATGCAGCCTGGACCGCTGGATCCCGAGGCGGCGGGCCACGTCGTCGAGGAACTCGCTCCGCCCGAGGATCGCAGACTTCCCCTGGCGAGAGGAGGATGGGGAGGGAGAGGGCGACTGCGATTGGGCCACGGCGACCCCTGCCCCGATGAGGATCAGCGCAACGATGGCAAGGGCGATCGCGTTACGGGATCTGAGTCGCATTCGGCCTCCTTCCCTCCTGCGTTCTTTTCGAGCAACCCCATATCCGATCATCGGGGCTTTAGAAATCCCTGGGAATCGTGCAACAGTTCTCTCAGAGGACGCGCCGCCGGCATCGATTCATCCGATTCTGGGCGGACTCACAGCCTTCCTTAAGGTTCGGCTGGTGCACTACCTCCCGACGAAGGGAAGAGGAAACCGTCTGAGGAGGTGTTCGATCCGATGTTGCTGGCGAATCATGGTGGGCGTTTCTTCGGGGATCACGGCTGGTGGTGGTTCCTCGGGGGCTTCGTGCCCTTCTTGCTCCTGCTCGGGTTGATCGGGCTGGTTGTCTGGGCAGTCTTCAGGCTGCCTTCACGTGGGTCGGGCCTGTTTCCGGCCACAAGGGACGGAGAAACAGTCGCCCGCCCGGATGGCGCCTTGGAGGAGGTTCGTCTCCGGTACGCTCGGGGCGAGATGAGCAGGGAAGAGTTTCTGCAGAGGTCCCAGGACCTGGGGGGAGTCGGAACGGCCGCCGGGGAGCCGAGGCCGTCCGGCTCTGAATAGGAGCGAACGATGGAGTCTTTGACGATGTCGATGACGCCGGGGACCACCTCGCCGGCCGACTGTGCACGGATCCTCGTCGTGGATGACGAGGCCTACATCACCGATCTGGTGGCCACCGCCTTGCGCTACGAGGGGTTCGAGGTGACGTCGGCTGCCAACGGTCGGGAGGCGCTCAGCCTGGTTGAGTCGTTCCGGCCCGAGCTGATCGTCCTTGACGTCATGCTCCCCGACGTCGACGGATTCGACGTCCAGCGGAAGCTGATCGATCGGGGGCGACGTGTCCCCGTGCTGTTCCTGACCGCTCGGGATGCCACGGAAGACAAGGTACGAGGCCTCACCATCGGGGGAGACGACTATGTCACGAAGCCCTTCAGCCTGGAGGAGCTGGTCGCCCGTATCCGGGCGATCTTGCGGCGGGCTCGGGGCTCGGGGCCGCAGCCCGAGCGACTGAAGTTCGCCGACCTGGAGATGGACGAGGACTCTCACGAGGTGTGGAGGCAGGGAGACCCTGTGGGCCTCACCGCCACTGAGTTCAACCTCCTGCGGTTCCTCCTCTCCAACCCCCGCAGGGTGCTCTCGAAGAGCCAGATCCTCGATCATGTCTGGAACTACGACTTCGGGGGCGACTCCTCCATCGTCGAGACCTACATCAGCTACCTGAGGAAGAAGGTGGACGGACGGGAGCCCAGGCTGATCCATACCGTCAGGGGCGTCGGGTACGTGCTTCGGCTCCCGCCGGAGTGATCGCATGCCGCTCAGGTTGAAGCTGCTCGTCGCGGTCATCGTCCTGGTGTTCGCGGGCCTGGCCGTATCGAACGTGGTGACGTACACGTCGCTTCGTTCGTCCCTCCTGAACCGGGTCGATCAGCAACTGACGGCGGCGGAGTTCCCGGTTGCCCACGCCCTTGGTGAGGGCCGGCCCTTCCCGGGCAACCCTGGGGGACCGGAATCGCAGTTCCCCGCCGGTACCTATGGCGCGGTTCTCGACTCGAAGGGCGTCGCCCTCAAGGACCGCACGTTCACATACGAAGGGTACGAAGGGACCGCTCCGCCGAAACCGTCGCTTCCGTCCACCCTCCCCAGGCCGGGAGCGCCGGGCAAGCGTCCGGACATCTTCACGACCGGTGCAGCCGGCCGTTCCTCGACTCGCTTCCGCGTACTGGTGGACGCGGACGCAGTAACCATTCGCACCGGGATCCAGTCGCAGCCCGGAATACTGATCGTGGCGATCCCCCTGACAGACGTGGAGGACACGCTCTCCCGTCTTCGGCTCATTGAAGGAATCGTGTCCGGTGCGGTCCTGCTCGGCCTGGGATTGCTCTCGTACTGGCTGGTCCGGCGCGGGCTGCGGCCCCTCGAGCAGATCGGTGAGACGGCCGGGGCGATCGCGGCCGGAGACCTCACTCGCCGGGTCGAGCCTACCGATGAGCGGACAGAGATCGGCCGTCTGGGACTGGCCCTGAACTCGATGCTCGCGCAGATCGAGGCGGCCTTCGAGGAGCGGCGCGCTTCGGAATCGCGGCTGCGCCGGTTCGTCGCCGACGCCTCCCACGAGCTTCGAACCCCTCTGACCTCCATCCGGGGGTACGCGGAGCTGTTTCGGCGCGGCGCGGACTCGCGGCCGGAGGATCTCGCCAAGTCCATGAGCCGCATCGAGGCCGAAGCGTCCCGCATGGGCGTGCTCGTGGACGACCTCCTCCTCCTGGCCCGGCTCGATCAGGGGCGGCCGCTGGAACGAGACCGGGTCGACCTGGCCAGGGTCGCCGAGGACGCGGCGGAGAGCGCTCGCGCCATCGACGCCGAGCGCCCCATCAGCGTCGACGTCGATGGGCCGGCCTTCGTGTTCGGTGACGAGGGGAGGCTCCGGCAGGTGCTCGACAACTTGCTGGACAACACCCGCGTTCACACGCCGAAGGGCACCGCGGTCCGGGTGAAGATCACGCGGGAGGACGGTGAGCTGGTTCTCACCGTCGCCGATGAAGGGCCGGGGCTGTCCCCAGAGGTGGCCCCGCGGGTGTTCGAGCGCTTCTACAGAGGAGATCCCACGCGGTCCAGGGGGACCGGAGGAGCCGGACTCGGCCTGTCCATCGTCTCCGCCATCGTGGAAGCTCACGGGGGGAAGGTGAGCGCCACGTCCTCGAATGGGGCAGGCACCACATTCGAAGTACGCCTTCCGGCCGGCTCACAGGAAGATCCGCGGCCCGACGGACCCGGAGTCGACGAGCAGGTTTCGGCCGAAAGCGCCTGATCAGGCCTTCTTGCGGCGAATGGCCCTCCGCACTACCGGGCGAGTCTCCTTCCGGCGGGCCACCTCCTTGAAGCCTGCCTTGTCGTACATGCTCTTGGCCCCGAAGAACATGAAGTCCGGGTGGCTTCGCTCCTTCTTGTCGACCGGGTAGGCCTCCAGCAGGGTGGCGCCCTGGGAACGCGCATAGTCGATGGCCCCCTGGAGGAGGGCCTCCGAGACCCCCCTGCCGCGGGCTCGTCGATCGACGAAGAAGCACACGATCGACCAGACCGGCCTGTCGTCGACCGGTTTCATGACCGGCGAGCGCTTGAGCTTGGCGTAGTCCTCGCGAGGACTGAGCGAGATCCATCCGACCGGGCTCCCGCCTTCGTAGCCGATGAGGCCGGGGACGTAGCCGCCGTCCACCAGCGACTTCAGAGCCCTCTTGTTCTGTTCGCCCGGGCCGATGCCGCTCTGCCCCGACTTCCGGTAGTACATGCACCAGCACCCCCGGACGATCGAAGCCCCCGGGCGATTGAACAGCTCCACCAAGTCTTGCCACCGGTCCTTGGTCAGCGGATGGACCTCGAGCTTCACGGCCCTCATTCTCACAGCACTCTCCAAGGTTGGCTTCAGCTGCCCCTCAACTCCGGACGCTTTCATTCGGGGGTTCTCGCTGCGAGGCAGCGCAAGAAGGGAGGAGACATGTTCTTCACCTATGTCGGCCGTGAGCTGCGCCGCAGGCGGCGCCAGGCCGTCGTGGTCGCCCTGGGGCTCGCCCTGGGGATCGGGTTGGTCGTCACGGTCTCGGCGATGTCCGATGGAGTGAGCGCGGCGCAGGAATCGGTCCTCCACTCCCTCTACGGCGTGGGCACCGATATCACTGTCACTCAGGCAGCGGCTCCCGGCACGGGGGGGCCGGCCCGGTTCGGCTTGAACCCGGCGGACCGGGCCCAGCAGGGCGAGAGGTTCTCTCGCGATCAGATACTCCAGAGCCCGGGCTCCGCGACGATGTCGGCCGATCAGGTCTCGAAGCTCTCCCACCTATCCGGCGTGAGCCAGGTCTCGGGTGGCGTGTCCCTCATCGCCATCCATCTCGAAGGAACGTTCCCGAGCCTTCCGAGCTCGGGTTCCCGACTCGCCTCGCCGGCGGCGTTGCCCTCGGTCCCCCCCGTGAAGGTCACCTCGTACTCGATCGAGGGCGTCGATTCGACACGCTCCGGCGTGGGCGCGCTCACGGCCTCGCAGATCACCAGCGGCCGGTACTTCTCGGCATCGGAATCGAACGCGAAGGTCGCAATCCTGGACCAGAGCTACGCAAAGCAGCACAAACTCAAGGTCGGATCGAAGATCACCATCGATGGAACGAAGTACACGGTGATCGGGATCGCCACAGCTCGGACCGGCGGGGTGTCATCCAATGTCTACATCCCGCTGGCGCGGGCTCAGAAGCTCGCCGGCCTCTCGGGCAAGGTCAACAGGATCTACGTCAAGGCCACCAGCGCCTCGGCCATCGCCAGGATCAAGGCCGAGATCCAGAAGGCCCTGCCCAAGGCCACGGTCACCACTGCGGATGACCTTGCCTCCCAGGTGAGCGGCTCATTGGCCAGCGCCTCGAACCTGTCGGGGAATCTGGGCACCTGGCTGTCGGCCTCCGCGTTGATCGCCGCGTTCGCGGTGGCGAGCCTTCTGACCATAGCCGCGGTCGGCAGGCGCATCAGGGAGTTCGGCACCCTGAAGGCCCTGGGCTGGCGAACCCGCAGGGTCGTGGGCCAGGTCATGGGCGAGGCCGTTGTGCAGGGGATCCTGGGAGGGATCCTCGGCATCGGCCTGGGCGTGGGCGGGGCGTTCCTGGTGTCGAAGCTCTTCCCGAGCTTGAAGGCCACGGTCGGTGCCACCGGCGCTGGTACCACCGCGCCCGGCCCGATCGGTCAGGCCCTCCAGGCGGCATCGCACACGGTCACCGTGCCCCTCACCGCGCCTTTGTCGGCGAGCCTCTTCGCCCTGGCCATCGGCCTGGCTCTGGCCGGTGGAATCCTGGCCGGACTCCTCGGCGGCTGGCGCGCAGCCCGCCTCCGGCCGGCAGAGGCCCTGCGCCGGGTGGAATGAGCCGGACAGGCCACGGTTACGGATCCGATCAAGGCCGAGCCAGACGACGAACAGAGAAAGGAATGGCAGATGTACGAACTGCGGAACGTGACCAAGCTTTATCGGAAGGGCCGAGCGACGATCACGGCCCTCGACGACGTGAGCCTGTCGCTCGCCGAAGGCGAGTTCCTGGCCATCCAGGGTCCCACCGGTCAGGGGAAGACCACGCTGCTGCAACTGCTCGGGGCGCTGGATCGCCCCACCTCTGGCTCCGTTCTGTTCGAGGGGCGCGACCTCACCCGGATGCGAGAGGGACGACTCACCAGGCTGAGGAGCCGGAGCTTCGGGTTCGTGTTCCAGGGTTCCAACCTCATCCCGACACTGACCGCCCAGGAAAACGTGGAGACGGCGCTCGTCCCGCTCGGGGTGAGCCCGTCCGAACGGCGGCAACGAGCTCACGCCGCGCTCGACGATGTCGGCCTCGCTCCACGGGCCCGCCACCTCCCCCTGGAACTCTCCGGGGGAGAGCAGCAACGCGTGGCCATCGCCCGGGCTCTCGTTCGAAACCCGAGGGTGATCCTCGCGGATGAGCCGACCGGCAACCTCGACGAGGGAACCCGGGACGAGATCATCGGGCTCCTCGAAAGGCTGTGGGCCGATCGCGGACAGACCCTGGTGATCGTCACACACGACAGCGGGATCGCCGGCAGGGCGCCGAAACGCGCCTGGATCCACGAGGGCCGGCTGAGCATGCACACGGAACTCCTGGATGGCTTTCAGCCGGCTCCCAGGGGCGTCGGCTTCACTGGCTGATGCGGCGGACGATCGACGAGGTTCGCCGGAGGTCCCCCGCGAGGAGGTGCTGGTCAGATGACCGGCAAGGACAGGCTGTGGTCGGCTCTACGAGCCAGGACGTTGACCCTGACCAACTATCACGTCGTCGAGGATGCCCTGGAGACGACGGTGACCCTGCCCGACGGGCGGACCCTGGCCGCCCGCGTGGTGGCGACCGATAAGCAGCTCGACCTGGCGGTCCTCAAGGTCGACGCCCGGAACCTGTCGACGGTCATGCTGTGATCCAGACCGACGCGGCCCTCAACTCCGGGAACTCCGGGGGACCACTGGTGACTCTCGACGGCGAGGTCATCGGGATCAACGCCGCCGGAAGCAGCCAGGCGGAGAACATCGGCTTCGCCATCGGCATCGACTCGGCGAAGTCGCTCATTCAGAAGGTCCCCACCACCTAGGTGGGGAGAAAGGAGACGGGCGATGTCCAGATGTCCCGTGTGTCAGTCCGTGCGCATCGTGATCGTCCTCGGCTCGACGCGCCATGCGTTCTGCACCAGGTGCGGGGCCCGATGGATCCAGGAGGGAGCCGAGCAGAGAGCCATCCAGCGCATGACAGCGGCGACGGGATCGGCTCGATCTTCGCAGAACGCGGGGACCGAGAGGCCCTCGTGACATTCGGGAGTCAGAAGGCGCTTGGTATCCGGGTCTCCGACTGGCTCGTATGCGAAGAGGCCTCGGGGGAGAACCCGCCGGCTGGGGCAGGCAGATACACCCTGAAGGAGGCTCCGCCTCCGACGCGTTCCTGTACCCAGGCCCGCCCGCGATGAAGCTCTGCGAACCGAGCCACCAGGGAGAGCCCGATGCCGACGCCGGGCGAGGGACTGCCGCCTTCCGGCCCCTGCCGGAACGGCTCGAAGATCGTCTTGCGGGAGGCCTCGGGGACCCCCGCGCCGTCATCCTCGACCGCGATCAGCACGCCGGACTCCTGGGGCGTCACCCGCAGCCAGATGTGGGCATCAGGGGGAGTGTGCCTGATGGCGTTGACCAGCAGGTTCTCCAGGATGCGCTCCACCTTGGCGGCGTCGACGGGCACCACAGCCGGGTCGAGCTCAGCCTGGATCTTGTCACGCGGAAGTCCGTCCAGCCCCTCGAGGACGCTCCTGGCCAGGGCTCCCACGTCCGTGGGGCTCATCGCAGGCTCCAGAGCCCCCCGTTGGAGACGGTCCAGGTCGAGGAGATCCGTCACCAGGCGGTTGAGCTTCCGAGCGTTCGCCGCCAGCCTGCCGGCCAGGTCCCGGCGATCTTCCGCCGAGAGCGCGAGCTCCTCCTCCTTCTGGAGGGTTAGGGCGAAGCCCAGGATTGCCGCAAGGGGAGTTCGGAGGTCGTGCGAGACCGCCTGCAGGAACGTGTTCTTCGCTTCGTCTATGGCGTGCAGGCGCTCGACGGCGTCCCTCTCCCGTTCCAGGGCTTGCTCCGTCTGTCGCATGGCCGCTTGCCTTCGACGAGCGTGCCACACCATGGCCAGGAAGATCGACGCCATCAGGGGTACCTCGGTGCTCTCGTCGATTCCCTCCAGGCCGGCCTGAGACCGAACGATCGGAACGATCAGGGCGTAGCCGGTCACCGCCATGACCATGGCGAGCGTCAGCACAGTGCTCCGGACGCGCCACATGCGGAATCCGTAGAGGATCGAGATGCTCAGCCAGATCAAGTGAAAGGGAACCGTCTGCCACTCGGAGAGCCGGAGCATGACGATGAGGTTCGCGGCGGCAAAGGCCGCCCAGGCCAGCTCCGGGACGTGGCGGCGAAGCTTCGAGACGAGCGACAGAGATCTGCCGATCGCCTGGTTGGAGGCTCTCTCCCTGCCGTGCATGCAGACCTACCTGCTCTTTGACCACAGAGATATCGGCGGTCGGTGCGGGCAACTGAACGTGACGTTGTCCTGCCGCTAAGGGGCTGCCGGGAGTCAAGACGCGACCAGCCGGGGCCGATGCCTCTTGCATGGTGCCGATCTCGTCGTCACGAGCGGTCGCCCAGCCGGGTGCGGGCGGTCAGCCGGGCGGCCAGAAACCCCTGCGTCGTAAGGACGACCAGTGGCTCGACCGCTGGTTGCGGACGTGCGCCGACCTGGCTCGCCTTCGGTATTCCCACCCGATGGTGGATGCCGTCATCGACGAGATCGACGGGCGGATGATCCGAATAGGTGACCGGTGGTTGGCCGACTTCGCGTCGTGCAACTACCTGGGCCTGGACCTGGACCCGCAGGTCATCGGGGCGGTCCAAGGGTACCTGGAACGGTGGGGGACCCATCCGAGCTGGTCCCGGCTCCTGGGCAGCCCCGTGCTGTATCCCCAGATCGAGGAGCATCTCGCCGAGCTGCTCGGGAGTGAGGACGCCCTGGTCCTTCCGACCATCACCCACATCCACATGTCGGTGATCCCGGTTCTGGCCGGGAGCGGCACGATCTTCCTGGACGGTAGGGCTCACAAGACCGTCTATGACGGTTGCGCCATCGCCAAAGGCCATGGGGCAACCGTGCACCGGTTCCGCCACGGGGACCCGGAGGACCTGCGCCGACTGCTGGGGAAGCGGCGGACCTCGCCCAAGCTCATCTGCATGGACGGCGTCAACAGCATGACCGGCAACGCGCCCGACCTGCCGGAGTTCGCCCGGCTGGCCAGGGAGCACGATGCGCTCATGTACATCGACGACGCCCACGGGTTCGGCGTGATCGGTGAGCGCGCGTCCGACGAGCTGTGCGCGTATGGGAAGCGCGGGAACGGGATCGTCCGGCACACGGGCGAGACCTACGACAACATCGTGCTCGTGGCCGGACTCTCCAAGGCCTACTCGTCGCTCGCGGCCTTCCTGGCGCTGCCGACCCACCTCAAGGAGATCCTCAAGACGGCGGCTCCACCGTATCTGTACTCGGGTCCCTCCCCTGTGGCGTCTCTTGCCACGGTGATCGAAGGGCTTGAGGTGAACGCCCACCGAGGCGACCTGCTTCGACACAGGATGTACCGGACGACGCTCCGCGTCCTGGAAGCTCTGAAGACGTTGGGGGTCCATACGACCAACACCTCGGGGTACCCGATCATCGAGATCCCTCTGGCCGAGCCGGCAGACATCGACGAAGTGGGGCTCCACCTCTTCGAACGGGGGATCTACGTGACCATGGCCGCATATCCGCTGGTCCCCCGCCACCAGGTGGGCTTTCGGATCCAGGTCACCGCGGCCAACACCGACGAGCAAGTCGAGCATCTGATCGAGGTCATCCAGGAGCTCTCGACCCGGTTCCAGATGCCTGACCGGAACAATCCCCTTCGGCTACTGAACAGGAAGTGAGCCGGCTCGCGGCCCGGGGCGGAGACGGAGCGGACTGATGGGAACGCAGGGGAATCCCTCTAGCAGCGTCAGGATGTTGATCCCTCTCCACCATCGGGACTTCAGGCTGCTGTGGATGGGCATGACCTCGTCTCTGATCGGGGACGGGGTGTTCCTGGTGGCCTTGGCCTGGCAGGTCTACCAGCTGTCGAACGCGCCGACCGCGCTGTCGGTCGTCGGGGTGGCGGTCTCACTCCCTCACGTGTTGTTCCTGCTGCTTGGAGGGGTGGCAAGTGACCGGATGGACCGGCGGCGGGTGATGATCGCGGCGGACCTGGTGCGAGGGGCAGCCATGGGCACGCTGGGCTTTCTTGCGGCGACGGGCTCCCTGCACCTGTGGCACGTCATGTTCCTGGGGGCGATCTACGGTGGCGCCACCGCGTTCTTCGGGCCGGCCTTCGACGCGATCGTCCCGGACATCGTCCCCGCCCAACTGCTTGGTTCGGCGAACTCCTTGGACCAGTTCGTCAGGCCGGCCGCGCTGAGGCTGGCAGGTCCCGCTCTCGGTGGCTGGTTGATCGCGGCAGGAGGAACGGGGTCGGCCTTCCTGGTCGACGCAGCCACCTTCGTCATCTCCGCAGCCTGCATCTTCCTGATGCGGCCCGCCCGGTCGGCCTTGAGCCGGTTGGAGGGAACCTTCGAGGGACAAACACCCGGTGCGGCGCTTCGCGAGATCCGAGAGGGGTTCAGGTTCGTGCGAGGCCGTATCTGGCTATGGGGGACCTTCCTCGCCGCTACGCTGGCCTACCTCCTGTTCATGGGGCCCGTCGAAGTCCTCCTTCCGTACGTCGTGAAGAACGACATGGGAGGTGGGGCCAGCGTTCTCGGGTGGGTATTCGCCATGGGTGGGGTGGGAGCGATCGGCGGCGCGATCGTGGTGGGCCACAGCGGGATCCCCCGGCGGTTCGTGACGTTCATGTACGTGAGCTGGGCGGTCGCCACGTTCGCAGTCGCCGGATACGGTCTGGCCCGGCTCCCCTGGCAGGCGATGGTGGCCAGCTTCGCCTTCAATGCCCTGGAGACGGCCGGCACCGTCGTGTGGGCCACCACGAAGCATCGCCTGGTCCCAGGCCAGCTCCTCGGGCGGGTCTCCAGCTTCGACTGGTTCATCTCCATCGGACTGGTGCCGGTCTCCTTCGCGGTGACCGGGCCTATAGCTTCCGTGCTCGGGGCCAGGGCCACGCTGGTGTGGGCGGGCGTGTTGGGCGGGGTGATCACGTTGGCAGCCCTCTTCCTTCCGGGGATGCGGGACATCGAGCGGGGGGGCGAGCCGGCCCCTGAATCCGCCCGGGTGGAGGAGCTCGTTCCCGGCTAAGCACCCAATTCCCCCTTCCCGATAACAGTAGGGTGAGAAATCGGGCCTGGCTGCTCTACTTGGCGTTCGGCGCGTGCGGGGGCGTCTGCTATTACTTCGTTCCCCCGTTCGCCAAGAGTGGTCCCTTCTTCAACGTGCTCGGGGCCTCGTCCGTCTTGGCCATCCTGATCGGCACGAAGCTCCACAGGCCGGGCCGCCGGGCCCCATGGTTCTTGTTCGCGGCCGGGCAGGCCCTGTTCATTCTCGGAGACGTCATCACCTACAACTATCCGCGCCTGTTCCACACCGAGATCCCATTCCCGTCGATCGGAGACGTCTTCTACCTGAGCGTGTATCCGTGCCTGATCGCCGGCATTCTGCTGTTGATCCGCCATCGAACTCCCGGGCGGGACCGCGACAGCCTCATCGACTCCGTGATCGTCGCCATCGGGCTCGGTCTTCTGGCCTGGGAATTCCTGATGGCGCCATACGCCAGTGACTTCACGCTCACCCTGCTGGTGAAGGTGACTTCCATGGCCTACCCGTTCATGGACGTCCTGCTGTTGGCCGTGATCGCCCGGCTCACGGTCGGCGTCGGGCGCAGGGAGCCGTCGTTCTATTTGCTGGTGGCGGCTTCGGCTGCCCTGCTGGCAACCGATGCTGCCTACGGCATGGTGCAGCTCTCCGGCGTGATCTATCAGAACGGGGGTCCGTTGGAGGTGGGGTGGCTGTCGTTCTACGTCCTGTGGGGCGCGGCCGCGCTCCATCCGTCCATGCGCGGGATGTCCGAACCTGCCTCCAGGCGAGACCGGCGCTTCCCCCAGGGCCGGCTGCTCGTCCTGGGTGGGGCATCCCTGATGGCTCCAGCCGTGCAGGCGGTCCAGGCCCTTCGCGGCGAGCCCATCCAGACCCCCGTGATCCTGGCGGGGTCGGTGGCGCTGTTCCTCCTTGCGATCGCCCGGATGGACGGCCTGGTCCGCAGGCACGAGCTGGCCGAAGCCAGGGAGCGGGCCCTGCGCGAAGCGGGCGCGTCGTTCGTGGCTGCGGCCGGCCTGGAGAACCTGTACCGGGCGACGATCGAGGCCATCCGCAAGCTGGTCGGCGAAGGTCCCGACATTCGTCTGTCGCTTGTGGGCGACACGGGGGGACAACTGCGGGTGGTGGCCGCAGATGGTGCCTCCGACTCGAACGGTCGCGGGCGCGTCGTGGACCTGCTGGCCCTGCCTCGATGGACCGTCTCCGCCCTGGACCAGGGGAGGCCGGTCGAGCTGGTCGCTCCCGAGGAGCCCATCCGTCGGGCCCTGTCCATGGCGGACGAGGCTGGGGCCGTCCTGATCGCCCCGCTGACGATCCGGGACGGGACCAACGGCCTCCTCGTCGTGGGCAGCGAGTCCGAGCTGCCGCACGAGGTGCAGGACGGCGTGGCCGCTCTGGCCACGCAGATCGGACTGGCGCTCGAGAGCGCCCTTCTCTCAGAGGACCTCCACCGCCGAAAGAGCGAGGCAAGGTTCAAGTCGCTGGTGCAGAACTCGTCCGACGTCATGACAGTCGTCGCGCCGGACTCCACGGTTCGCTATCAGAGTCCCTCGGTCAGGCGCGTCCTTGGCTACGCTCCGGAGGAGCTGATCGGCCGGCGCCTGCTGGAGCTTGCCCACCCTGACGATGCCTCGCGGGTAGTCAACGTCCTGGCCGAAGCGGCCGATGGCCGCGAGGCCTCGTCGCTGCTCGAGTTCCGGTGGCGGCATCGAGACGGCGCGTGGCTGCATGTCGAGTCGCTGTGCACCGATCTGTCGGAGGATCCCGAGGTCGGCGGCATCGTGATGAACACGCGGGACGTGAGCGAGCGCAAGGCGTTCGAGGAGCAGCTCGAGCACCAGGCCTTCCATGACGCCATCACCGGCCTGGCCAATCGGGCGCTGTTCCGAGACCGGGTGGAACACGCGCTGGAGCGCCAGCAGCGTGACGACCGCCCCATCTCGGTCCTGTTCCTCGACATCGACGACTTCAAGACCATCAACGACAGCCTTGGGCACGCCGCCGGGGACCAGCTCCTGACCGTGGTGGGAGAGCGGATACGTCGATGTCTGCGGGCCGCGGATACAGCGGCGCGGCTGGGGGGAGACGAGTTCGCCGTCCTCCTGGAGGACGCGAGTTCCAGCAGGGCCGCCGAGGTGGCCGAGCGAATGATGAATGTCCTCGAGCGGCCGGTTCGCATCGGGGGGAAAGAGGTCTTCGTCAGGGCCAGCATCGGCATCGCCATCGGGGACGAGGATCGCAAGGGCGGTAAGGGTGCCGAGGAGCTTCTTCGCAACGCCGACGTCGCCATGTACATGGCCAAGAGCCAGGGCAAGGGGCGATACCAGGTGTTCCAACCCGAGATGCACGCCGCCGTCCTGTCCCGCCTGGAGCTGAAGGCCGGCCTGCAGCGGGCGGTCGAGCACGAGGAATTCGAGCTCTTCTATCAGCCCGTGTTCGTGCTCCAGAGCGGCGTGTTGTCCGGGGTCGAGGCGCTGATCAGATGGCGGCACCCCGAGCGAGGGTTGGTCCTGCCGATGGAGTTCATCCCCCTGGCGGAGGAGACCGGGCTCATCGTGCGGATCGGCGGCTGGGTCCTGCAGGAGGCATGCCGCCAGGCGGTGATGCTCCAGGAGAAGTTCCCCAAGGAACCTCCGCTCACGATGTCGGTCAACATCTCGGCCCGGCAACTCCAGCACCCGGGGCTGATCGACGAGGTGCGGGGAGTGCTGAGGACCTCCGGGCTGGAGCCCCGAAGCCTGATCCTCGAGATCACCGAGACCGCGATGATGCAGGACACCGACATGGCCATCATCAGGCTGAACCAGCTGAAGGACCTCGGGGTCAAGCTCGCCATCGACGACTTCGGGACGGGGTACTCGTCGCTGAACTACCTTCGCCGCTTCCCCGTCGACATCCTCAAGGTGGACAAGTCGTTCATCGACGAGGTCAGCGAGCGGGGCGAGCAGTCGGCCCTCACGGCCAGCATCATCGAGCTGGCCGGGACGCTGCAGCTGCTACCGGTAGCCGAGGGCATCGAGCGGGAGGAGCAGCTTGACCGGTTGCTCGAGCTGCAGTGCACCCTGGGCCAGGGCTTCTACTTCGCCCAGCCCCTGAATCTCGAAGCCATCTCCAGGCTGGTCGAAGCGGCGTCGGCAGAGTTGCCCTCAGCCTGACCTTACCGGGCGGGTCGCAGCACCCGGACCCCCCGACCCTGTGGAATGCTCCGCGCGCCGCCGCCGCATGGGCACCAGCACGACGTCTCCGCGCACGAGGGGTCGAAGATGCATTGCGCGCAGCGCCCGCCCGGACACCACACTTGGCAATCGGCGTCCGACTGGCAGATCGGGTCGGGTGAGGTGCAGATACCGGTGTCAGAGCAGAAGCATTCGACGGGTATCCCCACACATGCGCAGTTGCCACCACAGGATGGCCCAAATTGGCATCGTGGGCAGTCCGGTCCGCACAGTGGTGACCCCTGCGCGAATGCCGGAGTGCGGAGGCTCGTGAGGACAGGGGCAGACCACGCAACGGCTGCTCCGGCCCCAATCCGCTTCAACATCGACCGACGAGAGACGCTCTTGGGAGTCTGTTCTTCCATGGAGCCCTCCTTCATCCGCCGCTTGTAGGTGGGCTACTACGGATGAAGCAGAGGAGCCTGCCGCAATTGCCGTATCTTTTCTAGGCCGGAGGAGCTGCTGGGCAGGCTTCGTGGGGCTCAGGAGCACTGCAGAATCAGCCATGTCGCCTCCCACGCTCCCGCCACCAGATCCAGCTCCTGAACGTAGGATCTCGGCACGGGGATCCTCGTAGCCGGTGTCGTCTCCGCAGTAGAGTCCATTGGTCACGAGCTGACACTCGAGCTGCATGTCCCTCTGGATCCGGTTGGGATGACCGAGCAGCCGGTGTATGGTCCCGGCTTCGTCGGCGACGACTTCCGCATAGGAAAAGAGCTCCTCGCGCGGCAGGCCGAGAGCTTCTACCTCGGCCAGCTCCCACGGGGGGTATGTGATCTCGACTTCGGCGCGGAGGGAGCAAGGCTTGTACCTCACCTGGTCGGAAAGACTCTCGGGAGTCGGTCGGGGAACCAGTGGGGCACCGGGTGGCGTGAACAGCACGGCCCAGGCTCCCGAATCAGCGGGGTCGAACCCCCACGTGCGTTGCTCAGCGTCGTAGAAGAACGACAGTAGCCCGGTCTTCGGGAGATTCTGGTCGAGGTCCAAGGCCGCGGTGTCGGCGAGATTGATCTGTGCGACGAAAGAAAGAGGGCCGTTGTCAGAACTCGGCCAGTCGACCGCCTCGGGGAGATCAGGGTCACCGCCGAGCCTGGTGGCGCCCACCTCCGAAGGTCTTGCAATCCATGGGCTCGAATGGAACCTGATCGAGGGCCGGGCGAGACAGACGAGGGCATCGGCATACCTCTCGAGCCCTGCGGCGACGAGCTTCGCGCGCAGCTGGTCGGGCGTCATCGCCACCAAGTCTTCCATGTGCCTGTGACACGGCCCATCTGGGCCAAAGCACACGATGGACAGATGGGGTCGGAAGGGGGGCTGCTTGGCGCAACGAAGGAAGTTGCTTGGCGTAGCGAAAGGGCCTTGGAGAAGCCACAAAGCGGCCCAGGCCATACAGTGTGGGCCCTACAGGATTCGAACCTGTGACGCGCAGATTAAGAGTCTGCCGCTCTAACCGGACTGA
>DASXTW010000121.1:0-43860 GCA_036505215.1 Actinomycetota bacterium | reverse complement strand
AGCGCTGATCCCCTAGGGTGTTGGACCATGTTCATCGAGCGGCTCCGCACTCTGAAGCGGATCCTGATCATCGCGGTCGTCGCGGCGCTGCTGCCCGCGCTCCCGCCCTTGGGGTCCAATGAGGCACACGCGGCCGTCGGGCGGGTGCGGGTGCTGCCATGTCGGCCCAGCAACCCGACCTGCTGGCCGGTCGGCTTCGACTTCACCCCTGACCCCCGCTGGCTCTTTTACGGAGAGCGACTGACCGGGCAGATCCGGGTCTTCGACCGCAAGGCGAGGACCGACCGTCTGTGGAAGCGGATCGCCGGCTTGGCCACCGAAGGCGAGGAAGGCCTCCTGGGCCTCGCCGTGGATCCAGCGTGGCCTGATCCCCAACAGATCTTCGTGTACGCGACGAAAAAGAGCCCGTTCCGGAACGAGATCATCCGCATCCGCCGACGGGCGGACGGGACTTTCGCCGTGAAGACGATCCTTACGATCCCGGCCAACTCGTTCCACAACGGCGGATTCATCGACTTCGGGCCAGACGGGTTTCTGTACGTGGTAACCGGGGATGCGGGAAACAAGGCCAGTGCCCAGAGCCTCACGTCCCGGTCTGGCAAGGTCTTGCGGATCCATAGGGATGGCTCGGCTGCACCCGACAACCCGTTCGGAAACCGGATTTGGTCCTATGGCCACCGAAACTCGATCGGCTTCGCCTGGGATCCGCCCACCGGGAGGCTCTGGGAGACCGAGAACGGGCCGGAGTGCAACGACGAAATCAACCGAATCCGGAAAGGCCGGAACTTCGGGTGGGGGCCCAATTCCTCGTGCCCGAACACGAACGCGAGCGGCCCGAATCCGGTCCCTCCCTCCAAGGTCTACAACCCGGTGATCGCTCCCACCGGCGCCGCCTTCTGCAAGGGTTGCGGCCTCGGCTCGGCTACGAACGGAACCCTCCTGTTCGGCGCGTGGCTCGACGGGAAGATCCGCCGACTGAAGTTGAGCGCCGACCGCCTCTCGGTAGTTGGTTCGACCGTGATTTACGATCACCCGTCCGGCATCATCGGGATGCATCGGGGGCCGAACAGTTGGATCTACTTCAGCTCGCCGAGCGGAATCTACCGTCTGATCCTGACGTAAGCCGCCGCCCGTAGATCGATGATTCGTCCAGCCTGAGCCCGGTCTGGCCGAGCCGCAGGTCAGGCCTCCAGGCCCACGATGACCAGGGCCGCGCCGACCACCACCAGCACCGCCCCCAGGACAAGCTTCGGCGTGACCCGCTCGACATGCCTGCCCAGAATCAGCGAGGCGAACACGATCGTCCACAAGGATGCCGTCTGGACGAGAGGAACGACCACAACTACCGGCGCCACGTCGATGGCGATAGTTCGGGCAACGGAGCCCAATCCAGAGGCCAGACCCGCCAGCACCTGGAACCCGATGGCGACCTTGATCATGCGATCCATCGCGCCCCCGGACGACGTCCGGAGGTGTGGCCCAGGTCGCCTGATCCACAGCCACATCGCGAAGGCCACGGCAGCTACTGTCAGCCCCACCGTCACTCCCCAAAGCGGCGAGGGTAGCCCCACCAGACCCTTCCGGATCAGGATCGGGCTGGTCGCCCAGCACGCCGCCGTGGCGACGCCGAATAGATAGCCCGCGATCCGGCTCCGCTGGATTCCCCACACGTGGGTGCGCTCGATGCCGGGACTCTCCGTGGTCACTGGCTCAGCTCGCCGCGATGAAGTACGTGCCGACAACGATCAGGACGATGCCCAGCCCCATCACCGGATTGACGCTCTCGTGGAGGATGGCCACAGCCAGCACCGCGCCGAAGAGCGGAGTCACGCCCGAGATGGCGCTGAAACGCGAGGGACCCACCCGCTGGATGCTCGCGTTCATGAATCCCCACCCGCCGTAGTGGATCAGCCCCGCACCGGCGAACCACGCGATGGCAGCAAGTGGTGCGGCCGTAAGGACGGTCGGCCCGTCGATGGCCAGGGCGGCAACGGCCGTCGCCACTGCGGCGGATACGAGCAGGACGGTGGTGGCGCGGACGACGCCGAGTGGAGGGATTCCCTTGGCCAGAGCCACGTGGCCCAGAGAGAATGCGATGGCCCCCCCGATGGACCAGAGCGCCCCGATCATGCGGCCTTCTCAGCTCTCCCCGTTCAGCCCGCCGGGAGGGCCCCTGGCGGTTCGCCGGTCTCTGCGAACCGCCGCAATCCATCGACTCCTGCGCCGGCCAGACCAAGTCCCGCCAGGGTCCGCCCTTCGGCGCGGAAGTCCCGCCCGAGCATGGCCGACGTGATGGCGATCAGCCCATCGATGACGGGCGTCTCCACACCGACCTCGTCTGCGATGGACGCCGCCAGCACCAGGGCGTACGGCACGTCTTCGGTGATGAAACGGGTCTTCAGGCCATCGGCACCCGTCGGGGCGTACCCGAGGACGAGCTTGCTCGCCCTCATCACGTCGTAGAGCTCAGGGCCTACGTCGGGCGCAAACCCTTGCGCGATCAGGAAGTCGCGGTACCTCCGCTCGTCGGCCAACCCGAGCGCGCGGCGGATGGCGAACAGCTCACCATCGACCGCCTCGATCACTCGGACCACGCTGGGCGTGGCGCCCTCCCCCCACAGGAGCATGCCGCCGGTCCGGTTCTCGGCCGTGCCCGCGTTGGCCACCAGGGTCGCCACGTGATCGATGGCATTGAAGTTGACGAGCACCGTTTCCCACACCGACTCGGCTGGCGAGATGTAGGGCCAGACGTCGCTCACCTGGTCCAGGAGCTCTTTCGTGCTCGACGAGGGAAGTCCGGCCAGGAGCACCCCGCCGATCTTCCGGTCCGCCGTGACCCCGCCTGGCCCGGCCGGCCTGGCCAGGTAGGGCAGGGTGTTCGTCTCTCCTACCAGCACGTCCTGCTTCCCTGCCGCCGCGAGACCAAGGCGGGCTACGACCGAACCGCTCCCCTCGCCGATGAACAGCAGCGACTGGCCCTCCTGCAGCAGTGGCGTGAGCACCTGCGTGAACGGCTCGTGACCGAAGCAGGGGACCACAACGATCACGAGCTCGGAGCCTTCGATGGCATGCGTCACACTGTTGGCCACGCGGGCGCGCTCGACTCGCGTCCCGTACAGGCCGGCCACCACCCGCACCCCCCCCTGTTCTCGTATCGGATCCAGGTTCGACGCGAACTCCGGGAGATCGGCCATCACCACGTCACGCCCGGTGTGGGCGAGGTCGGCGGCCACGGCCAGAGCGCCGCCGCCCGAACCGAGCACGGCGACCCTCACAGCTCGAACTCGCAGATCTCCGCGAAGACCCGAGACAGCCCCTGCGCCAGGTGGGCCAGCGCCCGCTCCCCTCGCTCGGCCGACGCTCCGGTGGGATCCCCGATCACCCCGTTCTCCGACAGATCTCGGGTGAGCCACGCCGTAGGGAGGGCGCCCTCGAGACTGAGGTGCTCGAGACCCTCGTATAGCTTCCTCACACGGTCATCGCCGGGCTCGGCCCGATCCATGTGGACTGCATCCGGCTCGAGCGCCAGCACCAGCGAGGTCTCCAGCTCACCTCCGTGGATGCCGTACGCCTCCTCCTCCGCCGAGCTCACGACGCCTTCAGGCACGCCGAGCCTGTAGGGGAACAGCGGGAACACCATCAGGCCGGTCTCCTCGCGGATATCGCGGGCGACCATCTCGAGCAGGTGAGGTTGGCCGCCGTGCCCGTTGACGAACGCCAGCTTCCTGAACCCGGATCGAGCCACGGAGCGGCCGACGTCCCGGCACACCGCGATCAGGGTCTCGGCCGAGAGCGAGATGGTTCCGGGGAAGCCAAGATGCTCGTTCGACTTGCCATAGGCGATCAGCGGAAGCGTCCACACGTTCACATCGGCCGGTGTCAGGGTGACCGCCCGGGCAACGAGGCCCTCCACGATGAGCGAGTCGGTGTAGCAGGGGAGATGGGGACCGTGCTGTTCGACGGACGCGATCGGCTGGATGACCAGGGCGTCGGTTCGGGCGATGGCCTCGATCTCCGGGCTCGTGCGCCAGGCCAGCCGGCGCTGGGCGGGATCGAGGGCGGCTGTCATGCGGTGGCAGCGTCAAGCAGCTGGGCCTTGCTGATCTTGCCCGTCGGGGTCATCGGCATCTCCTCGATGACTCGAATGGACATGTACCGCAGCCCGCGCCCGAGCTCTCGCTCGGCGAAGCGGATCACCTCGTCGGAGTCGACGGTCCCCGCCTGCAAGGTGACGCAAGCGACCGGCCGGTGGCCGAGGTCGGCGTCCGGGACTCCGATGAGCGCCGCCTCCCGGATCCCCGGGTGGCGCATCAGGACCTCTTCCACGTCGCGTGGGTACCAGTGCTCGCCCGCCACCCGCAGCCGCTCGGACAAGCGGCCCCGGACGTACACGAACTGGTCGGCATCCATGTAACCGACGTCTCCCGTGTGCAGCCACCCGCCCCGAAGCGTCTCGGCCGTCTTCTCGGGAAGCCGCCAGTACCCGGCCATGAACCCGCCCCGCAGACAGATCTCGCCGATCGTACCGACCGGGACCTCTCTGCCCTCCTCGTCCAGGATGCGGACCTCTTTGTCGGGCAGGGGCCGCCCGCACGCCAGGGCCTTCTCGTCGCGCACCGGATCGGGCGATCCGAGCCCGACGAATCCCCCGAGCTCGCTCTGGCCATAGCTCTCCGCCAGGGTCAACCCGAGCTCGTCCCGCCAGGCCAGCTTCAGCTCCGGCGGGACCGGGGCCCCTCCGGACACTCCCAGCCGCAACCGGGCCGGGGCGCGGCCGCGGTGGCGGGACTCGTCCAGCACGTCCCGGAGGATCGTCGGGTTCGCCGCCAGGATGGTGGCCCCCAGCTCCTCGAGCGAGACCCATCCCTTCTCCGGCTCCCACGTGCTCATCACGCAGACCGTGGCCCCTCGGTGCAGGCCGGGCAGGAGATTGGCCACCAGGTGGTAGGAGCTGCTCAGCGCGGTCGGCCCGAACGTGATGTCGGAGGCGTCGACGCGCAGGCGTTCGGCGATGCACCGAGTGGCTCGGATGGTGGGCTCATGGGCCAGGCACGCCCCCTTCGGATTGCCCGACGTCCCGGAGGTATAGGAGAGATGCGCGACATCGTCCTCGGCCGTCCTGTCAGGTGGGGGCGACGAGGCGCCCTCCAGCAGATCTCCCCACGCCATCGATCCGTCCCGGGGACCGTCCAAGCAGACGTAGTGACGAACGCTGGTGAGATTCGGCCTGCGCCGCTCGATGGTCTCGTGATGGTCGCCGGTGTAGATCAGGACCTTGGGCTCCGAGTCGTTCACGTAGTAGTCGAGCCGGTCGGCGTACTGGACGTTCACCAGAGCGCAGATGGCACCAAGCCGCCACGTCCCGAAGATGGCCAGCAGGTAGTCCATGCCGTTGTGGGCGAACACCCCGACCCGGTCTCCCCGCTCCACCCCGAGCCCGGCGAGCGCCCCGGCCACCTGCTCCATGCCTTCCACGGCGCCCGCGTAGGAGAGAGTGCGGCCACGCTCCACCCAGTGGAAGGCGGTCTTCTCCGGAGTTCTGTTCGCCCCGTCCGCGAGCAGTTGCTGCAGGAGCATGTCCCGGTCCCTCCTAACGGATCACCGTCGGGCCTGCTGCATCGCGCCGTCGCCGAGCGCGGGGCCCAACCGCGGACCCGGTCCCGCTCGTCGGATGACCTCCAGACGGATGCCGCTGGGCACGAAGTACAGGACGTTCCACGCCAGGACCTGCCCGTTCTCGCCAAGAAATACCTCGTCCATGACCAGCAGGGGGCTCCCCGAGGCCACGCCGAGGCGGCGAGCCCGGCGTGGATCACACGGCACGGCGGTGACCTCGGCCCGGGCAAAGCGCACCTTCGGTGAGTGCCGCCGGGTCATGAGCTCGGTGATCGAGTCCTCGAACTCGATCTGGAGCGCGGCGATGGGGATGACCGAGGCCGGTACCACACTGACCATCTCGGCCAGGGGTACCCCGTCTCTGGCCTTGTCCCTGGTGATGATCGAAACCGGGCTCCCCGGCTCGATCTCCAGCCTGCGGGCCTGCTCGTCGTCTGCCTTCCCCGGCCGGATCTGGATGTCCTTCGTCTGGCACCGCCACCCCTGCCGGGCGGCCAGCGACTCGAGGGACTCCAGCGTCTCCAGGCCGACCGCGGCCGGCCCATGGCCTCCCATGAACACCGTCCCCACCCCGCGACGACGCTCCACCACTCGGGCCAGCTCAAGGTGGCCCATGGCCTCCCTGATGGTCGAGCGCCCGACTCCGAGGAGGGCTCCCAGTTCCACCTCACTCGGCAGCCGGTCCCCGGCGGCCAGACCCCTCTCGGACACGTAGCTCTGGATGGCCTCGACGGCCTGAAGGTACAGCGGCCGCCGGTCCCGGATCAGGGGGCGGCGCCTTATTGACCTGGTCGCTCGCCCGGCCATCAGCCGCTCGCCCCCGCCCTGGCCGCCGCGCCCGCCGCTCGCATGCGTGCGAACTCCACCACCTGCTGGCCCACCAGCTCGAGCTGGAACCGGGCCACGGGATCGACGCACTCGCCCGCCTGGTCGAACACCTCACGGGCCGTGTTGATGGTGGCCCCCATGGGGGTCGGCCAGCCTCGAAGCGCGTGGACCACCGAGCGCAGGCTCATGATGGTCGACATGGTTGCCTGCCAACCCGTGGCGGTGGCGATGGACCCCACCGCCTTGCCCTCCAGATAGGGGGGATCGTCGTCACGCGTGTCCTCCAGATAGTCGAGCGCGTTCTTCACCATCCCGGAGAGCGCCCCGTGATACCCCGGCGAGGCGATGATCAGGCCATCGGCTCGCCTGATTTCCTCCAGCAACCTGGCCGCCTTCGGGGCACGCTCGAGGCCGTCGGGCTCGTACAGGGGCAGGAGGAGGTCGGCGGAGCCGAGCATCAGCGTCTCCGCACCCGCAGCACCGGCGGCCGCCAGGCTTACCCGGAGGGCGAGCTCCGTGGTCGAGTTCGGCCTGGTCGAGCCGCCGATGCCGAGGACGAGGATCGCGTTCGTCACAGTCCGATGCTGGTGTCGATGAACTCGTTGGTGGCGATCTTCTCTGGCGTGAGATCGTCCGGGATGTCCGCCCCCTTGCCCTTCTCGATCGGGATGAACGTGTCCATGAACGTCTTGATCCGGTCGAAGTCGTAGTTCCCGAGCGTGCCGTCCGGACCGTTCGAGACGATGTTCAGGCTCTTCATCGTGTCGTCTGCGTACGTGGCCAACTCCGGAGACAGCACCCAGAACGTGTTCATCTCCTTCACGATCTCGAGGATCACGTTGTTCACTGCGGTCGGGTTCGTGATGTAATCGATCTCCGACTGCTGCCACATCGGAACCAGCTTGGCCAGGCAGTCATGGTACTTGGTGATCGAGTCCGGCCTGACCACGATGTTCGACTGGTAAATCTTCCAGCCGGCGTCGTGAAGGAGAAGGAACTTGACCGGCTTCTTCCACCCGTTGATGTTGTGCTCGTAATTGAAGGGCTCGTTAGTAGCGAACCCCTGCTGGACCAGTTTGCCGCCGGAGGCGACCCACCGCGCGGGCGAGCCGTCGTACGAGGCATCCAACTGCTTCTGGTCCAGCTGGCCAGTACCCACCAGGTAGTCGGCGAACGCCGCGCTCTCGAAGTACAGGACGGTGGCCCCCGATGCTTTCACATCGGAGACCGAGGTGAAGCTGTAGTGGCCGGGGTCGTACATGAGGATCTGCGGCCCGATCTCCAGGGGCGCCACGACTCCGATGGCGGGCGTCTTCTTGTAGCCGCGGATCTGGTCACCGGTGTCGGCAAAGGCGACGAAGATGTTCTGATCTGAGTACATCTGCGCGGTCGGCGAGGAGAAGCCGATGAACGGCCCACCGGCGCGGATCTCCATCTGGACGCCGGTGTTGCGCAGCGGGCCGGTGTAGGTTCCTTTGCCCGCGTCGATCGTGCCACCCGGACCGATCAGGTTGTATGCCCCGCCGTGCTCCGGCTCGGGGAACCAGTCGGTCTGGAGCACGATCTTGTCCGGGCAGATTCCTTTCAGGCTGACGTCGTAGACGGATCCCTTCGGTGCGGTCGCGGTGGGCAACGTCGCGGTTGGGGCCTTGGCCTTTCCTCCGCACGCCGCCGCCACGAGCCCCAACACGGACAAGGTCGCCGCCCCCCGGCGGATCCAGCTCTTCCCTCGCATCCCCTCCTCCTTTCGCCTTTCCGGGCGATTCGGTGGGTTCCCTCCTGCTACTGCATGGCTCCTATCGATCCCGTCATTGCCTCTCCTGGGCAGACTCGTGCCACGAACGGATCAGGCGGTTGCCGAGATATCCGAAGCCCCAGAACACCACGATCCCCAGCAGCGAGGAGAAGAAGATGGTCGTGATCAGTTGCTCGCCTTGCAGCTGGGCTCGGTAGATGTCGATCAACCTGCCGATGCCAGGGTTTCCCTGCCGGAAGAAGAAGTCGCCGACGATGGCCCCGATCACCGACAAGCCGGCCGAAATGCGAAAGCCAGTGAAGATTGCGGGCAACGCTGCCGGCAGTTGGAGCTTCAACAGGCGCGTGGTGCGATTGGCCCCATGGAGGGTGAACAGATCCTGCAGGCTCGCGTCCGCCGACTTCAACCCGAACAGGGTGTTGGTGATGATGGGGAAGATCGAGATGATCACGCAGGCTAGAACCCTGCCCTTGAAGTTGAAGCCGATCAGGATCCCCACCAGCGGGACGATGGCGATGATCGGGATCGTCTGGATGACCACGGCGTAGGGATACGTCGACCGCTCGATCCACGCAGCCTGTGACATGAGGATCGCCCACAGCATCCCTAGTGCGATGGCGATGGCCAGGCCCGTCATAGCGACCTGCGTGGTCGGAAGCAGCCCCGTCACCAGCACTTGCCGAAGGTTCTCCCAGTCCAAGAACCCAACCTTCACCACCTCCTGAGGCGGGGGCAGGAGGAATCGCTGCGTCGGACTGAGCACGACGTAGCTCAGCAGGAGCCATATGCCGACGAACACGGCGGCCACGGCGATCGGCGGCCCAGCTACCGCCAGTACCTGCCAGCCCAGCCCACGCTTCGTTGCCATGGGCTCAGGACGGGTCCTGACCCTCCGTATGGGACCGGCCTCGGCCGGCACCACCGGTCCGGCAACCGCCTGGTCGTCGCGGACAGGCTTCATGCGTGCGCCTCCCGCAAGAGCGCAGAGACTTGTCCCGCAACTTTGGCGAATGCGGCGTCGAATCGGACCTCGGGCGCCCTGGGATAGTTGAACGGCACCGCGACCTCCCCCAGGACCCGTCCCGGGCGGCCCGACATCACGATGACCCGCCCTGCCAGGAAGACCGCCTCGGGGATCGAGTGGGTGACGAAGAGCCCGGCGAATCGCTCCAGCAGGAACAAGCGCAGCAGCTCGTCGTTGAGCCTCCCCCTGGTGATCTCGTCGAGGGCTCCGAACGGCTCGTCGAACAGCGCCACCTCGGGCTTCATAGTTAGCGTTCGAGCCAGGGACACTCGCATCCGCATCCCGCCGGATAGCTGCTTCGGATGGTTCCGCTCGAAGCCCGTGAGGCCTACCACCTCGATCGCTTCATCCGCCCGCCGCGCCCTGTCCCCCTTTGACAGCCCGTGAAGCTCGCCGAGCAGCTCCACGTTGGCCTGGACCGTTCTCCAGGGAAGCAGCGTGGCGTCCTGGAACACGAAACCGAGATTGGCCCCCCCAACCCTGACTCGTCCCCCAGTGGCGTTCTCCAACCCCGAGGCGATCCGGAGCAGGGTCGACTTGCCGCAGCCGGAGGGCCCCACGACGGCCACGAACTCGCCCCAGTCAACCTGGAAGCTCACGTCCTGGAGAGCGTGGGTGCCGTTGGGGAACACCATGGACACGCGGTCGAAGGCCAGGGCTTCGGCGGTCGCCCGGCGGACCTCGGTCACCGCCACAGGTAGGCCTCCAGCGCGGGCCCTTCGGCATCGTTCGATCCAAGAGGGCCGACCACGTGCCGGACCACGCTGGTCCGTGAGACGAGCTGTCCCCCAGAGAACACGTAACGATCCTCGCTCGCCGTCGCGATGACCTCCTGGAGGGAGGAACCGGCCACGGCCAGCAACTCACACGGCGAGCCCGGTGCCACCTCGACCTCCGGCAGACCCATCGTCTTCCGCGCGCCCGCGCTCACGAGCTGGTACGCCTCCCAGGGGGTGAGGTGGCCCGCCGCAACGAGCAGCCCCGCGGTCTCCAACGGATCGCCCCGACCCAGCGGGTTGAAGGGATCCTGGACGTTGTCGCCACCCGCGGCCACCGTCGCTCCCGCGGCGAGCAACGCCCGAACGGCTGTGAGGCCGCGCGGGGGAGAGGTCTCGAAGCCCCGTCCCTGCAGATAGAGATTGGTCTGGGGCAACGTCACCACCGAGATTCGCGCCGCCGCCACGTCTCGGGCCACCCGCCGTTGAACTTCCGGCGGTTGGATGCCCAGGCTCACGCAGTGGCTCGCGGTGACCGGATGGGGAAAGCCATCGATCACCCGTCGGGCCAGATCGGCCAGCCCGAGCATCGACTGGTTCAGGGTCTCGTCCATGTGCAGATCGACGGGCTTGCCGTACTCGGCTGCCACGCCGAGGCAGAACTCCAGCGCCGCCGGCGGGTCGGGGTCGACGTGCGGGGCTCCCCCGACCAGGTCGGCTCCGGCCTCCACGGCGGCTCGGAGGAAGGCCCGGTTCTGGGCGCCGGCCGCTCCCGTGAACGGTCTGGACACCAGGGCCACCACCTGCAGCGGCACGATGTCGGCAAGGTCTGACCGGAGCTTCAGCAGGGCTTCCAGCCCACGCAGCTCGATGCCCTCCCCCACGTCCACATGGGTGCGGATGGCCGTGGCGCCATGGGCCAGGCTCCGCAGAGCACCGGTTCGGGCTCTTTGGAACACGTCGGAGACGGTGAGAGCGACTCTGTAGGCGATCCAGGCCTCGATGGCGCCGTCGAGGTTCCCGGCGGGGTTGGCCACGTCGCCGACAGTGAACGCCTTGTCCAGGTGGGCGTGGGGTTCGGTCGGTGCAGGGAGCAGGACATAGCCCGAGAGGTCCTGCACATCCTCGTCCGGACCCCGGAGGAGACTTCCCGCCGGGGCGACCTCGTCGATCCTTTCCCCTCTGGTCCGGACGTCGACGACGGCCCCGTCGGCGAGCGTGGCCGCACGCAGCAACATCAGTTGCTCGGGCCTAGCTGGCGGGGGCAGGGGCCAGATGGAGCAGTGGCATGACCTCTTCGGCGAAGCGGGTCATCTGCTCCTCGGCCTGCTTGTACGTCTCCCCTGGGAACTGGGGGACGATCGTCAGCCTGCGCAGGGAAAGCGCCTCCCTGTAGAAGTCGACGCCCTCGGCCACTTCCTCCGGGCTGCCGATGACCCACACCTTCTGCTCGACGGATTGCTCGAGCGTCGGGATGAGCCCCGGCTGCACGGGTTTGCCGTCCGGCCCCATGTAGCCCCGGCTCCATCCGTAGGGCCCCAGGAACTTCCAGAACTCGTCGTGCCCCGGACGCGCTGTCTCCCAGGCCTTCTCGTGCGAGTCGTCGATGTGGATGTTCAGGACGAGCATCCGTTTGGCCCCGGGCTCTAACGAGTCGCCAAATGTCTCGTCATGGAGCTCCGCGTAGCGGTCCCAGAAGCGCTTGATGAACGCGTGATGCATGAGCCAGAACACGCCCTTGTATCCCTTGCGCGGCACGTGCTCGAGGGTGGGCGGCGAGGTGATGGCCTGCCAGATCTCGTAGGGATACCTGGGCCGGGGGACCAGGGTGAGGGTCTGCACGGTGCCTCCCCGGTCAGGGATGCCCGGCGGAGGCAGCTGGAAATGCTTGCCCTGGAACGAGAAGTTCTCGTTGTCCAGGGCCAAGGTGACGATCTCCATCGCCTCGTCCATGATCTCGCGGTTGATCTTGTCGGCCTCGGCCTTGTCCGGGTTGTCCCAGGAGCCGACCACGGTTCCCAGGGATTGGGCCTCGCGGGGAACCGTGCCCCGGCCCACCCCGAGGATCCCCCGCCCCCCGGAGAAGTTGTGGAACACGGCGAAGTCCTCGGCCAGCCGGAGCGGATGCCACTGGGGAACGATGTTGAAGAGGGCGCCGATCTTGATCCGTTTGGTCCGCTCGGCGAGGATGGCGCCGAACAGGATGGCATTGGGGATGACTTCGTAGCCCTCGTATTGGAAGTGATGCTCCGTGAGCCAGAAGCTGTCGTATCCGAGCTCCTCGGCTCGAACGCCCACGTCCAGCATCCGTTCCTGGGCATACCAGATCTCTTGCTGTCCGTAGCGACGATCGGTCGGTGCCGGGGGGCCTGCTCCCGCGTCCTCCATCTCCACGCCCGCGAGGAAGAAGAGCCCCGTCTCCATCGATTCGGCACCCCCTTTGAACGGCTGAGAGTAAGACGTCAGACAACTTGAAGTCAAGGCAGGCAGGTTCGGAGCGGGTACGCCACGACGTCGTCGTCGTCGGGGCCGGCCACAACGGGCTGGTCTGCGCCGCGTACCTCGCGCGAGCCGGCCTGAAGGTGCTGGTCCTGGAGGCTCGGTCGTCCGTCGGAGGTTGTGCTTCGACCGTGGATGCTCTGGACGGAGCCCGAGTGAACATCTGCAACTGCGATCACAGCTTGGTCCTGGCCACGCCTATCGCCGAGGAGTTGGACCTCGCCCGGTTCGGGCTTCGCTACCTCGAAGTCGACCCGATGCAGCTGTCCGTTGGGTGGGATGGAGAGGCTCCGTGGTTCCTGTTCAGAGACCCAGCCCGGACGCTCGAGGGGTTGGCCATCGTCTACCCGAACGAGGTCGAGAACTACCGGCGCTACCTTCGGGTGGCCGTCCCCGCTGCCGAGCTCATCCTCGAGCTGGCCTGCGCGCCGCCCACGCCGCCCCGGGTCCTGCGGCGTGTGCTGGACTGCCGAGGACGCGGGGTTCGCATCCTGTTGTCCTGGAGCAGGCGGACGGTGGGGTCTGTGGTGGGATCGCTGTTCACCACGGAGGCGCTGAGGTCGCCGGTGGTGACCACGGGGCCGGCCGTGTGGGGGCTCTCGCCCGAGACCCCGGGCACGGGACTGGGCGCCCTCGGCTACGCGATGAAGCACGTGACCGGGGTAGCAAGGCCGGTAGGCGGGAGCGGAAACCTCCCCGTCGCCCTGGCCCGATGCGTGGAAGCCATGGGGGGAACGATCCGCACGGGCGCTCGGGTGAGCGAGCTGCTCGCCGACGACGACCGGGTTCGGGGCGTCACGTTGGATGGAGACGAGGTGGTTGAGGCGTCGGTGGTGGTGGCGGCAGCCGACCCGCGCACAGCGCTAGTCCGGTGGCTGGCCCGGCCGCCCAGCGGGGCGACTCGGCTGACAGGGCGCTGGCGATCCCGGCCGGCTCGCGAGGGCTACGAGTCGAAGGTGGACGCCATCATCGAGCGCCGCCCGCGGTTTCGTGGTTTGGAGGCAGCCCTGCAGCAGCGACTGGGCGTCGTGGAGCCGCTCGTCCCCACCGCCATCGTCTCACCGGATCTGGAAGAGATAGCCCGCGCCCACGAGGCCATGCGACGGGGCGAGGTCGCGGCGCGACCCATGTTCTACGTGAACGTCCCGTCGGTCCTGGACGAATCGATGCGAGCAAAGGGGGGCGACGTGTTCAGCCTGGAGGTGCTGTTCACCCCGTATCGATTGCAAGGCGGTTGGAAGAAGACGGCCGAGCCGGCTCGGTGGCTGGACGCATTCTCCACCCTGGTCGAGCCGGGATTCCTCGAGGCCGTTCGGGGATGGCGAGTGATGACCCCTCCCGATTACGAGAACGATTTCGGGCTAGAGCAAGGGTTGGCGCCCGCCTACGGTGGGACCGCGCTCTCGGCACTGGTCGGAAGGGACCGGGAGCTCACCAGGTACGAGACGCCTGTGCGTGGCCTGTATCTCACGGGTGCGGGCACGTTTCCCGGAGCCGGGATCTGGGGCGCGTCCGGACGGAATGCCGCTCATGTCATCCTCTCGCGGCTGGAGCAACCGAGGAGATGAGAGAGGTAGTGGGACGCGGCTCGGGCACCGATGTCGTGAGGGAGGTGGGCCTCGAGGCCGTGATGGCCGACGGGGTCCGGTTGGTGGCCGATGCCTGGCGTCCGGCGGAGGGGGGTCCCTGGCCGGTGCTCCTGCAGCGTCTTCCGTACGGAAGGTCGGTCGCCTCTGCCCCCGTTCTCCCCCATCCTTCGTGGTTGGCCCGGCGCGGCTATACAGTGGTGGTGCAGGACGTCCGCGGTCGTGGCGACTCCGGCGGGACCTTCGCCCCGTTCATCCAGGAACCGGCCGATGGGGTGGCCACGGTCGAATGGGCAGCACGACTCCCCTTCTCGAACGGAGAGGTGGCCACATACGGCTTCTCATATCAGGGGCTCCTGCAACTGGCCATTGCCGCCAGTCGCCCACCGTCGTTGCGAGCGATCGCCCCGATGATGTGCTGCCCCGATCCCTACGAGGGATGGACCTACGAAGGCGGCTGCCTGCGATGGCCGTTCGTGACCTTCTGGGCCGCGCAGCTCGCGGGACAGGAACAGGGGGCCGTCCCCATCGTGCCGGACCTGGAGGCACTCCCGATCTCGCGGGCGCTTGGCGACGACCCTCCGGCGTGGTTCACGGAGTGGCTGGCCCACCCGGAGGACGACGCGTATTGGGCGGAGCGAAGGCCGGACCTGTCTGCCATCGAGGTGCCGGCATTCGTCGTCATGGGCTGGTTCGACGACTTCTCCTCCGGGACCGCCCGCATCATCGAGACCCTCGATGCCGAAGCCGTGTGCGGGCCATGGGCGCACATGCCGTGGGGGACCCGGGTGGGCGAGGTCGAGTTCGGCGAGGACGCCGGGCCATCAGTTGCGCACGATGCGCTGGTTGCCTTCTTCGATCGCACGCTGAAGGGGAAGGGCGAGCCGCCGCCTGATCGAATCCGGTACTGGTCGGCGGGCCGGGGGTGGACGTCGGCGCCTTCGTGGCCTCCGCCCCACGCAGTGATCACGTGGTGTGCGACGAGCGAAGGAGACGCCAATTCCCGCCATGGGGACGGCCGCCTGGTCGAGGGCCAGGCCGATCCCGGTCCCCCAGATCTTTTCGTGGCCGAGCCCCTCGTGCCCTACCCGGGCGGCTTGATGCCGCTGGCCAGCGAGGCCACGGCCGAGGATCGCCGCGACGTTCTTTGCTACACGAGCGCGCCGTTGGCGGATCCCGTGTCCATCGCGGGCTCACCTCGGCTTGACCTGACCACCCGCTGCGACCGTGAGTCACACGATGTGGTTGCGAGCCTGGTGCTGGTCGATCCGTCAGGTGAGCCCCGGGCTCTGTCCACAGGGGTCCGGCGCGTCAGGTCGTCACCAGGGCGGCCCAGCCAGCAGTCGTTCGGCCTGAGGCCGATAGCCTGGACGTGCCCGCCGGGATCGCGGCTCCGTCTGGATATCTCAGGGGCTCGGTTCCCTGCCTTCGACCGCAATCCCCACGACGCGAGCCTCCCGGTAGCGGATGCTCCCCGAAATGCCTATCGAGTCGCTACCATAGAGGTCCTGGAGGCCAGGCTGGAGCTGTCCGTGGAGGCAGGGTCTTAGGCGTTTTTTTCGTATCGCCACTAAAGGAATGATGCCCGGCCTGCCGTTGTTATGCTGATGGGTTCCCGTGGGCCCTGATGGAACGTGTCGTGGAGAGGTGGAGAATGATCGTCAAGGGAGAAGCTCTGGTTCGCCTGGAGGCCGAGCGCCGCCTGCTGGCCGCGTTCCGGGCCGAATATGAGCGTCTCCTGGCGCGAACCGACCACGTCGGCGCCGTCCGAGCGCTGGTCAAGTCCCACAAGCGGGCCTATGACGTGGCGATGAGCGAGGCCCGGATCTGGGCCATGCCTCTGAGAGCGCAGCCGGCAACCACCCAAGCCGCTTAGCCGCCGTCACGAAGGTATCCACCTCTTAGGCGACATCCCTTCTGTTGATGGCGCAGATCCGCTGGACGACCGCCGGCCTCGGTTCCTTCACCATGGCGTCTTCGTACGCGATCACGTCGAGCCGGCCGCGAACCGCCTCGAGCAGCTCACCGGTCTCCAACAGGAAGTCCGGATTGGACGGTGGCCCGAAGCGCTCATGGCCCCTGGCGTAGGTCTCGTAGATCAGCACGCCCCCAGGCCCGACTGCTCCCACCAGGTCGGTCAGCAACGGCCGATACAGGTAGTTCGTTACCACAACGCCTTCGAAACGACGGTCATAGAAAGGGAACGGCTCGTCCTTCTCCAGATCCACTGGGACCACGTCGAGCTGCGGATTCCCCACGAGATCGGCAATGCGTGAGACATCTCTGTCGACGGCGACGACACGGTACCCCCGCTCCAGGAAGAACCGCGTGTGCCGGCCTCCGCCACTGGCGACGTCCAACACGGTTCCTCCCGGTGGAATGAGCTCGGCGAACCGGACGACCCAGGGAGATGGATCGCCCGGCTCGGCATGCTCGCGGGTCGCGATAGGCCCTTCACCTCCCAGCCAGACGACGAACCGGCAGGACAGTACTCGAACGGGCCGGTCGATCGAGCTCGCCCGACCGTGACTACACTGAGCCTCCCCACCCGCGGCGGACGGCGTCGGGTAGATCGGAGGCACGAGGTGGACCAGACCATGAGGCCGAGGAGCCGTGAGGTGACCGAAGGCATGGAGCGGGCCGGCGCCCGGTCGATGCTCCGAGCGGTCGGGTTCACCGACGATGACTTCGAGCGACCCCAGATCGGCGTTGCATCCTCATGGAACGAGGTTACGCCGTGCAACGTGCACCTGGACCGGCTGGCCGATCACGCCAAGGAGGGTGTCCGCGCCGGCGGGGGCGTGCCGATCGAATTCGTGACCATCGCGGTCTCGGACGCTATCTCCATGGGGCACGAGGGGATGAAGGCCTCGCTGGTCTCCCGCGAGGTGATCGCCGATTCCGTCGAGCTGGTCATGCACGCCGAGCGCTTTGACGGCATGGTCACCATCGCCGGTTGTGACAAGAGCCTCCCCGGCATGCTGATGGCCGCAGCCCGGCTCAATGTGCCGAGCGTGTTCCTGTACGGAGGAACCATCCTGCCCGGCCACTACCGGGGACAGACCGTCACGGTCCAGGACGTGTTCGAGGCCGTCGGGGCAACCGCGGCCGGCCGGATGTCCATGGAGGAGCTCAAAGAGTTGGAAGAGTCCGCCTGTCCGGGCCCGGGGTCGTGCGCGGGAATGTACACGGCGAACACCATGGCCGCGGTGGCCGAGGCCATCGGAATGTCCCTTCCGGGAAGCGCGTCGCCGCCGGCGGTCGACGTGCGTCGGGAGCACTTCGCCCGCCGGTCTGGCCAGGCAGTGCTGGAGCTTCTTCGCCAGGGGATCCGGCCTCGGGACATCCTCACCAGGGAGGCCTTCGAGAACGCCATCGCCGTCGCAATGGCCTGCGGTGGTTCGACCAATTCCGTCCTGCACCTCCTGGCCATCGCCAGGGAAGCCGAGGTTCCGCTGGAGATCTGGGACTTCGATCGGATCAGCGCCCGGACGCCTCACATCGGGGATCTCCGACCGGCAGGACGTTTCGTCATGGCCGACCTCGACCGGGTTGGTGGCTTGGGTGTCCTGATGCAAGAGTTGCTTCGCGCCGGCCTGTTACACGGGGACGCGCTCACTGTGACCGGAAAGTCCGTGGCAGAGAACCTCGCAGACCTGGCTCCTCCGCACCCGGACGGCGACGTGGTCAGGCCGCTTGACCAACCGATCCATCCTCACGGCGGCCTGGCCATCCTGCGTGGGTCGCTGGCCCCGGAGGGTGCCGTCGTCAAGATCGCCGGGATGGAAGGCAAGACCTTCCGGGGACAAGCCCGCGTGTTCGATTCAGAAGAAGATGCGTTCGAGGCAGTGACGTCCGGCCGGATCATGGCCGGGGATGTCATCGTCGTCCGCTACGAAGGCCCGAAGGGCGGACCGGGGATGCGGGAGATGCTCGCCGTAACGGCGGCGGTGGTGGGAGCAGGCTTGGGCCGCGACGTCGCCCTGGTCACGGACGGTCGGTTTTCGGGGGCAACCCACGGATTCGCCGTGGGCCACATCGCCCCCGAGGCCGCGATGGCAGGCCCAATCGCCCTGGTCCGGGACGGAGACGCCATCGCGCTCGACGTGGACTCCCGACGGCTGGACCTCGAGGTTCCCGAGGAAGAGCTGGATCGTCGCAGGGAAGGATGGAAGCCGAAGGAAGCTCTCTACACGCGGGGGGCGTTGGCCAAGTACGCCCGGCTTGTCTCCTCAGCGTCACAGGGCGCCGTCTGCGACTGACGCTCGCCCTGGACACAGCGAGCCCCGTCAATGTCCGATCGAGCTCCCAACGACGACATCAGCGAGTCTTTTGCGCCAACAGATAGAGGAACATGGGAATGCGGCGCCACCGGCGCTCCGAGGGTCCGAACCGGTCGAGGGCCGCGTCGCTCGACCGTGGCTCCCGCAGACGTTCGATGACGAAACCTGCCGCCTCGAGAGCGACGGCGTAGTCCTCGAGCGGGTAGCACCACCCTCGGAAGGTCATGCGGAGACCGTCGCGCTCGAAGGTTCCCTCGAATCGCCGCCTACCGAAGTAGCTCTGGCCGATCACGAACGGTGCGTCGGGACTCGAGCTTGCAAAGGTGCCCGCGTCAGTCAGTGGGTGCGTCAGACTGATGCACAGCTGCCCTCCAAGTTGGAGCACCCGGGCGGACTCTCGTACGGCCCTCGGCATGTCGTCCACGTCCATCAGTGAGTTGTATGCAACGACCACGTCGAATGCACCGTCGGCGAAGGGGAGGGCTCCAGCATCGGCGACTACGTACTTCGCGAGAGGATCGCCCGCTCTCGCGTAACGCACGAGGGTTGGCGAAGCATCCAAACCCACCACTCGGTGGCCCTCGTTCCGAAGATCTCGGGTCACGCGGCCCTCGCCACACCCGAGGTCCAGTGTGGCCCGTCCTGGTGGAGGGACGATGTGTTGGAAGAACTGATCGCGCACGTACCAATAGGCGTCGTGGCCCGGAGCCCTCGCCCACCGCACCCAGTTCTCGGCTTCCTGCTCCCAGTCGTTCATCGCAAGCCGCGACAGCTAGCGCCCGCCCTTCTTTGGCTGCGTGGACAGGAGATGGGCGGTGGCCCCGACCAATTCGTAGGTTGATAGGGCTCTTCGGTCCAGCGTCACCAGAGTCTCGCCAGCACGTAGGGCGGTTGCCCCCACAAGAGCGTCGTACGTTGCGCCGCCCGTGAGGCCGGCGGAGGCAAGCGCGGAGAGCAGTCGGCCATGGTCTCGGGCCGACAGGACGAGCAGCGGAGCTGCGAAGTTCCTGCTCAGGAATTCCATCACGAGGGGCGCAGGGGCCCGGTGCGGTGGGGGAAGCCGAGTCAGTACGGCGTAGGTCTCCAGGGCGACGTGACCGATCAGGCGAACCCCTGGTAAGAGGGTCTTCAGAGCCACCTCGTGATCTTCGTGCCAAGAGGCGAAGCCAGCCACGGCGACGCTGGTGTCGACCGCCGTCACCGCCGAACGCGTTCCAGCGCGTCGCGAACCTCTGTCTCCGTGAGCGGTGGGACCGCCCCCTCCGGCTTCGCAACCAGGATGCCGCTCCGATCGACCAGTCGCATTTGGACGGAGACTGGCTCGATCTCGATGCGGCCGTCCCTCAGGGTGATCTCGATCTCTTGGCCTCCCCGAAGGCCTAACGCTTCACGAAGGGCCTTGGGCACGACCACCCTCCCGGCACTGTCCATGGTACTTCGCATGGTAGAAGAATACCATCGCCGCGCCCAGGAAGCTGAATCACTGCGGGATGGCGGCGAAGGCCTGGAACTCCTCGCCGACCTCGGTCTTCAGCCCGAGGCCGTTGGCGATGCGGTTCACGTAGTTGAGGTGGGCGCACATGTTGTTGGCGTCGAGGATTTCCAGGTCTTCCATCCCGTTTGACCGGAGATCCTCCACGTCGGACGCGGCCACCGCACCCGGTTCCTTCGTAAGTTTGGCCGAGTAGCGGGCTACCGCCCCCTCCCCGGGCGCGAGGGCCTCGTACCTCCCCTCGTCCATCGCTCGTATCTCATCCTCTGTGAACCCGAGCTCTCGCAGCTTCAGCCGGACCTGGGAGGAGCAGTGGGGCGTCTCGTTGAGGACGGATGTGACATACCCGATGATGGTCCGCTGTCGTGGGGTGAGCGCGGACGGGCACTTCTCGCTGGCCCGATACAAGCCCAAGCGGGCATGAACGATCTCCGGGTCGAGGCTTCCCAGTAGCGTGAACTCGGTGGGCTTGCCCAGGCGTTTGGCCTGCCAGTCGTACGCCTCCTTGAGCCGCCCCGTAGCCTCCTCGACAGGGATGGTCCTGACCCACATCTTTGCCTCCTTCGATTCGTGATCCTTCATCGGACAGGCGGCTGCATCTCTGCGGCCAGCGCCCGTACCTCCTCGCCTCTGGGGATGGCCGGGCCCCCACCTCTCCGAGTCACGGTGAGCGACCCAGCAGCCACCCCGACTCTGGCGGCGGCCGACGGCGACATCCCGGCGAGAAGGCCGTGGACGAACGCTCCCGTCAGCGCGTCGCCGGCCCCCGTCGTGTCCACGCACTGAACCGGAGGTGCGGCGATCCGCTCGACGGAACCCTCCGCGGCAACGACCGCTCCGGCGGCTCCGCATCCCACCAGCACGATGGACGGCCCACGGGCGGCCAGCGACCGCGCCGCCTCCGAGGCATCTTCTTCCCCCACAAGGATGGCAGTTTCCTCCGGCGCCGCCGCTCGTACTGCGTGACACAACGGAAGCATCTCCTCGAACGCATCGCGGGCTGCTTGGGCATCCAGATCCCAGAGCCTGGGCCGGTAGTTCACGTCGAACACCACCAGTCCGCCGGCGTCTCGGGTTCGCCGAGCGGCCTCGTGGGCAGCCCACCGGCTGCTCTCGGAGACAGCCTGGGTGATCCCACTCACCAGAACCGCTTCGGGCGCTTCCGGCCACGCCACATCTCCCCTGTCCAGGGTAGAGGCCGCCGAGCCCTTCCTGTAATACGCGAACGATCGCTCGCCGGCGCCGTCCAGGGAGATCAGATACAGACCGGTGAAGCCCGGACGCCGAACGATGAAATCGGCCGCGATTCCCGATCGCTCGACCCAGGAGAGCAGCGCGTCTGCGAACGGGTCGTCGCCGACCACCGTGGCCACCGCAGACGGCGTCCCAAGATGGGCGGCGGCCATCGCCGCTTGGAGGGCGTCGCCGCCAAACGAGCACAGAAACCGCTCGGCCCGGTCGATGGGGACGGGATCCTCGGAGAAGAGCTCCACCATGCACTCCCCCACGGCGACGAAGCGGACGTCCTTCATGGCTACAGCGATCCGTGGCGGCCGAAGACGTCGGTGATGCGCTCGCCACGATCCAGCTCTGCCCGCATCAACTGTTCCTTCGCCACCTTCGACTCGGACTCTGCCAGCACGTCGCTGACGACGTCGCTGGGCACCACGACCACGCCGTCCACATCCCCGAACACCCAGTCGCCGGGCCGCACGAGGGTCGCTCCGATCATGATCTCGCAGTCCCAATCCACGATGTCCCATCGGCCGATGGACGAGGCCGGCGACCGGAAGCGGCAGAAGACGGGAAACTCGAGCTGCAGGACGAAGTCGGTGTCGCGGAGGCCGCCGTCCACCACGGCCCCCACGCACCCCCGCTCCATGACAGAACGGCTCATGATCTCGCCCCAGTGGGCCGAGCCGCCGTGCCCGCCGCACGCCCATACCGACACGGACCCAGGCTTCGCGCTCTCCAGCATCGCCAATCGCTTGTCGGTGTCGTTGTGGGTGATGTCGTCCGTGGGCTCGCCGAGTCCCGGGAACGCGGGTCCGGCGACCTTCATCGACAGGGTCACCGGCTGGATCTGGGCCGGCAGGACCTGATCCCGACGACCTCCAGCGTCCAGCACGTCGGCCACCGCGCCCGTGTAGAGAGCGAGGAAGCGGTCGCGGAGGTCGGCGGTCACGACGCGCTCCCGAAGCCAGCCTCCACCAAGACATCGGGAGCGGACTTCACGAATTCGGCTGCCCGCGAGTAATCGTTCACCGGGAGCAGAAACATGTCCGGACGAGCCTCTTGCCGGATTCGGGCAAGCTCCGCCACCGCCCGATCGCGGTCGGCCACCACCGCATATCGGCGAACGACGTCGTCGGGAATGAAGCGTGCCGCGGTCTCCATGCCCTCCTTCAGCATGATCGCCTGGATCCTCGCCGCGGTGGCATCGTCGATGCCCGCAGCCCTTCGCAGATCCACGGGCATATCGGTGGCGATGTACGTGAAGTGAGGCCGGACCTCGTCGAGCATGCCCGCCTCCCAACCGATGTAGGAGGACCAGGCCGTCCGAGGATTGTTCCCGCTTGCCGCTCCCGCCTCCCTTATCCGGGCGCATGTCTCCGCGACCAGCTCGAGCGGCTTGCCGGACAGAAGGATCCAGTCGGCCCGAGAGGCGCCGAGTCGCTCCACCTTCGGCCCCCGGCCACCCGTCGCCACCGGGAGCGGGCCGGGGGACCACGACAGCCTTGCCTCTCGGACGGCGAACTCTCCCTGGAAGGAGACCCCCTTGCCCGCCAGGAGCTCCTCGACCACATCCAGGCACTGCACCAGCGCGGTGTAGGGCCGGGCCGGCTCCATACCCATCGGATTCAGCGTTCGCGTCCCCCCGGTCCCGAATCCGGCCACGATCCGCCCCGGGGCGAGCTCGGCCAGCGTGGCGAAGGCGGCCGCCAGCGTCACGGGGTGCCTGGTCAACGGGTTGGTCACGCCGGCCCCCACGAAGACTCTCGACGTCGATTGGGCGATCACGGACATGACCACGAAGAGGTCTCGCTCGGTTCCCTCATCCGCCACGAAGACGTGGCTCGCGCCGGCCCGTTCGGCCTCCTGGGCCAGAGCGGCCAGCTCCAGCGGAGGCAGCAACGGTTCGAGCCAGAGTCCCCAGGTGGGCGCGAGGCTCATTGGACGAGCACCCCCCTCTCAGACGTCATCGGGCCCGAGCCGCCTCGATGAGCAGACGCAGGCCCTCGTCCGGGTCCGGCCCGAACACGTACCAGGCAAGCAGTCCCTTCAGCCCCGCCTCTTCGAACTCGCCCAGCTTGGCCATGACCGTGTCCGGCGTCCCCGCGGCCGCGAACACGTCGATCAACTCGCCCGGCAGAATCTCGGCGACGGCATCCAGTCCGTCTTCCGGGACCTTCGAGCGAACGAACGCCACCGCCTCCGGGTCGGCGCCGGACGTCTCGTACACCACGGGCTCGACCCGCCACAGGTAGTAGGTGAGGACCTGGCGGCAGGCGTCGCGAGCGGACTTCGCATCTTTGGACACGCTGGTCAGGATGTTGGCGCAGAGGTCGAGCCCGTCGTGTTCGCGCCCGGCGCTCCGCGCTCCTTCGGCCATCCGCTCCCTGGCCCACCTGACGTATCCGGGACTGGTGATCGCCCCCAGGTAGACCCCATCCGCCCAAGCTCCGGCAGCCTCCATCATCTTCCGGTTCACCGCCCCCACATAGACGGGGATGCGACGGCGATGGGGCTCGAAGTCCAGCCGCGCGTCCGCTCGCACCCGGAAGACCTCTCCATCCACGCCGTCCTCTCCCGCCAGCATCGCCTTCACCACCCGGACGGCCTCGATCATGGCGGCCAGTGGATGGTGGGTCCGTTCGTCATCCTCGCCCAGTGCCCGGAGCGTCCACAGTGCTGCGCCGATCCCCAGTCGCAACCTTCCCCCGGAGGCTTCGTCGAGGGCAGCCGCCTCCATTGCGATCAGCGAAGGGTGTCGCCAGAAGGGATTGACCACTCCCACGCCGATGCCGATCCTCGAGGTCTCTCGGGCCAGGACCGCGGCTGCTGTGGTGGCAGAACGGCCGTGCCGGCTCTCCGGAACCCACACCTCGTCGAACCCGAGCTCCTCCGCTCGCCGGGCCATGGCCACGCTCTCTTCCAGGGGAACCTCGTTGGACAGCGCCACTCCGAACCGTGCCGGAGATTCGGTTCCCCGGCCGTCGGGGAGGCTCATCGCGACCGCTCTGCGTCCACCCGTCGGAGAAGTTCGGCCGCGGCCGCCGCGGCCTCGTCCACCTCGTCCATGCGATGAGGACAGAGCCTGCCTCCGACGCCGACCGCCACGGCCCCGGCGCGGATGAAGGCCACCGCGCTCTCAGCGTCGAGCCCTCCCGTCGGAATGATCTTCAACTGGGGAAACGGACCAAGCAGCGAGGTGAGGTAGGCCGGTCCCACGGGGGCAGAGGGGAACAGCTTGACGACCGGCGCTCCGGATCGATACGCCCTGTAGATCTCCGTGGGCGTGAAGCCCGAGGGGACGTGCGGGACGCCCAGGCGGGCAGCGGTCTTCATGACCTCGGGGTCCAGGACCGGGGAGACCAGGAATCGCGCCCCGGCCTGGACGAACTCCTCGGCCTGCTCGGGCGAGAGCACCGTTCCTGCCCCCAGTAGCACCTGCGAGCCGTCCAGGGAAGCCGCGAGCTTGGCGATGACCTCGGCGGCCCCCGGCACGCCGGCGGTCACTTCGACCGCGCGCAGCCCGGCCCGTGCCATGGCCTCCCCGGCGGCCAGGGCAACGTCGGGATCCTGGAGGCGAAGGATCGGGATCAGCCCCGCATCGAGGAGCCGCTCGATATCGTTCACGAGCCGGCTCCCACGCGAGTCCCGACCGGCCACACGCGCTCGCTACTCACCCCAGCCCGGCGCATGTAGGACGCGGCAACGGACCTGGCCTCTTGGGCCAAAGCGTCCTCGTCCACCCTGGTCAGCCTCCCTTTCTCCACGACCACGTCGCCATCCACCACGACGTGAGCAACGTCGTGTCCGTGAACCCGATGGACCAGGGTCCACACCGGGTCGAGCACCGGTTGCAGGTGGAGGGTGGACACATCAACGCATACCAGGTCCGCGCGCTTGCCGACCTCGATCCGCCCGAGGTCCTCACCCAGGCCGAGGGCGACGGCCCCGCGCGTGGTTGCCATCTCCAGCGAGGTCCTCGGCGATACCACGCCGGGGTTCGACTGATGCAGGCCCTGCATCAGGATCTCCTGGCGCATCTCGACGAAGAGGTCGTCCATCTGGTCGATCCCCATGGCCACGTTGGCCCCGGCATCGAGGAGCTTCGGTACGGGCGAGACGCCTTTGGCCAACCGCATGTGGTTCGTCGGGCAGTGCACGACCGTGGCCCCGCTCTTCGCCAGCATGCGGATCTCAGCGGCGGACAGATACACGCAGTGGACGAGGATGGCATCCGACGCGGCGAACCCAATGTCGTGCAGGAGGGCGACCGGCCTGGCCCCGTGTTCCTTGCGGATCATGTCGACCTCGGCCGGAGTCTCCGCAACGTGGGTGTACACCCGAAGCCCCAGCCGGTCGGCCAACTTGCGGGCCTGGACGTACTCGGATGGTATGGCCTGGCGGAACGACACGGGGGCCACGAAGAGCCGCTCCTTGGGGACGAGTCCGTCCGCCAGGTCCTCGATGGCGCGGAGGGCGCGCCGGGACGACTCGCTGATCGGCCTGTACGGGCGGGTCATGATCCCCCGGGCCATGAACCACCGGATGCCGGTCGAGTCGTATCCCTGGATGGAGGCCTCGGTCAGGCCGGCCTGGTGGAAGGGGTACAGGTGGTCCACCACCGAGGTGACGCCGGACTTCAGGAGCTTTGCCGTGCCCAGGGCCGCACCGACCCGGTACTCGTCGGGACCCGCCGCCCGGGAGAGCTCCCAGAACCGACGGAGCATCGCGTCGAGCTTGAGCCCCTCACCGAGGCGGATGCCCGGGGTGAGGTCCCGGAGGTGGTCATGAAGGTTGATCAGGCCGGGCATGACCAGCATCCCGGTGGCGTCGAGCGTGCGCAGGGCTTCGCGAGGCGGCCCTCCGATGGCCATGATCCTGCCCCGGTCGACGTAGAGGTCTTCGCGGAGGACACGGGCTTCGGCGTCGACCGTGACGACCGTGCCGCCGGCGACCCGGAGGTCTACCACCACCCCTCCTCGGCGGCCCGTCGCAACCCCTCGGTCCCCGCCCCTTCGAGACCCCACACGGCCAACGTCCGCCCCTCGGCCCGCCAGTCGTTCTTGGTGACGGCCGATGCCAGGGCGATGAGAGCGTCGATGACCGGAGTGCCCACCCCGACTTCGTCCCCGATCGAGGACGCGAGCACGAGCGCGTACGGCACGTCCTCGGTGATGTAGCGGCTCCGCAGGGCTTCCGGCCCACACGGGAACGTGCCCGAGGCCAGGAAGCTCGACTGGAGCGTCTCGTGCAGGGAACTCTTCACCTCCTCGGCGAAGCCCTGTTCGACCAGGTAGTCGGGATACCTCTTCCGGTTGGCGAGTCCCAATGCATCACGCAGACCGAGCAGCTCTCCGTCGACCGCCTCGATCGCGTTGGCCACCCCGGGTGTCGCCCCCTCGCCCCACAGGAGCATGCTGCCCGTCCGGCTCTCCACCCGGCCCAGGTTCAAGAGCAACGTCGCCACGTGATCGATGGCGTTGAAGTTGAGAAGCACTGTCTCCCATACATTCTCGCCTTGCGATGCCCAAGGCCAGATGGCGTTGGCGATCTCGAACACCCCCTGCCCCTTGGACGCCGGAAGGGCCGCGACCAAGGTACCGCCCGACTTGCGAATGGCCCAGATGAGACCCGGGCCACGAATCCGGGCCCCGTAGGGCAGGGTGTTGCTTTCCCCGAGGAGAAGGTCCGGATGCCGCCCAGCGGCTCGGAGCGCGCCCACCATGGACAGTGTTCCTCCACCTTCGCCCATCCACAGCACTGTCTGACCGTCCTCCAGCACGGGAGCAAGGGCCTCCGCGAAGGGGGCATGGCCGAACGAGGGCACCGACACGACCAGCAGAGGCGCGCCCTTGGCGGCAGTCGACGGGTCATCCGACGTGGACGCCACAGGGGCCAAGCTCTCCCGGTGCCAGTCGCACTTGATCCGGATCCCGCCCTGCTCGGCCACCGGCTCCAGGCCGGGAGCGAACTCGGGGAAATCGGCCACCGTCACCTCGACCCCCGCCAGCCCGAGCTCGCCGGCGATGGTGAGCGCGCCCGCGCCCGATCCGAGCACCGTCGCGCTTTCGGGCAGCGCGCTCATTCGATCACCCCCGCGATGGCCTTCCCCACCTGCTCCATCTTCGTGGCGGTTTCTTCGGGGTTGTCTCCTCGGAACACCAGGATGACCCGACCAACACCGGCGTCGGCCATCTCCTGAAGCCTGGTCGCCAGGTGCTCGGGAGGTCCGGCCACCGCGAACGCGTGCACCATCTCGTCGGTGACCAGGCGACCCGCGTCGGGGTCGCGGGCCCTGACCGCTGCTCGAAGCGGCATGACCGTGTCCGGTTCCAGACCGAACACCGGGATCAGGCTCTCCGCGTACTCTCCCCCGGCCATGATCGTGCAGCGGGGCCTCAGATGGTCCACCGCCGCCTGGACGTCGTCCCGCATCTCGACCTCGAACATCAGAACCAGCTCGCACTCCTTGGCTTCCCGACCTGCCTTCTCCGCCCCGTTCCGGATCCGGTCGAGGCAGAAATCGATGTAGCTCTGGGCCAGCCCGTGAGTGATGACGCCGTCCGCGATCTCGCCGGCCAGCTCCAACATCTTCGGCCCTCGAGCGGCCATGTAGACGGGAAAACGCCCGCCCTTCCAGACGAGCTTGGCGCCGACCGCGGAGAACCTCTCGCCCCGGATGTCGGTCTCTCCTTCCGGGAGCTCCCGGATGATGCGGACCGCTTCGCGGGCGATCACCAGTGGGCGATCCACGTTCATCATCAACTGCGTGGGGAACTCGAACCCTCCGACTCCGACGCCCATGATCGCCCGGCCACCCGACAGCTCGTTGATAGTGGAAACGGAGCTGGCCAGCAGGGCAGGGTGACGCAGGAGGGGGCTCACGACTGCCGTCCCCAGCCCGATCCGGGAGGTCCGCTCGGCGATCAGGGCCTGGGCCGCGTAGGCGTCCCGCAGGAAGTAGTGGTCGGGCAGCCAGACCTCGGAGAAGCCGGCGGCCTCCGCGGCCACCGCCACCTCGACGCAGTCCGGCAGGGGCCAGTCGAGCCAGATCGCCACGCCAGCCTTCATCCTCCCCCCTCTCTGTACAGAGCCTCTTCCAGGAGCCGGCCCGCCACTTCACGCCGGTACCAGGCGCTGCCCCGGACGTCGTCGATGGGCGAGATAGCGGCTCGCAGCGCCGCGACGGCAGATGCGATCACCTCGGGCGTGGGGCGTCGGCCCTCCAGTTCCAGCTCGGCCTGCGGGGCACGAATCACCGTGGGAGCCACCGCACCGACCGACAAGCGCACGCCAGACAACGTCCGGTCCTCGGAGCGCGACCATCGCCAGGCGAGGTTCACGATGGAGATGGCCATGGCTTCGCGCCCGCCCAGCTTGCGGAATCCCTCTTCTCCATCGGGGAGCGGCACCGTCACCGTGGCGATCCACTCCCCCGGCTCGAGGACGGTCCGACCAGGACCTGCGGCGAGGTCGGTGACCGCCATGTCCCGTTCGCCGTCGGGCCCCTCCAGGTGCGCCACCGCCCCGGCCGCGACCAGCGGCGGGACCATGTCCGCAGCCGGGGAGGCGTTCTGCAGGTTCCCCCCGATGGTTGCGCGGTTTCGGATCTGGATGGAGCCGAACAGGCGGGCCGACGCATCGAGGCCGGGAAGGCGGCCCTCCAAAGCTCCGATCACCCGGGAGATCGGAGCCAGTGCGGACAGCTCCACCGAACCGTCCAGCTGTGACATGACCGGTGGAGGGTCGGAGAGATTGGACACGTCGATCAAGCGATGCTCTTCGCGACCGGCCCGAATCTGAACGAGCAGATCGGTTCCCCCGGCGATCAGCTTTCCGGTGGGTGCGAGGGCTCTGAGCTCGGCCCGGCTCCGGGCCACCACCAGCTCGGGTTCGCTCATGGCTCCCGTGTCCTCTGGAGCGCAGCGAAGATCGACGCATACCCCGTGCACCGGCAGAGGTTGCCGGCCAGCGCCAGACGGACGGCCTCCTCGTCCGGCCGGGGGTCCCGCGCCAGCAGGGCGGCTGCGGACACGATCATGCCCGGCGTACAGAACCCGCACTGGCTGGCGTGGGCCTGCACGAACGCTTCCTGAACCGGGTGGAGACCCTGGGCGGCCAGTCCCTCCGCCGTCACGACTTCTGCATCGGCCACCTGTCCAACCAGAACGAGGCAGGAGCACACGGGCTCGCCGTCGACCAGAACCGTGCAGGCGCCGCACTCGCCCATGCCACACCCTTCCTTGGCTCCGGTCAGGTCGAGGTCGTCACGGAGGAAGTCGAGCAGCCGTTTGGCCGGATCCGCTGCGGACACGGTCCGGCCGTTCACGCGTAGCCCCGTCGTCTCCCTCACGATGCAGCCGTCACCGCCGCATCCTGCATCGACCGGTACACGCGTTCGGCAGTTGCGGGGAGCTGGGTCACGGCGACGCCAACGGCATCACGGATCGCCGAGACGATGGCCGGGGCTGGAGGCACGATGACCACCTCGGCAATCCCCTTGGCCCCGAAGGGGCCCGTCGGATCTCCCCCCTCCACGAGAATGGTGTCCATCTCTGGTGCATCGTCGACCGTGGGGATGAGGTAGGTCTCCAGCGACTTCGTCCTGGGGATCCCGCCCTCGATCTTGTAGTCCTCCATGATGGCCCAGCCCATCCCCTGGGCCACGCCGCCTTCGGTCTGCCCGATCACCCCCGCCGGGTTCACCGCCACCCCGCAGTCCACGGCGCTGGCCACCGACCTCACCGCCACCTCCCCGGTGAGCTCGTTCACCTCCACTCTGGCTACCATGGCCGCGCTCCCGTAGACGAGGTGCGGCGAGAGCTTCTCGATCTTTTCGCGGGATATCCCTTCGCTCACGTCCGGCAGGACGAAGGTGGATTCCACCAGCGCCCGTCCTTCGGATCCGAGGCGCCGCCCCGCCTCGACCCAATCGATCGGCTCGGGGAGCCCCAACGGTCGGATGCGGGCCATCAGCTCCTCGCATGCCAGCTTGACGGCCATGCCGCCCATGTACGTGCTGCGCGACGCGGCGCAGGACCCCGCGTCGGGCACGAGCTCGGTGTCGCCGATGATCACCTCGATGTCTCCATAGGGGCGACCCAGGACATCGGCGGCGATCTGGGCATAGGCCGTGTCGATGGCCTGGCCCGAATGGTTCGGCCCCGCCCAGATGCGGATGGTCCCGTCGTCGGAGATGGCCAGCCGCGCAGCCGAGGTGTCGTCCCTCGCACTCCCCAGCCCGACACCCTTGATCGCCAGAGCGATCCCGGCCCCTCTGCGCCATGGCCACTCCGCGTCCGCCTTCCACGTGTCTCGCTCCTGCCACCACGGATGCGCTGCGGCCGCCTCGAGCGTCTCTGCCACCATCAACCCGGACGTGATCGTGTGCCCGTACATGCCGTGCTCGTCACCGACCCGAAGGACGTTTCTTCGCCGGAGCTCGGCCGGGTCCATGCCCAGCTCTGCGGCGGCGAGGTCCAGCGCAACCTCCAGAGGGAACTGCGCCTGAGGTGCGCCGTACCCCCTGAAGGCGCCGGCGTTCCCGTTGTTCGTGTATGCCACGCGGCCGCGGAATCGGGAATTCTTCACCCGGTAAGCGCCGGTGCAGAGCTCGCCGGCCACCTTCAGAACGACCATACCCACCGTGGCGTAGGGCCCCGTGTCGACCAGGGCGTCGGTATCGAGCGCGACGATCGACCCATCCTTCGCCAGTCCCATCCTGGTGTGGACCTTGAAGGGGTGGCGCTTGGCTCCGGCGGCCATGACCTCCTCGCGAGACAGGACGATCCGGACGGGACGGCCCGTCGCCTTCGCCAGGAGGGCCAGGTGAACGGCAAGGGGTCCGTCGGTCTTCGAGCCGAAGGCTCCGCCGATCGGAGTGGAGATGACCCGCACGTCTCCGGGGTCGACCTTCATGGCCCGAGCTACTTCGTTGACGTGGATCTGGGGCCACTGTGCACCGATGTAGATGGTGAACCGTCCCTCCTGGAAGATGCCGACCCCTCCGCCCGGCTCCAGGCAGACGTGCTCCTGGGACGGCGTCTCGAAGACACGCTCGATGACGACATCGGCCTCAGCCAGGGCGCGCTCGACGTCGCCCTTCTCGTAGGCCATCTCGGCGACGAGATTGCCCGTCTCGTGCAACGCGGGCGCATCCGGCGCGAGGGCCCGGTCTGGCGAGTCCACGACGGGGAGAGGTTCGATGTCCACCTCCACGGCCCGGGCGCCGGCCTGAGCCGCGCTCACCGACTCCGCGGCGACGAGCGCGATCGCATCGCCGACCTGCCGTACCCGATCCTCCGCCAGGATGGGCCAGTCGGCCAGGATGATCCCTCCGATGTTGTTGGGGACGTCATCGGCCGTGAGCACGGCGACCACCCCGGGCACCTGGAGGGCCTTGCCGGTGTCGATGCCGCGGATGCGCCCGTGGGGGACTTCCGACCGCACGACCTTGCCATGGAGCATGTTCGGCATGTGAAGGTCGGTGTGGTACTTCAGCTTGCCGGTGACTTGCAGCTCCGCTCCGCGAAAGGGAACCGACTGGCCGACCATCCGGGCGGTGGCGGTCTGCCGGGTGCTCATCGCGGCGTCACCTCCGGAACGCTCCTTGCGAGGGCCGGACCATACACCTCAGAGGTCAGACCTTTCAAGGGCGCCATTCCTTCCAAGTATCCTTGAGGGCAGGCGATCGTCCGGCCCGACAGCGAGACTCGGCCGGAACGGCCGAGGGGGGGATGGCACAGTGGACGTCTTCCTGTCGCGAACGCTGGAGGAGGCGCTGGAGGTCAAGGGCCGGCACCCCGAGGCGCTGCCGATCGCGGGGGGAACCGATGTCATGGTCGAGCTGAACTTCGACCGGCACCGGCCGGAGGCCATCCTCGACGTCTCCCGGATTCCCGAGCTCCAACAGTGGCGCCGGGAGAACGGCGCAGTCTTCCTGGGCGCGGGGGTGACCTACAGCCGCATCATGCGGGAGCTGAATCAGTTCGCGCCGTGGGTGCAGGCCTCGCGGACCATCGGGTCGCCCCAGATCCGCAACCGAGGGACTGTCGGCGGCAACCTCGGTACCTCCTCCCCCGCTGGCGATGCTCTGCCCGTGATCGCGGCCCACGATGCCGACGTCGTCTTGGCGAGGGCCGGCGGCCTGACGCGGTCGGTTCCCTGGCACGACTTCATGGTGGGACCGAAGAAGAACACGCTCCAGCCGGACGAGCTGATCATCGGGACACGATGGAAGGCGCTTCTCGGGCCAGGGTCCTTTTCGAAGATCGGGACGCGCAACGCGATGGTCATCTCGATGGCCGGGCTCTGCCTGCTGCTGGACGAGGAGGGCAGAACCGTCAGGGTGGCTCTGGGCTCGGTGGCCCCGACGATCGTGCGAGCGCCCGAGGCGGAGGCGTTGGCGGGCCGGGTGCTCGCCGAGGCTGGGGCCTGGGACGATCCTGCCGCTACAGTCTCCGAGCAGGCCGTCGACGAGTTCGGCGAGCTGGTCGCCTCGGCCATCAGGCCCATCGACGACGTGCGCGGCACGGCCGCGTACCGCCGCCACGCCTGCCGGGTGCTTGCCCGGCGAGCGCTGCGGTGGGCTCTGGCCGACAGACGAAGGAACGGGGGTCCAGGGGGGTAGCACGCGCGAGCGCGGGGGGTCCAGGGGGCAGCAGCCCGCGAGCGGAGCGAGCGGATCAGGCTGCTGCACTCCCCCTGGCGATGGGGACGATCCGAAGGATCGGGCTCATCGGGAGGATGGAGGCAGCAGATGCTGGTTCGGGCAAAGGTCAACGGCGAGTGGCGCGAGACAGACGTCTGGCCCGGCTCCAGCTTGCTGTACATGCTTCGGGAGCACCTGGCCCTGCCCGGCTCGAAGAACGCCTGCGAGCAGGGCGAGTGCGGCTCTTGTTCGGTGTGGCTGGACGGCGAGCTGGTATGCGCGTGCCTGGTGCTGGCCGCCCAAGCGCACGAGCGTGAGGTGCGTACGGTCGAAGCGCTCTCCACCGGGGATTCGCTGCACCCCGTGCAGGGGGCGTTCCTTGAAACGGGCGCAGTGCAATGCGGCTTCTGCACCCCGGGGCTCATCGTGGCCGTGGCGGATCTGCTGGAGACCGAGCCGAACCCTTCGGAGGCCACCGTCCGCGAGGCCCTCTCGGGCAACCTGTGCCGGTGCACCGGCTACGAGAAGATCCTCGACGCGGTGAAACTCGCATCGCAGCGTTTGCAGGACAGTACGTCATGACGAGCCTGTTGATCGATTCGTGCGAGTTCGTCGTCACCATGGACGACGACGGCACGGAGATTTCTGGCGGCTCGATCCTGATCCAGGACGGCCAGATCGCCTGGGTCGGCTCGGGAAGGCCGCCGGACGTAGAGGGCGCCGATGTCGTGGACGGCCGGGGCACCGTGGCCCTTCCGGGTCTGATCAACACCCACCACCACCTCTACCAGACCCTGACACGAGTGCGGGCCGTCCAGGAGGGCCTGTTCGGGTGGCTCACCGAGCTGTACCCGGTGTGGGCAGGCGTGGACGCCGAATGGGAGCGCGCAGCGGCCGGGGTCGGCCTGGCCGAGCTGGCCCTCTCCGGCTGCTCCCTCACCACGGACCACCACTACGTGTTCCCCGCCGGCGCCGAGGGCCTGCTGGAGGCCGAGATCGACGCCGCCCGGGAGATCGGGCTGCGATTCCATCCTTGCAGGGGCTCGATGGACCTGGGCACGTCGGCGGGGGGCCTTCCTCCCGACGACGTCTGTCAGGACGGGGACACGATCCTGGATCACACCCAGGCCGTGGTCCGCCGCTTCCACGATCCGAGCCCGGGCTCGATGCTCAGGGTCGCCATCGCTCCGTGCTCCCCTTTCTCGGCCACCCAACAGCTGATGGAGGACTCGGCCAACCTGGCCCGGGCCCTGGGGGTCCGCTTGCACACCCACATCGCGGAGACGCTGGACGAAACGGCCTTCTGCCAGGACCGATTCGGTGTCCGCCCGGTCGAGCTGCTCGATGGATGGGGATGGCTCGGCCCCGACGTGTGGCTGGCCCACTGCGTCCATCTCGCGGAGAAGGACATCCGCCGGATCGCCGATACGGGCACCGGCGTCGCCTGGTGCCCCAGCTCGAACCTCCGGCTGGGCTCGGGCATCGCGCCCGCCCGAGCCCTCCTCGACGAGACCGCCACGGTCGGCCTCGGGGTGGACGGGTCTGCCTCGAACGACGCCGGGAACCTGCTGGCGGAGGTCCGGCAGGGCATGCTGGTCAGCCGGGCGGGAGGAAATCCCAAGGCCATGACCGCCCGCGAGGCCCTGCGGGTGGCCACCCGCGGCGGCGCCGCGTGCCTGGGCTGGGACGACCTCGGCTCGCTCGAGGCGGGAAAGCGCGCCGACGTGGCCATGTTCGCCGTCGACGGTCTCCATTTCGCCGGCGCCGAGGCCGATCTGGTCGCCGCGCTCGTGCACTGCGCCCCGCAGCGGGTGCGTCACCTCCTCGTGGAGGGACGCCCGGTGGTGCGCGATGGGCAGCTGGTGAACGCGGACGAGAAGGCCATCGCAGCGGAGGGCAGGAGGGTGGGCCGGGTGATCGCTTCGTGAACGTTGACTCCGGTCGAACCACCGGAACCATTACCCGTGCCGGCGCGGGCGTGGGGACGGCGGCGCGCCGGGTGGACGGGGTGCCCAAGGTAAAAGGCGAGTTCGCCTACGGGAGCGACCTGTGGCACGAGGACATGCTCTGGGGTCACACGCTCCGCTCGCCTCACCCGCACGCCCGGATCCGATCGATCGACATCTCGCAGGCCGTTGCCTCGCCGGGCGTCCATGCGGTCCTGTTGGCCGACGACGTGCCGGGCAAGAAGACCTACGGCCTGGAGTTCTCCGACCAACCGGTTCTGGCCGCGGATCGGGTCCGCTTCCAGGGGGAGCCGGTGGCGATCGTGGCGGCCGTGCATCCCGAGCAGGCCCGGCGAGCGGCGAGGAGGATCGCCGTCGACTTCGAGATCCTCCCGGCGGTGACCGACATGGAGCTCGCATTGGACTCAGCAGCCCCCCAGATCCACGACTTCGGCAACGTCCTTCGCCACGTGCGGATCGTCCATGGCGATCCCGAGGCCGAAGCGGACGTGTGGGTCGAGGGCTACTACGAGACGGGAATGCAGGACCAGGCCCCGCTGGGACCCGAGGCCGGCCTGGCCATCCCGGCGGAGGACGGCGGCATCGACCTGTACGTCTCGACACAGTGGCTGCACGTCGATCGCCAACAGATCGCGCCATGCCTCAACCTGCCGGAGGACAAAGTGCGCCTGTACCTGGCCGGGGTAGGGGGTGCGTTCGGGGCACGCGAAGACGTCCACATGCAGATCCATGCCTGCATGCTTGCCCTGTACACGGGTCGTCCGGTGAAGATGTCCTACGGCCGGGAGGAATCGTTCTACGGCCACGTGCACCGCCATCCGTCGCGGGTCTGGATCCGACACGGGGCCGGCAAGGATGGCCTGTTGGTCAACGTGTTCGCGCGACTCCTCGTCGATGGAGGTGCCTATGCCTCCAGCTCCTCGGCGGTGATCGGCAACGCCTCCACGTTCGCCTGCGGGCCGTACGAGGTGCCCAACGCACTGATCGAGGGGACGTGCGTCTACACGAACAACCCCCCGTGCGGCGCGATGAGAGGCTTCGGGGCGGTACAGGCTGGCTTCGCTTACGAGGCCCAGATGGACAAGCTGGCCGGGGCCCTGGGGATCGACCCGGTGGAGCTGCGCCTGATGAACGCGCTGCACACGGGGTCGGTGCTTCCCACCGGTCAGGTGATCCACGGCGCCGCTCCGGTCCGCGAGGTGATCCGGGCATGCGCGGCCATCCCCATGCCGCCCGAGGAACCGGCGGAGGAACCTGGCCGGCGCGACCCGATCACCCTCCCGGGCGGGGTAGCCGGCAACGTCGGGCGCGGGGAGTCGATCGTGCGCGGCGTCGGCTTCGCCGTCGGCTACAAGAACATCGCGTACAGCGAGGGGTTCGACGATTCGTCGGAGGCCCGGGTCAGGCTGGAGGCCGGGCCGAACGGGCCGGTCGCCGAGGTGCACTGCGCCGCGGCCGAGGTGGGCCAGGGCGTGCACACGATCCTCACTCAGATCGCCAGGACTGTTCTCGGCGTCGAGCGCGTGATCCTGCACCCGAGCGATACGCAGATCGGGTCCGCAGGGTCGAGCTCGGCCTCGCGCCAGACCGTCATGTCGGGTGGCGCGGTGGAGCTCGCCTGCCGGGCCGTCGAGGAGGAATTGATAGGCCGGGTCGTCGAGCGGGTCCATCCCGAGGGGGGCTGGTTCGCAACGCTCGGTGAGGGCGAGGTGACGTTGAATGATCAGACCGTTGGCCGCATCGAAGAGTTCCTCGACCCACCCATTGAGCAGGTGCGCACCTATCACCATCGACCCACGGAGGCCATGGATCAGAACGGCCAGGGCGAGATCCATGTCAGCTTCGCTTTCGCCGCGGAGCGAGCCGTCGTGGAAGTGGACACCGAGCTCGGCCTGGTCCGGGTGGTACAGATCGCCGCGGCCCAGGATGTGGGGCGGGCGATCAATCCTCAGAACGTCCGGGGCCAGATCGAGGGCGGGACGGCTCAGGGACTGGGCCTGGCCCTCATGGAGGAGATCCAGGTCGTGGACGGAACGGTTCGAAACGCGTCCTTCACCGATTACCTGATCCCCACGATCCTGGACATGCCCTCGGTCGTCTCCGAGATCATCGAGGAACCCGAGCCGGGCACTCCGTTCGGGGCCAAGGGCGTGGGCGAGCCCTCCACCATCGTGGCGCCGGGAGCCATCGCGGCTGCCCTCCGAGCGGCTACCGGCCGAGAGCTCAATCGGATCCCGATCAAGCCCGACGACCTGGTCGGCCTGAACCCGCCGGTGAAGCCGAAAGGTCCTCCACCGCCCGCACCCGACGTGCCCGGCCCCAAGCCGGTCCCCCACTATGTGGGGCTGGGGGCTGGGCAACAGGAGATCGGCGGAGAAGGAGGGAAGGGCTAGCGATGGCGGAGGGAGGCGTCGTCACGATCCGGGGCGAAGCCCGGACGCGCGCCCGGGCCGACGAGGTCCACGTGATCCTCGAAGTCTCGGTGCTCGAACAGGCTGTCGAAGCGGCGCTTCAGGAGGCCGCCGATCGCAGCCACGCGCTGGACGGCATCTTCATCGAGCTCGGTATCCCCGAGGAGCAGCGAACCACGTCCGGGCTGCTGGTGGCGGAGGAGCACGACTACGAAAGAGGCCGGGCCGTGCACCTGGGGTATCGGGCCCGTAATCAGATCGCGGTTCGTCTGACGGATCCGGCCATTGCGGGCCCCCTCATGAGACTGGCGACCGAGCGAGCCCAGGTCAGGATCCAGGGGCCGTGGTGGTCGATCCGGCCCGACAATCCGGCCCTCCTCGAAGCCTGTCGCCAGGCCGCCGAGCAGGCCAGGCGGAAGGCCGACGCCTACGCAGCAGCTCTCAGCCTTCGCGTCGGATCGGTGGTGAGCGCGACCGAGCCTGGGGCGGGCCACGACGGCTTCCAACCCATGAGTGGGCACCGCTACGTCGAGTTCGCTGCGGCCGGCGCCGAGGAGGGCCCCGACCTCGAACTGCAGGCGGGCGACGTGGAAGTGTTCGGCGCCATCGACGTCACCTTCCGTCTCGAGCACGGGTAACCCCTGGAGGGACCACCGAGGTCCAGCTGCTCAGGCACCTCCTCTGTGAATGAATCGTTACGGCTCGGCGAAGGCGCCGTAACGTGTGCAGTTCACACTCAGCTCGTCCAGTTCGAGAGGAGGACGAGATGAAGAAGTTGGTGATCCTGGCGGTGGCGGCGGGCCTCGGGCTATCGGCGTGCGCCTCCGCCACACTGCCGTCTGCGAGCGGACCCCGTGACGGCGCCGCAACCACGGCATCGCGCTCTAATGATCCAGTGGCATCGCCGGCGAAGGCAAGGAAGGCTTCGCGAGAGAGCGTTCCCTCGGAGCCGAAGTCCTGCGAACGGGTGAGGGGCGGAGCCGAAGGCTCTCTCGCTCAGTTGGTCGACGTTCGGGTTGGGACCCACGACGGTTACGACCGTGTCACCTTCGAGTTCGCCCCACCGGCTGACGGGCAGTATTTCGGCCTTCCCCCCTACGAGATCGCCTCTGCCACTCCTCCGATCACCGAAGACGGCTCAGGGGAACCCGTCATCATCGATGGCCGCTCCTTCGCCGTCGTCGTGTTCCACGGCGCTTCGGGCGTGGAGTTCAACCCGGACGGCTACAGCCTCAGCTACGCGGGCCCGAAGGACTTCCGGCCGGATTTCACCGCGCTGGCCGAGGCGACGCAGACGGGCGACTACGAGGCCACCCTCTCGTGGGCCTTCGGCCTGAACCGCGCGTCGTGCTGGAGCGTGCACGTGCTCGACAACCCTCTCCGGGTGGCGATCGACTTCCCTCACGACTAGCCGCGCTGCCAGAACTCCTGGTCGGGAGCCCAGAGCCCGCCGGATATCCGGCGGGCTCTGGATTTTCGCGCCCGGAACGTGATTGGCTTCGGCAAGAGACAGCCATTGGTAGGCGAGAAGGGGGGAAGGGGCTGTGTCGAGGAATCTCAAGCTCGGTCGATGGGTCGCCGCGATCGCGATCCTCGCCCTGGTCGCCGCGGCGTGCTCGTCGAAGACCAGGACGACGGCGGGAGGGGGCGGCAAGAAGGCCGTCAAGGCTGCTTTCGTCTACATCGGGCCGCCCGGCGACGGCGGGTGGACCTACCAGCACGAACAAGGTCGCCTGGAGCTGGAGAAGGCCCTGGACGGCCAGGTCAAGACGACCAAGGTGGAGAACGTGCCTGAGACACCGTCCGAAGCCGAACGGGTCATCAGACAGCTCGCCCAACAGGGGAACGACATCATCTTCACCACGTCGTTCGGGTACATGGACCCGACCCTCGCCGTGGCCAAGGAGTTCCCCAAGGTCAAGTTCGAGCATTGCTCGGGCTACAAGTCGGCTCCCAACATGGGCAACTACTTCGGAGCGATGGAGGAAGCCCGCTACCTCTCGGGTGTGGTGGCCGGCAAGGTTACGAAGTCCAACACCATCGGGTTCGTGGCCGCCTTCCCCATTCCGGAAGTGGTCCGAGGGATCAACGCCTTCACGCTGGGCGCGCGTTCGGTCAACCCGAACGCCAAGGTGAAGGTGGTCTGGGTCTCGTCCTGGTACGACCCGGCCAAGGAGCGGGCGGCCGCGGAGAGCCTTCTCGATGCCGGGGCCGACGTCCTGGCTCAGCACGAGGACTCTCCGGCCACCGGTCAGGCGGCCGAGGCTCGAGGCGCCTACTGGATCGGGTACGACTCGGACATGCGACGGTTCGCCCCGAAGGCGTTCTTGACCGCCCCCGTGTGGGACTGGGGCCCGTACTACATCTCGAGAGTGAAGGCCGTCCTGGACGGGACCTGGAAGCCGGACTCGTACTACGGCACGATCGCCGACGGCATGATCAACATCGCTCCCCCGTCGGACCTCGTTCCCGCGGACGTGACCTCGCTGGTCAACCTGAAGTTGCAGGACATCAAGTCAGGGTCGTTCCACGTCCTGTCCGGACCCATCTACGACCAGTCGGGCGCGGTGAAGATCCCGCAGGGGCAGACCATGTCCCTCAAGGACGCGCTGTCCTGGCAGTGGTTCGTCCAGGGTGTGGAGGGGCGCATCCCCGCGAGCTAAAGGAAAGGAGCGCGGCCGGGGCGGTCCTGCTGGGCCGCCCCGGCGTTTCTCGTCGAATGCCGAAATGAGCCAGGTCGAAGGGGAAGATCCGCCCCTCGTCGAGCTTCGGGGGATCGTCAAGCGATTCCCCGGGTTGGTTGCCAACGATCACGTGGACATGCGGATCCGCTCGGGCGAGGTCCACGCGCTCCTGGGTGAGAACGGCGCCGGCAAGACCACGCTGATGCGAGTGCTGGCCGGGCTCTACCGGCCCGAGGGCGGTCAGATCCTCATGGGCGGTAGGGCGGTGGCGTTCCGCTCACCCCGCCAGGCCATCGAGAACGGCATCGGGATGGTCCACCAGCATTTCAAGCTGGTGGGCTCGATGACCGTCGCGGAGAACGTGCTTCTCGGGTGGAGCGAGCCCCGGGTGTGGCTGGCCAAGCGGGCCGGAGTCCGGCAGGTCGAGGACATCGCCCGACGCTATCGACTGCCGGTGCATCCAGATGCACGGATATGGCAGCTCTCCGTCGGTGAGCAGCAGCGGGTGGAAATTCTCAAGGCGATCTACCGGCGTGCTCGCGTGCTGATCCTCGATGAGCCGACTGCGGTCCTCACACCGCAGGAGGCCGAGGACCTTTTCGGCACCATCCGGTCGATGGCCGAGGAGGGCGCCGCGGTCGTGTTCATCACGCACAAGCTGCACGAGGTCGTGGCGGTGGCCGATCGGATCACCGTTCTGCGGTCCGGCAGAGTGGCGGGGACCACCGTTCCGTCCGAGACGAATGCCCGGGAGCTGGCCCGGATGATGGTGGGGCGAGAGGTCGTCCTCGAGTCGTCCGCACGCGTGACCTCACCCGGCGAGCCGGTCCTCCGCCTCGAGGGCATCTCGGCGCGCAACGACCGAGGACTCCCGGGGCTGATCGACGTGTCGCTGGCGACGCGGGCCGGCCAGATCCTCGGGATCGCCGGGGTGGCGGGCAATGGGCAACGCGAGCTGGCGGAAGTGATCACCGGGCTCCGCCGGACGACGGCCGGCCGGATCGTTCTCGATGGCCGGGACATGACCAACCGATCGGCCAGGGCAATGATCGAGGCAGGCGTGGCCCATGTTCCCGAGGACCGCCTTGGCTCGGGACTGGTCCCCGGAATGAGCATGGCGGAGAACGCGGTGCTCAAGGCATACCGCCGCCCACCGGTAGCCCGAGGACCATTCATCGACCTGGGCGAAGCGCGCAAGGTCGCCGCGCGGATGTTGGACACCTTCGGTATTCGGGCGCTCTCGCCCGACGCTCCGGTCCGGCTGCTTTCCGGCGGGAACCTCCAGCGCCTCCTCTTGGCTCGGGAGATGGCCGAGCGACCGTCGCTGATCGTGGCCGTTCACCCCACGCGGGGCCTGGACATCGGGGCCACCGAGGCCGTGCGCCGAGCCCTCCTCGACCAGCAGGAAGCCGGTGCCGCCATCCTGTTGATCTCCGAGGACCTGGACGAGGTCCTGGCGCTGGCCGACCCTATCGGCGTTCTGTTCGAAGGCCGGCTGGTGGCTGAGGTCCCACGGGCAGAGTGCGAGGTCGAAGACCTCGGCCTGCTCATGGCCGGGGGGTCCGGAGGAGAAGACAGGCAGTGAGCGTACGGCGGATCGGGCCGCTGGTCGTGGAGCGGCGCACGCTCACGTCGGGCCGGACGCTGGTCCTTCTCCGAATGGGAGCGATCGTTCTGGCCCTCGTCGTGGGCGCGGTGGTGTTCGTGGCCACTGGGCTCCCTGTCGCCGGGAGCTATCGCGCCATGTGGAGTGGGGCGTTCGGCTCGCTCGACGCGTTCGCCGAAACCCTGGTGGCATCCACTCCCCTGATCTTGACCGGGCTCGCCGTCGCCCTGGCGGGCCGGATGCTTCTCTGGAACATCGGCGCCGAAGGCCAGCTGTACATGGGCGCCACCTTCGCCACAGCGGTGGCGCTCTGGTATCCGGACGTTCCTCGCCCTCTCCTCCTCCTCGCCATGATCGCCGCCGGCGCCGTGGGCGGTGCGCTATGGGCCCTCGGCCCGGGATTGCTCCGAGCGAAGCTGGCCGTCAACGAGATCATCACCACCTTGATGCTCAATTACGTGGCCATCCTGTTCGTGGGCTACCTGGTGCATGGGCGGTGGCGAGACCCGGCCAGTCTGGGCTTTCCCCTCTCCAAGCCCTTCTCGCAGAACGCCACCTTGCCGACGATCCACCTGCCGGGGATCGGTGGCACCCGACTGCACGCAGGGTTTCTGATCGCTGTAGCCGCCGCACTCCTGCTGTGGTTCGTGCTTCGTGGTACCCGATGGGGATACGAGGTCCGGCTGATCGGCGAGAGCCCTGCGGCTGCCCGCTACGCCGGGATGCCCGTGGCGCGGAACATCGTCTTGGTCATGCTGGCCGCGGGGGCGCTGGCCGGGGTCGCGGGGATGGGCGAGGTATCCGGGATCGTCCACCGGATCCAGCCCGACATCTCGGCGAACTACGGATACACGGGGATCATCGTGGCCACGCTCGGTCGGTTCTCTCCGATCGGCGTGCTGATCGCGGCGCTGCTGTTCGGCGCGCTCCAGGTTGGTGGGTTTTCGCTACAGACCCTGGGCGTTCCCGCCTCGATCGTCGGCGTACTGCAAGGAGTGATCCTGTTCATCACCCTGGCAGCAGAGTTCCTCGCCCGATATCGGGTGCGGTGGGCTCCCGGCACGCCGATCGAGGCCATCGAGCTGGAGAGGGAGCCGGACGAGGGACTGGCCCAACCCGCGCCGATGCGGGCGGCCGGGCTTGCCCTCGGCGAGGGTAAGTCCGGAGGAGACGCGCCGTGACCGACGGGCAGGCACGCGGACGAGGTCGGTGATGGGTCCGGAGCTCGGTGTCCTCGGCGTGACCGCCCGCGGAAGCGTGTGGATTGCCACCCTGGGAGTGGCCGTCGCCGCGGGAACCACGATCGTCTTCGCGGCGGCCGGGGAGATCGTCGCCGAGCGGGCAGGCGTCCTCAACCTCGGCCTCGAAGGGATCATGCTCGTGGGTGCGGTCAGCGGGTTCATGGCCACCAATGCCTCGGGCGACATGGCCCTCGGCATCCTGGTTGCGCTCCTGGCCGGGGGAGCCTTGGGTCTGCTCCATGCCGTCCTCACCGTGAGCCTCCGGGCGAATCAGGTGGTGAGCGGCCTGGCGCTGACGATCTTCGGGACCGGCCTTTCCGCCCTGCTCGGCCGGAATTCCGTGGGCAACCCGGCCAGGGCGACGTTCCATGTCCTTCGTATCCCGGGCCTGGCCGACATCCCGGGCCTCGGCCGGATCTTCTTCCGGCAGAACCTCCTGGTCTACGTGGGCTATGGGCTGGTGGTCCTCTTGTGGCTGGTGCTGTATCGGACCCGTCTCGGCTTGCACCTGCGGGCCGTGGGAGAGAACGCGGGCACCTCGGACGCAATGGGCGTGAACGTGACCCTGGTTCGGTACGGCGCGGTGGTGGCGGGAGCATCGCTGGCCGGCCTGGCCGGCGCGTATCTGTCGCTCGCCCGCACGCCCGGCTGGAACGAAGGGATGACCGCGGGACGAGGGTGGATCGCCATCGGCCTTGTGATCTTCGCCCGGTGGAACCCGTTGGGGGCGCTGCTGGGAGGCTATCTGTTCGGCCTGATGGAATCCCTGAACTTCCAGGCCCAGGCGGTCGGGATCACCATCTCGCCGTTCTTCCTGGGCATGCTCCCCTATCTGTTCACGGTGGTCGCTGTCCTCCTGGCGGCCGCCGGCCGAGCCCGCCGGCTGGGCGCTCCCGCCGATCTCGGCGTTCCCTACGAACGTGAAGAGGGCTGAGAGTTCCCGCAATCGCCGTATACACGGGGGTGGCCGGACGTGGCAACCTACGCATGTAACCGGTCGCTATTCCGACCAGAGGAGGGGCAGATGCATCGACCCGGTAGTGGTAGCGGCCGGCACCGTCAGGTTCTCGTGGCCTTCCTGGCTCTGGCGCTGACCACGACGCTGGTCGTGGCGGCGGCTCCCGCAGCGGTGTCCGCACCAGGACTTCGCAAGGCGGATCGTCGGGTTCTGCGAGCGGTGGAGAGCGGTGGGACCGCCTCGTACTGGGCCATCTTGCGCCAGAAGGCCGACCTGTCCGGGGCCGGCTCGATCCAGGGCTGGACGGCCC
>DASXTW010000120.1:0-3881 GCA_036505215.1 Actinomycetota bacterium | reverse complement strand
GGGAGGACGAGACCCTCGGTGGTGCCCGGGTAGGTGGTCGACTCGAGGATCACCAATTTGCTCGGGCCCAGATGCCGGGCCACCTCGCGGCAGGCGCTCTCCACGAATGAGAGGTCTGGCATCTCGTTCCTGAGAGGTGTGGGCACGCAGATGGCGATGATCTCGCTCTCAGCCAGGGCTTCGGCTTCCGTGGTGAACGTCAGGCGCTCGGACCCGACTCCGGCTCGAAAGACATCTGGGAGTACGCCGGGGACGACCAGTCGTCCTTCGCTGAGCTCGGCGACGCGGGCGGGATCCGTGTCGATCCCGGTGACGGGAAACCCGGCCTCTGCGGCGATGCAGGCCAGGGTCAAGCCGACGTATCCCTGCCCGACGATGCCGACGCGGGCGCGACGAGCCAGGATCCGTCTACGGATGAGCGCAGTGTTCTTCATGGGCGTCCTTCCCGCGGCATGAGCGGCTGTCTTCGGGGCGGTGACAGAGGTGGAGGGCCTACCGGAACGAAAGGGTCTGCTCGCGAGCCTCCTCGTTCAGGAGGATCCGGATGGCGCGAGCGCGTCGCCTGAAGCACTGGCGGCGGGAGATCCCGACCTGTTTGGAGATGTCCTGGGCGGGCAACTGCTTCACGTACCAGAGGAACAGGATCCGGCGATCCGTGTCGTCGATCCTCCGCATCCGCCGGCACAGCTCGGTTCTCTCGTCGAGGGTCTCCAGAAGACCCTGGCGGATGCCGTCTGCGAGGTCGTTCCCCCGCCGGGCCCAGCCCACCTGAAGCACCGAAGAGGTGGTTGGCTGCCACCAGTCCGTGTATCGGATAAGGCTGCCGATGACCTCTTCCCGAGAAGCGAGCATATACACCCAGCCTGCAGCCTAGGTCGCGTCGGAGTGACACACTAGAGAGGGGAATCCCCCACTTGTTCCGGCTTCTCTTCCGCGAGGGTTCCACCCTGTCCGTTGGGCCGCGGCCCACCGCGGGGTCCATTCCCTTGGGGCTCGCCCATCGGCTGCGTGTAGTAACGGTAGTAGCTGCTGGGGACCGGAACCTCCATGGCTCCGTTGAGGGCGACACCGACCACGGGGGCGTCCAGTCGCTTCAGGAGCTCACTGGCTCGTTCGGCGATCTCGGCGGTGGTTCGCTTGGCCCGAGCCACGACCACCACGGCGTCCACGAGCGGGAAGAGATGGGTGACCTCGGCGGAAGCCAGGAGCGGCGCCGTGTCGATCAGGATGATGTCCGCCTGGCGGCGAGCCTCGTCCAGCGCCGCCCGCATCCTCTCCGAGCTGAGGAGCGCCGCGGTGTTCCTCGGATGTGCGCCGCTCGGAACCAGCCGGACGTCACGGATGGGCGTCTGCTTGATGTGGCCGTCCAGGATCGGCAGCTCGGGATCCGATGACTGTAGTGCCTCGACCAGTCCGGAGCTGTTGTCCACGCCGAACAGCTCGTGGATATGGGGGCGCCTGAAGTCGCAGGACATCACCAGCACTCTCTTGCCTACCTGGGCGAAGGTCATGGCCAGGTTGGCCACGACGGTCGTCTTTCCCTCCGACGGTCCCGGACTGGTCACCAGGATCACGGCTCCCGAACCGTTCCTGCTGCCGAGCCGGCCCGTCCACGGACCGCCGGCTCCCGTGCGACCCGCGAGGGCAGTGCGCGAGATGCCCGCGCCGAGCAGGCGGAACGAGTCACTGACCCGCGGGAAGTAGGGCAGGATGACCGGCACGTCCTCCCGGGACTTCTTCCAGGGCACGACGGCGGCGACCCGGCGCCGCTTCCTCTTCGGGATGAACGGGATCTCGGCCAGCACGGGCAGGGCGAAGCTCTTCTCCGCGGCCTTCTTGGTCCGAATGCGGGTGTCGAAGCGCTCCAGCACCAGGGACAGGGCCACTCCGCCGAGCAAGCCAACCAGGGCAGCGAGGATCAGGCGCGAGTTGCGGGTCCGAGGCGGCTGAAACACGGAGGGGGTCGGGAGGAGGACCGGCACGGCATCCTGAAGGATTATCAGGCCGACGGTCTCGCCAGCGCTGGCGGCGATGCTCTGGAGCTGATTGGTCAGGAGCGTATAGGTCTGGATCTTCGCATTACGCTGGGCGGTCAGGATCTCGAACTCGGTCTTGCTCCGGGTCCGGTTGATCCTGTCGTCCAGCTTCCTGACCTGATCCTGCAGCTGATTGACCTGCTTGGTCAGAGCCTTCGCCTCGGCCTGGCTCGTTCGTTCCAATCGGTCTCGTAGGAACCCGATCAACTGTGCGGCGAACGTGTCGGCCAGGCTCTGAGCGAAGGCGGGGTTCGAGGAGGTGGCGCTGATCTTGAGCAGGCCTGCCTCGGAGTCAGCGGTGGCATTGACTTGCAGTCCGAGCGCGGTTGGATCGCCCTGCGTGTAATGGATCTCCTCCGCCACCCGCTTGGAGATATCGGGGATGGTGGCGATCGATGCCAGGGTCTTCAGGTTGCCGACCCCGTTCGAACCCGTGCTGAGGAGCACCGTGGTGGCCGAATAGTTGCGGATGGGCGGCCCGATCCCGACCGGGGCCACACTGGTGGTAACCCAGGCGATGGCGATCGCCACGCCCACGGCGCTCACGACGAGCACCCACCGGCGACGAACGGCCTTTATGTATTCGATAGGGTCCACGAACGGCTCCTCTCGAGTTCACCGGCCAGCGCCAGTGACACGGCAGCAGTCTGGTTTGGAACGCCGAGCCTGGCGAAGATCCTCGTCTTGTGGCGTTCGACCGTCTTCGGGCTGATGCCCAGGTGCCTGGCAACCTGCTTGCCCGCCAGGCCCTGCGCCACGAGGGCGAGGATCTCCCTCTGACGCTCCGTCAGGGGCAATGGGGAAGAGGCGCTCGACCCGTTGCTCGGAGGGGCAAGGGCTGAAGCGAGCGAGGCCACCGGCATGCCCGTCGATACCCGCAGCCCGTCGTCCTCTCCGCTCCCACCGAGGAACACCACCCGGACGCCCTTGCGGCGAAGCTGGGTCGCGGCCGCCTCGGCTCCGGGAAGGTATGGATCGAGCGCGACCGCTTGGACCCGGTCCGCCCACTTGACCAGCTCCTCGACGGACGTGGTGGCGGCGACCGGAGCGACGTTCGGGTACCGTGCGAGCGCGGCCGCCACCCCCTCGGCCACCATCGTCTCGCGGTGCGCAACCACGGTTCCCAGTCGCTGGCTCACCGCGCCACCCCCACCACCGGGGTATGGGCCGGTTCCAGGGCCAGGGCCTTCATCCGGCCGGCGAGCTCATCGCGCTGTCCCGCCTGGGCCAGCGCTTCCAGCTCCCGCATGGCGCGCTTGAGGAGCGCTCGCTGCGGACGGGGCGGCCGAGAGACCACGATGCTGGGGTGCTCACTCGGAACCGATTCCTCGGCCGGGTCGACCACGTCCTCCACCAGCTTCTCCCCCGGCCTGATCCCGATGAACTCGATCGGGATGTCGCGGCCGGGCACCCGGCCGGACAGCCTGATGAGCCGGCGGGCCAGCTCGAGGATGTTGACGGGATCGCCCATGTCCAGCGTGAACACCTCGCCTCCTTGCGAGAGCGCGGCGGCCTGGAGAACCAGCAGCACCGCCTCCCGGATGCTCATGAAGTAGCGCGCCATGTCCGTGTGGGTGACCGTCACCGGCCCACCCAAGGCGATCTGGCGCAGGAACGTCGGGATGACGCTCCCCCGGCTACCCAGGACGTTTCCGAAGCGGACGGCGCAGAAGACACACCCGCCGTCCACCGAACGCACGATCTGCTCGGCGAACCACTTCGACGCTCCCATCACGCTCTGAGGCCGGACGGCCTTGTCGGTGGAGATCAGGACGAATCGACGGACGCCGGTGGCGATGGCAGCATCGGTCACGTTGGCCGTGCCCATGATGTTCGTAGCGAGGG
>DASXTW010000119.1:0-17856 GCA_036505215.1 Actinomycetota bacterium | reverse complement strand
GGCGTCGATGTCTCCGCGCCTGTCACTGACCACGAACGTGCTGCCGTCGAGGATGCTGATGGTTTGGCCGCCCATGTCGATCCTTCCCCCCTCGTCCGATCGGAGTTACAGTCGTCTACCGGTGCGGTCTGTTACGCGAAGATCCTCAGTGAAGGGCGATCCATCGCGCCCACCGGCAGTTCCACTCGCTGCTGGGGCCAATCATCGGTACGGGTCAGCACTTCCAGGCCGCTATCGGTGACCAGGACGGTGTCCTCGGACTTCACGGTCGTGATCGACGGGTTCCACGCTATGACCTGGTTCCCCTGGAGTCGGTGCTGCGCCGACGGCGTGGCGAACACTTCCCGGCCGGCGTATCCCGTGAGGGCGCTGGTTCCACGCTCCATTGCCCACGCGCACCGGGCGGCTGTCCCGCCATCCCGAGAAGTGGGGCAGCTGCCGCTCGCTGAGGTCGTGCTCCCCGCCGATCCCGAACATGATCTGCAGATCCGAGCCACCTTCGATCTGCGATGCCACCGTCCCGGTCATCCAGGAGAAGAACTTGTTCGCCTCGTCCGGGCAGGCCGCGACCCACAACGCGTCGAGCGTGAAGCTGGCGTCTCGCACCCAGGCGTAGCGGTAGTCCCAGTTGCGTTCGCCGCCCTCCGACTCGGGCAGGGAGGTGGTGGGGGCGGCAACGATCGCACCGGTCGGCTGGTACATGAGTGACTGCAGGACCCGGCCGCTGTGATACACCAGATCGCTCCAGGGTCCCTCGTAGCGCTGGTGCACCGATGACCAGAGTCGCCACGCCTGGATCGTCCCTCGGATACCCTCGGCGATCTCTTCCTGCGCCCAGGCTCGGGGAGCTTCCTCCTCGATCGATCGGTGGTGAAGCGCGAAGCCCGCTGCCTCACCGGCCCGGAGCGTGAACCGCAGGCGGGCCATCGATCCGTCGATCACGGGATCGGACGGTGTCGACAGGACGAGCATGTCGCCACCTCCTCGAGCAGCGACGCCCCCGTCGATCCAGGAGAGGAGCGGGTGGATCAGGCCGAATTCCGGCCGCGGTGCGTATTCCATCTCCAGCTCGACCTCCCCTTGGGTGCACTCAATCCTGCGCAGGAGAACGCGGGGAGCTCGGGAGCCCAGATCGTGGCCGTGTTGGTCCGCGTCGAGCGACATCGCCTCGGTGAGCGTGGCGACGCCGGAGCCGGTCCGCATGGTGGTCTCCAGCACCATCGTGTGCTCCAGGTATCGGCGGGTGACCTCGGCCATGGCCGGCGGGGCGATCGACCAGTGAGCCCGCATCCTCATCGAGCAGCCGGGCGAACACCGAGGGTCGGTCGAACCGAGGAAAGCAGAGCCAGTCCACCGAGCCCTCCCGGCTGACCAGCGCGGCCGAGTGGCAATCGGAGAGCAGGGCGTAGTCGGCGATCGGAGTCTTGCTCATGGTTCCCCCTCCTCGAGTCGTGTCGGGTGTCTGCGCGCCTCAGTCGTGGAGCCCCCAGGTTTCGTTACACCCTTCCGGTGCGCGCGTAACGGAGAGCGGAATCAGGGGGACTGTGCCGGCTAGGTAGGAAGGGGGCGCCAGGGGGCGATGGCAGGTTCCCTGGCATGATCGACCAAGAAGGAGGGATCGCCATGAAGGCCATCACCGTCACTCCGGGAACTCCGAACAGCGCCAGGCTCCGGGACATCCCGAAGCCGTCCATCGATGACGTCGCGGGCGGCCGGGGGGTCCTCGTCCGGATCCTCCGAGTAGGGCTGGACGGGACCGACCGGGAGATCAACGCCGGCGAGTACGGCGCCACTCCCGAGGGCTTCGACTTCCTGGTCCTCGGCCACGAGAGCCTGGGGATGGTCGAGGAGGTCGGTCCCGCGGTGACCGAGTACACACCAGGGGACCTCGTGGTTGCCAGGGTGCGCCGGGCGGGCGGCAGCTTCTATGACCAGATCGGGATGCCGGACATGACCACGGACGAGCAGTACTTCGAGCACGGGATCAGCCGGGTGCACGGCTTCCTCACCGAGTACTACGTGGAGGATCCCGAATACCTGATCCGGATCCCTGGTGGCTTGAAGGAAGTGGCCGTATTGCTCGAGCCGACCAGCATCGTGGAGAAGGGGATCCACCAGGCCTACGAGATCCAGCGGCGGCTGAAGGTGTGGCGGCCCGGCCGGGCGGCCGTCCTGGGGGCCGGCACGATCGGCCTGCTGGCCACGATGGCCCTGCGGAATCGGGGGCTGGAGGTGGTCACGATGGGGCTCGATCCCGCCCCCTATCTGAACTCCGACCTGGTGGAGGCGCTCGGGGCGACGTACGTGGCCACGATGGGGCGGACGATTCCAGAGATCGCCGCCGAGCACGGGCAGTTCGACCTGATCTTCGAGGCGACAGGGTTCTCTCCGATCGTGTTCGAGGCCATGTGCCTTCTGCTCGGCAAGAACGGCGTGATCGTTCTGTCCAGCGTGACGGGTGGATCGCGAAGGGTTGAAGTCCCGTCGGATGCCATCAACCTCGACTTCGTCCTCGGTAACAAGGTCATGGTCGGGACGGTGAACGCAAACCGCGAGCACTTCGAGGCGGGGGTACGGGACCTGGCGATCGCCGAGGCACAGTTCCCCGGATGGCTCGACCGGCTCCTGACCCATCCCGTCCACGGGCTCGACGAGTGGGCAAAGGCCTTCGAGCTGCTGGGCGCGCCCGGGACGATCAAGGTCTTCATCGAGGTCGCTCAGCCCGACTGATGGGTCATGCCTGACGTCTCGTTCAACGGCCTGGTCATCGTGGCGGCGGTTGCCTTCGTGGCGCCGCTCGTGCTCGGGCTGTTCCCGAGGGTTCGGCTGCCGGCGGTGGTTCTGGAGATCCTCCTGGGGATCCTCATCGGGCCCTCGGGGCTGGGATGGGTAAAGCCGGACCTGCCCATCCAGGTGCTCTCCGTCGTCGGTCTGGGCTTCCTCCTGTTCCTGGCCGGGCTGGAGGTGGAGCTGGGCCATCTCCGAGGGCGATTGCTCAGGCTGCCTCTCCTGGGATTTCTTGTGTCCCTCGCGATCGGTGTTGGAGTCGGCCTGATCCTCCATGCCGCGGGGCAGGCCCGTTCGCCTCTCCTGATCGGGATCACGCTCGTTGCCACCTCACTCGGTCTGGTCGTCCCCGTGCTCAAGGACGCCGGAGAGACCACTACCGATTTCGGTCAGCTCGTGATTGCCGGTGGCACGGTGGCCGACTTCGGTGCGGTGATCCTGCTGACGCTGTTCTTCTCCGGGGAGGCGAGCGGTGTGGGAACGAAGTTGTTGCTGCTCGCCATCTTCGTGCTGATGGTCGCCGTCGCCGGAGCCTCGGTCGGACGAGTTGGCCGATCGATGCGTGTCTCCGCGGTGCTGCTCCGGCTGCAGGACACCACTGCCCAGATCCGGGTACGCGGCGCTGTGCTCCTGCTGATCGCGTTCGTGGCGCTGGCTGCACGCTTCGGCTTGGAGACCATCCTCGGCGCCTTCCTGGCCGGCGTGGTGGTGGGCCTGGTCGATCGCGACGCGATGATGACTCACCCCCACTTCCGCGTGAAGCTTGAGGGGATCGGCTACGGTTTCCTGGTCCCGGTGTTCTTCGTGTCCAGCGGGTTGACCTTCGATCTCGACGCGCTCCTGTCGAGCCCATCGACGATCCTGCGAACACCGCTGTTCCTGATCGCTCTGCTGGCGGTCCGGGGCATTCCTGCCCTCCTGTACAGGCCGTTGCTTGGCGACCGACGAACCGTCGCCGCGGGGCTGCTTCAGGCGACGTCGCTCCCGTTCATCGTCGTGGCCAGTCGGATAGGAGTGAGCCTGGGGCTGGTCAGCGCGGCCAACGCCGCTGCGCTCGTCGCGGCCGGGCTGCTCTCCGTGGTGATCTTCCCGGTGGTGGCTCTGGGCCTGTTCAAGGAGAAGGTCCGAAGGTGACGGTCGAGACGATGGCGTGATCGCGATCCTCGGCGGCCTCGGCGCCGCCTGCTCCTGGGCCATCGCGACTGTCTGCTCGTCTCGGTCGAGCCGAATGATCGGGGCGGCGTCGGTCCTCGCTTGGGTAATGCTCGTGGGCCTGGTGGTCTCGGCGCCAATTGTGGCGCTGTCGTCCCTGCCTCCGGGCATCGGTGTGCGTGCCGTGAGTTGGCTCACCCTGGCCGGGACGGGCAACGTCCTCGGGCTCTTCCTGGAATATCGTGCCCTTCGGATCGGGAAGGTCGGCATCGTGGCGCCGATCGCCTCGACCGAGGGCGGTATCGCCGCAGTGCTTGCGGTGATCGCAGGTGAGCGAATGGCCCCTGGGACCGGGACGCTGCTGTGCGTCATCGCCGTCGGCGTGGTCCTGGCGGGCCTGGTTCCCGAACCAGATGCGGGACAAGCGGAACGCCGTGGGGGACAGGCCACGCTCTACGCGGTCGGGGCTGCGGTCTCCTTCGGGGCGAGCCTGTACGCGGCCGGGCGAGTGAGCCAGGAGCTTCCGCTGGTCTGGGTGGTACTTCCCGCCCGGGTGGTGGGTGTGGTCGCCCTGACCCTCCCCCTGGCGCTCGGCTCGCGCCTTCGGTTGACGAGACGGTCGGCGCCGCTCGTGGTGGCCTCGGGGCTGTGCGAGGTCGGCGGGTTCGTGCTCTTCGGCATCGGGGCGCGTCACAGCATCGCGGTCCGCCGTTCTGGGGTCGCAGTTCGCGGCGCTGTCCGCGCTCGGAGCGTATGCCCTGCTCAAGGAGCGGCTGGCGAGGATTCAGCTGGTCGGGGTCGCCGCGATCGTGGTCGGCGTGGCCATCCTGAGCAGCCTGCAGGCGTGACCTCCGTGGCTCGCCGAAGCAGGCTATTGCCGCTTCCAGGCCCTGAACGCCCCCAGGAGAACTTCCCTCGCCTGAGTCGGGATCGTCTCCTCGCGGAGACCTCCCGTGGCCCGGATGGTGAGTCGCATCTGGTCGAGATAGATGCGACACCCCTCGCAGATCGCGAGGTGCGCCTCGAAGCGAGCCCGCTCGGCAGGCGGAAGCGTTCCCTCCACGTAGTCGGTAATGATCTCGACGAGCTCACTGCACGTGAGGGATCCGACCGCTTCTCGCGATCGACTCTTTCGGCGGAACCGATCAAACACGCTCATCCAGATACTGCTCCAGGGCCCGCCGAACCTTGCTGCGGGCACGATGCAAGAGGACTCTCTGGTTGGTCTCCGTGATGTCGAGGACGTTACAGACCTCTCTGGAGCTCCAGCCCTCGACATCCCTCAAGGTGATCACTTCCCGCTGGCTGGGGGGGAGGGCATCGATCGCCTTGGCCACGTGGTCGAGGCTCTCCCGGGAGAGGAGTCGGGCTTCGGGAGCGCCTTCCCAGCTGTTGGGGTGCTGGGCCCATCCCCCCGGCCATCTGTCGTGCGGTCCTCTGAATCGTTCCGGGTCGACCGATGGCTCGGCCGGGTCTTTGGCCGCGTCGAACAGGGCGGAGAAAGGGACGGTCCGGTGCTCACGCTGGCCCCGAGTCATCGCACGGTTCATGAGGATGCGGAAGATCCAGGTCTTCAAGGATGAACGGCCTTCGAACCGGTCCAATCCCTGCAGCACGGCCAGCCAGGCCTCCTGGGCCACCTCCTCGGCCACGGCCCGGCTTGGCACATAGACCATGGCCAGGCGCACCATCGAGGCGTGGTACGTACGGATCAATCCAGTGAATGCCTGCTCGTCGCCGGCCCGGAGGGCGGCGAGGAGATCGGCTTCCTCGGCCGTGGTGGTGACGAGGGGGGCAGGCTGGGCGTCGGCCATCTCGGGACGATAACCCAAAGGCCCGGGGAAACGTCCACGGCTGAGTAACGACTTCGATGGCCGCGGGACAATGCTCGTCATGAACGCGGAACAGGAGCGACTGGCGAGACACTGGCACGACTGGAAGCGATGGGGGCCGTACCTGAGCGAGCGGGCGTGGGGGACCGTGCGCGAGGACTACAGCGACGGCGGCACGGCCTGGGAGTTCTTCCCCCACGACCATGCCCGCTCCCGAGCCTACCGCTGGAACGAAGACGGTCTGGCGGGGATCAGCGACGAGCCCCAGATGCTCTGCTTCGCCCTGGCGTTGTGGAACGGCCGCGACCCCATCCTGAAGGAGCGGATCTTCGGCCTCACCGGCAACGAAGGAAATCATGGAGAGGACGCCAAGGAGTACTGGTGGTACCTGGACTCCACGCCCACCCACTCCTTCATGAAGTGGCGGTATCTCTATCCGCACAGGGAGTTCCCTTACGCCGACCTGGTGGCGGAGAACCGCCGGCGGGGGCGTCAGGACCCGGAATACGAGTTGATCGACACGGGGGTGTTCGATGACGACAGGTACTGGGACGTCACGGTCGAGTACGCGAAGTCGTCTCCTGACGACATCTGCGTCCTCATTCGAGTTCGCAACGCGGGGCCGGACGAGGAGACCATCGACGTCCTTCCCACCCTATGGCTCCGCAACACGTGGTCCTGGGGGCTCGACGATCGCCGTCCACGGCTGGTCGGCAAGGATGGCCGCGTGGAGACCGAGGGGTACCGGTTCGGCCGGATGACGCTGGTCGGAGAAGGCAGGCCTGACGCCCTGTTCTGCGAGAACGAGTCGAACGCGCAACGGCTGTGGGGAGTGCCGGGCTCGACGCCCTATCCCAAGGACGGCATCAACGACCACGTGGTCCATGGCCTTCCCACGGTCAATCCCGAACTGACCGGCACGAAGGCTTCCCTCCGATACCGGCTCACGGTGGCGCCGGGCCAGACCACTGAGATCCGGCTTCGCCTCGGCAACAGGGACGGGGACCGGGCGAGTGGATGGGAAGAGACTTTCGCTGCACGCCGTGGGGAAGCCGACGAGTTCTACGCCGCATTGACTCCACCGGGTGCCACGGACGAGGTGGCGATGGTGCTCAGGCAGGCGCTGGCGGGCATGCTGTGGTCCAAGCAGCTGTATCACTACGACGTGGATCGATGGCTGGAGGGCGACCCGGCGGGGCCGCCCCCACCTGAGAGCCGAAAGAGCGGACGCAATTCGGCGTGGCGCCACCTCAACAACCACGACGTCATCTCCATGCCGGACAAGTGGGAGTACCCGTGGTACGCAGCGTGGGACCTGGCCTTCCATTGCGTGGCGCTGGCGCACGTCGATCCGGGGTTGGCCAAGCACCAACTGATCCTGCTGCTTCGGGAGTGGTACATGCACCCCAACGGGCAGCTGCCTGCCTACGAGTGGGCATTCGGCGACGTAAACCCGCCCGTCCACGCCTGGGCCGCCCTGCGCGTGTTCGAGATCGACGGGTCCAAGGACTTCGATTTCCTCGAACGGGTCATGCACAAGCTGCTCCTGAACTTCACCTGGTGGGTCAACCGGAAGGACAGCGAGGGCAACAACGTGTTCGAGGGGGGATTCCTCGGCCTGGACAACATCGGACCGATCGATCGCTCGGCGCAGCTTCCGGCGGAGGGGCACCTGGAACAGTCGGACGGGACAGCCTGGATGGCCATGTATTGCCTGAACCTGTGGGAGATGGCGCTGATCCTGGCCGAACACGACCCGACCTACCAGGACCTCGCAGTGAAGTTCTTCGAGCACTTCGCATACATCGCCTCCGCCATGTACGAGCAGGGCCTGTGGAACGAGGAGGACGGGTTCTACTACGACGTCCTGCACCTGTCGGGCCAGGACCCCGTGCCGCTCAAGGTTCGGTCGATGGTCGGGCTGATCCCTTTGTATGCAGCCACCACGCTGGGTCGGGCCACCATGGAGCGGCTCCCCGAGTTCACCATGCGGTTCCAGTGGTTCCTGAAGCACAAGCCTCGGTTCTCCGAGGTCGTCGGCCACGCGAACGTCCTCGGCCAGCACGAGGGGCGGCTCTTCTCGATCGTGGACCCGGAGCGGCTTCGCCGGATCCTGTCGGTGATGCTCTCGGAGGAGGAGTTCCTCTCCCCGTACGGGTTGCGGGCGGTATCGCGATGGCATCGGGAGCACCCCTTCGAGGTGCAGATCGGCGGGATGACGTCCCGGGTCGACTACGAGCCGGGTGAGTCGACCTCGGGGCTGTTCGGGGGGAACTCGAACTGGCGGGGGCCGATCTGGTTCCCCGTGAACTACCTGGTCATCGAGGCTCTCGGGGTCTTCTATCGGTACCTGGGGGACGAGTTCACGGTGGAGATGCCGACGGGATCGGGACGGAAGGCGACGCTGGACGAAGTGGCCAAGGAGCTCTCGTGGCGCCTGGTCGGGCTGTTCATGAACGACCAGGACGAACGGCGGCCGGTGTTCGGCTCGTACGAGAAGTTTCAGCGCGACCCGGCCTGGCACGACATGATCCCGTTCCACGAGTACTTTCACGGGGATACCGGTGGGGGGCTGGGGGCCTCGCACCAGACCGGATGGACCGGGCTGGTGGCGGACCTGATCCTTCGCCACAGCGGGCTCACCAAGGAGGCGTGAGACATGGCCGACGAGTTCGACGTCATCGTGATCGGAGCCGGGCCACCCGGCGAGAATGCGGCTGGTCGAAGCGCCGACCGAGGCCTCTCGGCGGCCATCGTCGAGGAGCGGCTGGCCGGTGGGGAGTGTTCGTTCTACGGATGCATCCCGTCGAAGACGCTCATTCGCCCGGGCGACGTGCTCGCGGCAGCCCGACGTGTGCCCGGCGCCGCCGAGGCGATCACGGGCACGATCGACGTTCAGGCTGCGTTCGCCCAGCGCGACTACATGACGAACAACTGGGAGGATGCCGGCGACCTGAAGTGGTTCGAGTCGAAGGGCATAGCGTTCGTCCGAGGTCATGGGAGGCTGGCCGGGCCCAGAGCGGTGGAGGTCGAGACGCCTGAGGGGACTCGGCGGCTCCGAGCGCGCAAGGCCGTCGTGCTGGCGTGCGGCACCGTGCCCCTGTTTCCGCCGATCGAGGGGCTGGCCGACGCGAAGCCCTGGGACAACCGGGACGCGACCGCGGTGAAGGAGCTGCCCAGGAGGCTGGTGGTCCTGGGTGGGGGTGCGATCGGTGCCGAGCTTGCTCAGGCGTTCAGGCGGCTCGGCACGGAAGAAGTGACGGTAGTGGAGGGCGCCGACCGGCTGCTCAGCCGAGAGGAGCCCTTCGCCGGCGATGAGGTCCGCGCGGCCTTCGAGGGGGAAGGGATCACCGTCTTGACCGGCGCCCGGATGACCAAGGTGCGGCGCGAGGGCCCCGATGGGCCCGTTACCGGGACCCTGGAGGACGGGCGCGAGGTCACTGCCGACGAGATCCTCGTCGCGGTCGGACGCCGAGCCAATACCAACGATGTGGGGTTCGACACTGTGGGGCTGGAGCCCGGCAAGTTCCTGTCCGTGGATGACCGGCTCCGGGCGACGGGCGTCGACGGTGATTGGCTCTACGGGGTGGGCGACGTGGCGGGCCTCGCGCTCTTCACGCACATGGGGAAATACCAGGGGCGGCTCGTCGGCGACATCATCGCCGGGATGGACGTCCGCGACATCGGGGATCGAGTGGCGATCCCTCGGGTGACGTTCACCGACCCCCAGGTCGCAGCCGTTGGCTTGACCGAGGCGCAGGCCCGGGAGCAGGGACTGAACATCCGGGTCGTCTCCTACGACACCGGGGCAGTATCCGGTGCATACACGCGCGGCAACGGCATCCACGGCACCAGCCAGATCATCGTGGACGAGGATCGGCGCGTGATTGTCGGGGCCACGTTCACCGGTCCAGACGTCCAGGAGATCGTGCACGCCGCCACGATCGCCATCGTCGGCGAGGTGACGCTCGACACGCTGTGGCACGCCGTGCCGTCATTTCCCACGGTCAGCGAGGTCTGGCTCCGCCTGCTCGAAGCCTACGGCCTGTAGCGACCGGCGGCCCGGGGAACCCCATGCTTCGGTTCGCGTTCGGCCGGGAGGTCCTCGGCTCTCTGGCCGAGGCCTCCGACCGCGAGTGGCTCGTGACCGATGGCCTGGGCGGCTTCGCCATGGGAACCGCGGGAGGCCTCCGGACCCGCCGGTATCACGGCTTGCTCATCGTGGCCACCCATCCTCCAAGCGGACGGATGCTCGGGCTGGCCGCCCTCGATCCGGTCCTGGTTGTCGGAGACCGAAGGATCCGGCTGGCGGTCCACGAGTGGGGAAGCGGTGCGGTCGATCCAGCAGGCCACCTGGACCTCGCCTCGTTCGTGCTGGAGGACGGGGTCCCACTGTGGCGCTGGTCGATCGGTGACGTGATCGTGGAGCGGGAAGTGGCGATGGCTCGAGGACGGCCCGCGGTCGGCGTGATCCATCGGTTGATCCGAGCTCCTCGGTCCGTCCGCATCGAGCTTGGAGCTGTGTGCACGTGGCGGGATGTTCACGGCGAACGCTTCGGCGGCCCGGATCCGTCGGTCGAGCTCACTGCGGACGGGTTCGTGTTCGACCGGGCCTATCGGGTGCGCGGTCCAGAGTTCCGGCCCGAGGGCGCCTGGTGGCGTGACGCTCGATACCGCGTCGAGGCGGATCGGGGACTGAGCGATCGCGAGGACCTGTGGTTCGCCGGTGCGTTCGCGGCGGACCTCCAGCCCGGTAAGGAAGCGGAAGTGACCGCGTGGGCCGGTGACCTCTCGGATCCGCCCCGCCCGGCCCGGGCGATCGTGCAGGCCGCGCGAAACCGGGCTCGGGAGGTTGCGTCGGCGGCGAAGGCGCCCGACGACGTCGAGGAGACCCTGGCCGTGGCCGCCGACCAGTTCATCGTGGCCGGGCCCACGATCGTAGCCGGCTACCCATGGTTCGGCGACTGGTCGCGGGACACCATGACATCGTACGAGGGGCTCTTCCTGGAGACGAACCGGTGGGACGAAGGCCGGATGTTGCTCGAACGGATGTCCGGGACACTCTCGCAAGGGATGCTCGCCAACACGGCGGATGCCGGTGGGACCGAGTACAACACGGCGGACGGGACGTTGTGGTTCGTCCACGCGCTGGGACGTCACGTGGAGGTGACCGGCGACCTGGATCTGGCCGCCGCTCTCGTCCCCGCGGTCGAAGAGATCGTCGAACACCACGTGGCGGGCACCAGGTTCGGCATCAGGGTCGACCCGGCGGATGGATTGCTCACGCAGGGTCAGGAGGGCTTGGCGCTCACGTGGATGGACGCCCGCGTGGACGGCCGGCCCGTCACTCCCCGCATGGGAAAGCCCGTGGAGATCAATGCCCTCTGGATCAACGCGCTGGCCACGATCGCCGACCTGCAGGCGCGTTTGGGCCGGGACGCGTCGCGAACGGGGTTCCTCGAAGCGCGTGCCCGGGCGGCGTTCCGAGGCCGGTTCGTCCGCGAGCGATCTCTCCTCGACGTGGTCGACGGTCCCCACGGCGACTCGACGGAGGTGAGGCCGAACCAGCTCCTGGCGGTCTCGCTTCCGCGGAGTCCCCTCCGCGAGGCGGTCGTGGTGCATACCTGCGCGCCGCTGGTTACCTCGCTCGGCTTGCGATCACTCGCGCCCTGGGACGGCTCCTATCGCGGCAGCCATCGGGGCGGGGTGGCCCAGCGCGACGAGGCGTACCACCAGGGGACGGTATGGCCGTGGCTGATCGGACCCTACGTGGAAGCGGCGATTCGAACGTCAGTCGACGTGACGGGAGCACTCGACGGCCTGGAGGTGCATCTGGGCGAGTGGGGCCTTGGATCGGTCTCCGAGACGGCCGACGGAGACCCCCCGCACGCCGGCACGGGGTGCCCGTTCCAGGCCTGGTCGGTGGCTGAGTTTCTTCGCGCTCGCCGTCTGATCGCCCGCGTGTGAGGTGAGCGTCGGCTAGCCCGCGAAGTATTCGAGGAGCGCCCGGGCGTAGTGGTCCTCCCAACCTTCGCCCGGCTGTTGGTCCGTGTATTCCTTGTCGAGCTGGACGAGCTTGTACGTGAGCTCGCTCCGGACGGGCTTGGAGCCGAGCAGGTCCGGAAGCTCCGACAGATTGACCAGCCAGTCCGAGTACCACGAGGCCCAGTCGTCATCCGCCCCGTCCACGATCCCGAAGACGACATGATGCGTCTCGGCCGCGCGATGCAGCACCTCGCTCACCTTTGTCACCCGATCTTCCACGCCGCCCTCCCAGTGGTCCCTGTCTGCCCACGGTTTGCCGGTTCGATCAGTCCTGCACCCGAAGGCTCCGTTACAGGCAGGAGCCAGTTCTCGGCCGTTGTTCCGCCTGAAATCGGGCAATAACAAGGTCGATGGACCTCTTCACAGCCCCGTGGCCGGGACCGGGCAACAGCGACGGTCCCGTCGATCCGGAAGGGTGGGAGGTGACCGAGCTTCCAGTGCCGGCCGAACCCGATCGCCAGGTTTTCTCGGAAGGTGCTCTTGTGGTGGATTCACCGTGGCCCGGGCCCGGCGACAGTGACGGCTGACAGTTAGATGTATCCGGAATCTTTCACTTCCGCCTGGGCTTCCTTCCTCTTGGCCGACTCCAGCTGCGGGATCCCTTGGGGCAGGCCCCTGCGGCGCATGGCTTCGAACTGAGCCTGTGCTTGCATGTGCTGGGCCCACATCGCTGCCTGGATGCCATGAAACAGGCCTTCCAGCCAGCCGACCAGCTGCGCCTGCGCCACCCGGAGCTCGGACTCACTCGGCACGTCGTCGAGCGGGCGAGCCAGGGCAGTCAGCTCCTCCTGCAGTTCCTCCGAAAGGGTCCCACGCAGTTGCTGGAGTGAGGACGCGTAGATCTCTCGGAGTCGCTCCCTGCCTCGTTCGTCCAGAGATGCTTGGCGCACCTCCTCGAGAAGCTGACGGGTCATGGCGGCGATCCTCAGGAGCTTCGCGGGGTGATCCACGCTCTCGCGAACGCCCTGTTGCTGCTGTTGCTGCGGCTCGCGGACGACGATGAGACCCTCATGCTCTTCCAGCTCTGCCATTGCGCGCCACCATCCTCCGGAGTAGCGACTCCCGCCGAAAGAACTTGCCCCATCCACCCAGGCCGTCCCGGTCCCCACGTAACCCGGTGGCACCCAGAACCCGGTGTCCTCGAAATAGAAGATTCTCCCCAGCACGCAGGGCGCGGGCACTGTGATGTTGCATGCGATCGCTCCGGTCGACGTGGGCAGGAGTCTTGGACAGGGCACAGACATGTGGAGATGATCGGCCGCTTGCCGGCACTCGGACACGAGCTCTTCGTCGGGTGGAGCGAGATAGAAGCTGCCGATCAGAATCGCGCCCTGGGGTGGGGGAGCAACGGCGCGTCCGGCACGTCCTGTACATCACCCGTTACCTCTACGCTGCGCTGGCTCCGAGGGGTTCCCGCGCAGCTCCCATCAGTGCTCACTTCGTCACTGCCTGACGGAATACGTCCAGGTCGACCTGACCTCTCACACCGTCCACCTGAGCAAACCCGCTTACCTGCCAGATGACCCACTTCTCCACGTTGGGCCGCTGTAGGAAGCGTCGGTGCCAAAGCGGCCGGCCGAAGGAGGCGCGCACCGGGTACCGCTCTTCGAAATCGTCGCCGACGTAGAGGATGGCCGTGCGTGCGGTTACCCGCTCGACCACGGTGAGGAACGCGTGTAGATCCCGCTCCACGGTAGCTGGGTCTGGTCGCGCCAGGCAGTTCCCGGCGAGCTCGAGGTCGACGGCGGGCGGGAGCGCACCGCGATCGTCGGGAACGACCCGGAGGAAGTTCCGCGCCTGCAGCTCACCACCTGCGCAGAGCGTGAAGAAGTGATACGCGCCTCGGGCCACGCCCGCTGCCTCGGCCTCTTTCCAGTTCTCCGCGAAGCGGCTGTCGACGAAGTCGGCGCCCTCCGTCGCCTTGATATAGGCGAACGAGATGTCGTCCCGGGCAACCCGATCCCAGTCGATCCGTCCCTGGTGGTGGGACACATCGATTCCGTACCGCTCACCCTCACGAAGATTCGGTCGGTAGCCGGGAATCCACACGAACCAGATCAAAGCCGCGGCGGCTGACACAAGTGCCATGGCAGCGCCAAGTAGGGCGAGCCGACGGCGAGAACGTGGGCGCCCACGTGTCGGGGGACGTCGCTCCTGGGCCCATCGTCGAGGTGTCCGTCTCGGAGGACTCACCGCTGTACGACGGGCTCGCCGGATTCTTCGGCCGGGTCCAGACTGGAGCCCGTAGCCGCGACGCTACCTCCAGTGAGGCAGGCCGAAAGCTCGCTGGTGCCGGCTCAGGACGAGGCCATCTCGTCCATGGCCTGCTGATCGGAGAACTGCAGCCAGACCTCGGCGATCTTGCCGCCCTTGATGTGCATCACGACCACCTGTCGCTGCTCGAGGGTCTTACCACCGCGGGTGCCTCGTACGTTGTTCAGAATCACGGCGTGGTCGTCGTTGGCCAGGATGTCGTGGTTCTCGATCTCTGGGGGCGCGTCCAGCATTTGCATCTGCCGCTGGAACAGCTGCGCCAGGCCGTCCTTCCCCCTGTAGTCGCCGGCCATGGGTCCCCGACCGGGGAAGTGCAGGATGACGTCGTCGGCGTGATGAGTGAAAAAGCCTTCCATGTCACGCTTGGAGAGCGCCTCCGTCGCGCTCCGGGCGATCTCCTCGTTGGGATGGGCCATGCTCTACTCCTTTCTGGTCGATTCCAGCAGAGACGCTATCGCGACGCGCTGATTTCTGCTGAAGCCGGCGCCCGCTGCGGGTCGTACGGGTTCTTGGACCTTGGCGTTGGGATGGCGCCAGGTCTTCGAGCGAGATGGATGGGCCGGGGGGCTAAGGGTATTTCGCACAGAGGATTCGATGCTGTTGCCCTGGCAAATACCGCTTCCATTCGGCTCCGGTCAGGTTTCGCCCTGCTAGTTGGCACGCCGTCTTCCGAAGAGAGGGCATGTCGATATCCCAGACGACCGGGCCGTCATCGGTCGCGGAGGCTAGCCAGCCATTGGGTGAGAAGGCCAGTCCCCAGATGCGATGGAAGGGCGCTCTATCCCCCAGCACGGCCACACGTTGGCCGGTGACTGGGTCGAACAAATGCACCATGCCACCCTGGGTGCCGGCGGCCAGCGTTCGACCGTCGACGGAGAAGGCGAGGCTCGTCACCACGTCCGTCGGGTCCGTGAGCACTCGAACGCGAGCGAGGGAAGGAACGTCGTATAGGACTACTGTGTCCTTCTCGCCGCTCGCAAGCAAGTGTCCGTCGGGGCTGAACGCTAGGGTATCGGCCCCCGGTGTCCCTTCGATCTGCCGCGGGGGGGACCCTGCGGGCGCTTCCAGGTCCAGGATAACGATTCGGGTTCCTACCGGGAATGCGACACTGCTTCCGTCGGGGCTGAGGGCGATGGACTGGAACACACCCCCGATGGGCTCACCGCCCACGTCTGCGATGTCACGTTGCTGCCGTCCGTTTCGCGTATCGAACAGCAGGACCCCCGCTCCGAGTGTGCGGGCCGCAAGCGAATCCCCCGTGGGGTCGAGAGCGATGTCCACCACTGTGCCCGCGACCTTCCACGAGGTCCGCAGGTGGAGCTTTGGAAGATCCCATATCCCGATCTCGCCGTCACCAGTTGCGGCGGCCAGGGTATGGCTGCCGGCGTCCACAGCTATCGTCGTGACCCTGATCTTCGACAAAGCGGGTTCAATGGCCTGGGGTCGACTGGAGCCGTCCGCCGGGATGACCATGAGGGCCGGGCCCTTCCCGTACGCGATCGTATCTTCTATGACGGCGACGTCTAGGGCCTGCGCCGGTTCCCCGATCTCTCTCGAGAGCACACTCGAGGACCCCCACCACGCCACAGCGTCGTCGCTCAAGGAGACCATTTCACGGGTGCCCTCGGCCACAGCTCGAATCGCAGAGTCGTGGCCGATCAGCCTGCTCTCTTCTTCGAGCTGCTTGGCGCCGCTTTGCAGGGGCTTGAGCCTCCATGTGACGAGTGTGCCGCCGTCATCGCCCGAGACGAGTTCCCAATCCTTACCGATAAAGGAGACGCTCGTGATCGGGCTTGAGTGAGCGGATAGGTCGGCGACTACGTGTTTGCTCACCGCGTCCCACACCGTTAGAAACCCTTTGAAGCTCCCTGCGACCACGAACATTCCGTCGGCACTCACCGCTACGTTGTCTGGAATATCGCTCCGCCGGTCTTGGACCTGGAGTGTCGCACGCACCGATGCGTCCTCAGTGGAGATGACTGTCACCTGCTCCACCTGACCGCTGGCAAGGTCCCCGGTGCCCACAACAAGAGATCGGCCCTCGGCGTCGAAAGCCAAGCTGGCCACCGTCCCTGGGGCGGCGATGTCTTGAACGTGCCGCCCCCGTGGATTCAACAGCTCAATGGTGGTGGCGGAGTTGGGAGTGGTACAGGCCAACAAATCCCCATTGGGGGAAAATGCCAGAAGAGGGCTCTCGCCGTCTATGGCGCACGAGCGGCTTTCGATCCGACGGGCTGAGGAGGAGCCCGTCTCCCAGAGGAACAGAGGACCGAGTAACCCCTTCGCTGCCACGATCGAACCGTCCGCGCTAGCAGCAAGGCCAACCACCGGGACGCCAATCTCGTTCCCTTCCGCCTTGCCGTCTGGCCGGAACCTGACCGTCTCTGATGTGGCGTCGAAAGAAATCATTGCCGTATCGATTCGACGCATAGCCTCGAGGTCCCAGAACTCAATCGCCCCATTCAATCCTGCAAAGATGGCTCTGTGCCCTGATGAATCCATTACCGAGGGGGCCACGAGCCGATTGAACGCTGGTCTTCTCGGGCGGAGGTAGGAAGTCAGCTTGGTTTCAGAGAGAGTGCGAAGGAGGGCTTGTCTCGCGTCGGTCGTGTCCGCGACGGTGAGTGACGCCAAGTGCAACAGGATTGCGACGTCCGGTTCTCGGCTCAGAAGTTCCGCTTGTGCAGCGACCCGCCCGGACTGAGAAATGTGGGACTCGCGGTCCGCCCGATCGGCGTTGATCTTCGCCACCACTGCCAAGGTGAGTGCCGCGGCGGTCACTAGAGTGAGTAGTGCCACCCCCAGGCGCACGAACAGCCTGGTCTTGCGGTGCTGCCGGACGTCCTCGCTCTCGAGGTCTTCTTTGCGAACCCCGTGAATGGGCGCGGCCAGTTCAGCCACGGCGTCGCGGAACCGGGAGTGGCGCAAGGAGAGGTCGGTCTCGGATCTCGCCCACCGGAGGTCTACGTAGAGGGGTTCCTCGGTAAAGGCTCCTCGTAGAGCCTCAGGCACCGCGGAAGAGCGTGGCCAGTCGAAGTCGCCTCCCTGTCGGTTCCAGGCCCAATCCCCGTCGGTGACGGCAACCAGGAGGCGCTCTGGAGACCTGTTGGCTTTCCAGGCCGTGAGCTCCCTATTCACCCACGTAGAGGAGGCGGCCTCGGGCGAAGCGAGGAGGATGAAGTACCGGGAATCAAGCAGGGCGGATTCGATCGATCCCCACAAGTGGGGGGTGGCGGACAAGCTCGTCTTGTCCCGGAACACCCTGAGGGCCCGAAGTTTCAGGAAGGGCCGTGCTAGGTGCTGCAGCCCCGACTGGAGGGCAGGCGCAAGCTTCCCATCGGCTGCATGGCTATAGGAGATGAAAGCGTCAATGGGGACAGCTCCCTCCATCCTCGCCTCGTCCCTGCCCGGCGCGACAAGGCGCCTCATAACGGCCGGATTGTGGCAGTTCGTGCTTCCGGGCGCCAGAGGGAGCCTATGCGGCCGACATTGAGTAAGCCACTCGAGGACTCGCGAAGGAGACCTGAAACAGCGATTGGAAAATGGCCCCTAAGGTCCGGCGGCTGTCTTGGGCACATCTACTCCCAAGTCCAGCTTTCCCGACACCTCGTCCACCCCACGCACCGGGAGGAAGTAGACATCGAACTGCATATCGCCTGACGGCATCGTTCGAATCCATGTGACCACGGGGATGCACCATTCCCCCCTAGGGGTAGCCCCCCTCATCACGGCCCAGTCGGATATGGGATAGAACCCTCGCGCGGCG
>DASXTW010000118.1:0-28299 GCA_036505215.1 Actinomycetota bacterium | reverse complement strand
CGGCTGGGGGATGACCACGTGTCCCTCACGGACGATGGCCACGATGGCCGAGTCGAGGGGCAGGCGGAGCTCGTACATCGGCCTTCCCACCACGGACGATCCCTGCTGGAGCGTCAGCTCCACCAGCGCGGCCCCGCTTCGGTCCAGCTTCAGCAGCCGAACCACGTCGCCGACGGTCACCGCCTCCTCCACCAGGGCCGTCAGGATGTGTGGCGGGCTGACCGCGGCGTCAACGCCCCATTGCTCGGTGAACATCCACTCGTTGCTCGGGTGATTGACCCTCGCCACCACCCGGGGGACGGCGAACTCCTGCTTGGCCAGAAGGGAGACAACGAGATTGTCCTCATCGTCGCCGGTGGCCGCCACGATGACGTCGGCCTGCCCGAGCTTGGCCTCGTCCAGGACGTACGGCTCGCACGCGTCCCCGAGCAGGACGTTGACGCTCGCCGGGATCTCGGCCTTGGCCCGGGCGATGGCCCCCTTGTCCTGCTCGATCAGCGTGATCTCGTGCCCTCGCTCGGCCAGGTCGGCCGCGAGGTGCGTTCCCACGTTCCCCGCTCCGGCGACGACGACCCTCATCCCTCCTCCATCGTTACTCCGCCACCGGTTGGAGGAGGACGTCCAGCTTGTCCACCGCATCGATCGTCACGACGAAGTGGGCCACATCACCCTCCTGAAAGGTGCTGCCGTCGACCGGGATGAAGCCCGAGCCCCCCCGGTCGACCCCGATCACCTCGATTTGGCCGGCAGCCTCGACCGAGGCGATCGGCTTGCCGGTCAGGTGTTCCGGGATCGCCCGCTGGATGTGAAGGAGCGCGCCGCCGGCGAAGCTCTCCTTCATCTCCTCCTTGCCGTGGAACAGCAGGTACATGATGCGGGAGGCCGCCCACCGCACCGAAGCGACCGTGGGGATGGCTAGCCGCTCGTAGATGTCGGCTCGGCGTGGATCGTAAATGCGGGCGATCACCTTGGGGACGTGATAGTGCTCCCGGGCTATCCGGGCCGAGACGATGTTCGAGTTGTCACCGTTCGAGACGGCGACGAACGCGTCGGCCTCCTTGACGCCGGCCTCCTCCAGGACTTCGCGGTCGAACCCCAGCCCCACGATCGTTCTTGCCTGGAACCCCGGCGGGAGGCGTTCGAACGCCTCGGGCCGCTTGTCGATGATGGAGACGGAGTGGCCGGCCTTCGCGAGCTCAACGGTAAGGGCGGCGCCGACCCGCCCACACCCCATGATCACGATGTGCACGGCCGGAAAGCCTAACGCGTGAGAAGGGTCGCTGCCGTCGCTTTGGACGCCGCTCCCCGGAGCCGGGCGTGCTCGCTGTGGTGGGGACGTCGAAGCCGGTACGGAACGATGACCACGTCCACGTGCGGCTCGTCCGCGAGCTGGCGAGCGATCGCCCTGCTGGTCCGGTCGTGGAGGAACCTCTGGGCGAGGCCTGGGTACTCTCGGCGCGGGATCACCACCGTGATCTCGGCGTCCGATGCCTTGATCTCGTCGATGTACTCGCCGACGGTTCGGGCCACGTCTCGATCGAAGCACTCGTTGATGTCGAGCGGGATTCCCAAGATGTGGCCGACCTCGCTCCACTGCTCGGCCAGCTCCTGCGCCTTCTGAGGGTCGATCCCCGCGTGCAGCGCCCGGATGTCGAGCGCCTCGATCGATCGCGCGTACCTGATCGCCTTCAGGATGCTCCTGTCCAGGCGATCGACCAGGATGATGGCGTCGTGTCGGGGCCGCGCCAAGATTCGGACTCGGCCGTTCAAGAGCCCGTGGCCGTGGCCGCCGTGTTCCCGGACCACCACGATGCTTACGTTCGCGTGCGCGCGAAGCGGACGGAGGAGGGCTGTCCAGCTCGTGCCTTCCCGCACCCGCTGCCAGAAAGAGAGGCGCGCCGGACCCGGGATGATGACCGTGATCTGCACGTCACCCCGCGCCATTTCCCTCAGGCACGCGTCGAGGCATTCTCCGCGATCGCGTTTCTCGCACTCGACCACGCGAAGAGCGCCGGGGAGCCCGGTCTCGCTCCATCGCCGGGCGAAAGCCTCCGCAGCCGCATGGTCGGTCGCCAGCTGGACCGGGATGAGTTCTTGTGGGTTGATGGTCAGCGCGTACTGAAGGGCGTGGAACGTCTTCTCGTCCCAGTGATCCACCAGCACCACGGCGACATGTCTCTTGGCAGGGGGCCGATCGATCTTCCCCAGCCCTTCCAGAAGATCCTCCTCCTCCGCTTCGTAGATCCTGTTCACCCGGACCAGGAGGAACACCATCACCGGCACGAACATCACCACGATCCACGCGCCCTTGGAGAACTTCACGATGCCGATGATCATCGTGACGACGAACGTGGACACCGCCCCCAAACCGTTTAGGAGCAAGCCGAGCTTCCAGCCCTTCTCGTGAAGGCGGATGTGTCGCTTGGCCATCCCGCTTTGGGAGAGCGTGAACGAGGTGAACACTCCGAGCGCGTACAGGGGGATCATCGAGGACACGCTTGCCCGAAACACCAGGATGATCAAGCTTGCCGCGCCCGCCAAGCCGATGATTCCGCTCGAGAAGACGAGCTTGTGGCCTCGCTTGGTGAGCTGGCGCGGCATGAACGCATCGCCCGCATGGAAGCTGGCCAGGCGAGGGAAGTCGGCGAACGAGGTGTTGGCCGCCAGGACGAGGATCAGCGTCGTGGAAACCTGCAGGATCAAGAACAGGATGTGTCCCAGGGCACCCGAGCCGTAGACGGCCTGTCCGATCTGGGCCAGGACCGACTTGCTCTCGTCGGCCACTGGGAGGACGTGCAGACGGTGGGCCAGGTAGGAGACGGCGATGAAGCTCGTCCCGAGAGTGGCTCCCATCCACACCAAGGTGGTCTGGGCGTTCTTCCATTCGGGCTTGCGAAAGGCTGGCACTCCGTTGGAGATGGCCTCGACGCCCGTCACGGCCGCCCCGCCCGAGGCGAAGGCCTTCAACACCACGAAGAGGGCGACAGCCGCTACTCCGGGGCTCAACCCTCCCGCCTGAACCTGACGGGAGATGGAGAAGGGCTGGATGTGACCGACGAACACTTCGTAGAGACCCACCCCGCACGTCAGGAACAGACTTCCGATGAACAGGTACGTGGGGAAGGCGAAGATACGTCCGGACTCCCGGACCCCCAGAAGGTTGCCGTACGCGATCATCCAGATGAACATGAGAGACAGGCCGATCCGCACGACCACCGATAGCGGCACCACCGAGCTGATCGCCTGCACCCCCGCGGCCGTCGAGACCGAGACTGTCAGCACGTAGTCGACCAGGAGTGCGACCCCGGCGAGCTGCGCGGGGAGGAGCCCCAGGTTGTCCTTGGTGACGATGTAAGCGCCCCCGGCGGACGGGTACGCCTTGATCGTCTGGCGATACGAGAAGATCAGGATCGCCTCGACCAGAACGATCACCCCGGAGATGGGCAGGACCAACGAGAAAGCGGCGAGTCCAACCGCGGGGATGAGCACCCGCAGGATCTCTTCCGTCGCGTACGCCACCGAGGACATGTTGTCAGAGGAGAAAACGGCCAGGGCCGTGGGCTTCCCCAGCCGCTCGTGTTCGAGGCGGGCGGTGGCCAGTGGCCGGCCGAGGAATGCCCGCTTCACCAGATAGCTCGTTGACCGCGCCCGGGCGGGGCCAAACTCCGAAGACGGAGGGGGTATCTGCTTCTTCAGGGCAAGGGCCATGGCGAGGCCTTCATGTCCTCGATTCCGGGGACTGGGGTCTCGCTCCCCGTTGTAGGAGCTTGGGAGGCGCAGAGACCAGCGGACGCCGAGCGGAGACGGTCCGCGTGGCCTCGGACAACCGGGAGGCATGCCGGGCCGACCGCCTCGCGTACCGAAGTTTCAGCCACCCGGCGAACGCCTGGCCCAACAGGAACAGTGTGAGGCCGCCGACCCAGACCGCGGCCACGATGAGATCGCCCGCCGGCATCGCTACCATCGACCTGAGCATCGGGCGGAAGGCGAAAAAGACTCGTCAAGAAACCGAGGCGGACCATCAAGATGTCGTCAAATCCAGAAGCTCGGAAGGGACTCGCCGAAGGGCTGGAACGGGTCTTCCTCCCGCCGGGTCGTCGCCGGCTCGCGATCGGCTACGTCCTCGCGGTGCTGGGGCCGGCACTCGTGACCGTGGTCGCGGACGCCCTCCCTTCGCCCCGGCGCACGGCCATCCCTGCCCTGCTTTACCTGCTGGCCGTGGTGGCAGCAGCCGTAGTCGGTCACTTCTGGCAGGCTCTTCTGGCCGCCGCCCTTTCCTTCGTCTGTCTGGACTTCTTTTTCACCCCGCCGGTTCACACCTTCGTCGTGGCCAAGGCCGAGGACCTCATCGCTCTCGCCGTCTTCCTGGCCGTTGCGGCGACCGTGACAGGAGCGATCACGGCCGCGCTCGAACAACGGGCCAGGGCAGAATCACGAGAGCATCAGGTCCGAGCGCTCTACAACGTGACCGCGGGCCTGCTGTCGGGGGGAGGACTGGACGAGGCTCTGGGGGATCTGGCCTCCTCCCTGCGGGGCATGTACGGGCTGATGGGGTGCCGGGTCATGGTGTTCGACGAGGAGGGGGCCGAGCACCAGCGGGCAATCAGCGGCTCCGTGGAGGGGGAGACCACCTCCGTCCCCCTGGCGGCGGACGGCCGCCCTGTCGCAAGGATCGAGATGGCCGGGATCGCTCCCGGTGCCATCACGGGCGCCGAGAAAGAAGTGCTCGAGACGTTCGCCGGCCAGCTCGCCCTCGCCCTCGAGCGGGCCCGCCTAGGGGAGGAGGCCGCGGGGGCGCGGCTGGATGCCGAATCCAGCAGGATCCGGGCAGCCCTCTTCGCCTCCGTCACCCACGACCTTCGGACGCCGCTCGCCTCGATCACGGCCAGCGCTTCGAGCCTGTTGGAGGAAGGTGTGCCGTTCACCGACGACCAGCGCCGAGAGCTGCTGCGGACGATCCTCGAGGAGTCCGAGCGATTGAACCGCCTGGTGGCGAATCTGCTGGACTTGTCCAGGCTTCGGGCGGGCGCCTTGGTGCCATCCAAGGAGCTGGTTCCCCTGGAAGATGTAATCTCGTCCGTGGTCGAGCGGCTCCGGCCGAGGCTGGCTGGGCGCACGCTGCGCGAGCACATCCGGGAGGGTTTGCCTCCAGTTCCCATGGATGTTGTGCAGATCGACCAGGTGCTCACGAATCTGATCGAGAACGCCCTGAGGTTCTCGCCGGCCGGCTCCGAGATCACGATCTCCGCCGTGCGATGGGAGAACATGGTCGAAGTGAGGGTGAGCGACCGGGGGCCTGGGATATCCGAGGACGACCGAGCCAGCGTCTTCCAGGAGTTCTATCGGAAAGATGTCGGCGATCGCCGAGGCGGGACCGGGCTCGGACTAGCCATCGCACAGGCCATCGTGTCGGCTCACGGAGGGTCGATGTGGATCGGACGCACCCCCGGCGGTGGAGCCACGGTCGGTTTCCGGCTCCCGCTCGCACGGGCAAGGTCCGCCGCGGGCGAGCTGAGAGGCAGCCCCCCCGGATGAAGATCCTGGCTGTGGACGACGAGCCCCAGATCCTGCGGGCCCTCCGGACAAGCCTGGCCGCTCGGGGCCACGAGGTGCATACCGCACCGAATGGGGAGACGGCGCTGGACTCCCTGTCGACCACGCCGGTCGAGCTGGTGATCCTGGACCTCGGTTTGCCCGGCATCGATGGGGTCGAGGTCATCCGTCGCCTCCGGACCTGGACAACCGTGCCGGTGATCGTGTTGTCCGTTCGCGATGCGCAGGCAGACAAGGTGGCGGCTCTGGACGCGGGGGCCGACGACTACCTCACCAAGCCCTTCGGCATGGACGAGCTCCAAGCCAGGATGCGTGCGGTCCTGCGACGCAAGGGGCAGTCGGAGGAGGAGCGCCCTTTGGTTCAAGTGGGTGACCTGGAGATCGACCTGGCCAAGCATCTGGTAACCCGGGGTAGTCAGCCGATCCACCTCACCCGGACCGAGTTCGCCCTGCTAGAGCTCTTCGTGACCAATCCGGGAAAGCTGCTGACCCACCGCTGGCTGCTGCAGAAGGTATGGGGAGACGCCTACAGGGAGGAGAGCCATTACGTTCGGGTGTTCGTTGCGGGACTGCGCAAGAAGCTGGAGCCGGACCCGGCCTCCCCAGCACTGATCCTCACTGAGCCCGGGGTGGGCTACAGGTGGATGCCAGGCGAGGCTTCCCCGCAAGGGACATCTGGCTAAAGCTGGTGGGCCACGCTGGTCACCACCACACCGGGCTCGAAAAGCAGGAATCGCTTCATGTACAACCCGGTCTGATTGTGTAGCAGGTGCTCCCACCAGCGCCGCACGATGAACTCCGGAATGACCACCGTGACGATGGTGTCGCCCCTGCTGCTATGCCGCCTGATCTCCTCGAGCAGAGGAGGCTTGATGTCACGGAACGGGGAGTCCACGACCGACAGCGAGACGTTCATGCCCCATCTCGCCCAGTCCTCGAGGACCGGTCCGATCTCCTCGGGGTCCGATGAGAAGAAGATCGCCTCGATGTCCGTGGGGTGAAGCGACTTCGCGTACTGGACCGCGCGGGCCGTGCCCGCATGAACCGCCGCAACCGGGATCAGTACGACGTTTCGCGCCGGTTCCAGGGGACGATCCTGGTGGACCGCCGCCAAGCTCCGCTCCTCCGGGAGAAGGGGAACGTCGGTGACCACGATCCCCGGCTCGAAGAGCAGCGCGGCTTTGAGCCAGAATGCCGATCCACGCCTCGCATATCTGAGCAGGGAATGGCCGGTCAATGCTTCCGGGATGACGACCGTGGTGAACTCGTCTTCCGACCGAGGCAATGCGTGCAAGTAGCGCCGGACCGCTTTGACGTAGCCCTCTCCGTTGCTCGTCAATTGCTGGAGTTGTCCCAGCCGAGGAGCCAGCCTCTGCCACTCTCGCGCGGCCTGGAGGAATTGGCGTGCGTCCCCGACGTACAAGGGTGTTACCCGTTCGGGCCTGATGGCTCGGAGGTAGGCCACGGCGTCGGTGGTGGCCAGCTCGAGATCCGGAACGAGGAGGATGAACCTGTTCGGAATCTCTCGAGCGGCCGAAACCGCCTGCGCCCGCAGCGCCCTGCCCACCGAGTCGTAATGGTGGCGAACGGACAGAAAGAACGCCACGATGACGGGAATCGCCGCCAGCACGATCCAGGCTCCTCCCCTGAATTTGGTGACAGCGACGATGACGAGGACGACGCCCGTAGTGACGGCCCCGATGGCGTTGATGATCAGGCTTCGCTGCCATCCCTCTCCCCTGAGCCTCCTCCATCTCCTGACCATGCCTGCCTGAGACAGCGTGAAGGCGGTGAACACGCCGACCACGTAGAGCTGGATCAGTCGGGTGAGGTTGGCGTCGAAGGCCCAGATGAGCACCGAAGCCAGGAGCGCCAGCACCACCACTCCATTCGAGAAGACGAGGCGGTCGCCCCGGTTGCGGAACTGGGAGGGCATGAACTTGTCCCGGGCCAGGATCGAGGAGAGCCTGGGGAAGTCCTGATAGGACGTGTTCGCCGCCAGGACGAGGATTCCGGCAGTGAATGCCTGGAGCAGGAAGAAGAGCAGCCCTCTTCCGAATACCGTCTCGCCGATCTGAGCCAGGACCGACTTGTGCAGCGCGATCTCATGGTTCACCCGCACCTGGAGAAGACGGGCCAGGATCGTGATGCCCAGGAACATCGAGATGCTGATGGCTCCCATCGCCGCGAGCGTCGCGGCCGCGTTCTTCGACTGGGGCCGGCGGAATGCCTGCACCCCGTCGGCGATGGCCTCGACCCCTGTCAGGGCCGTCGCCCCTGAGGCGAAGGCCCTCAGGACCAGGAATACGGTTAGCGCCCCCACCGGCTCCAGCGGAAGCTGGGCGGTTTGGGCGACAGGACACCCCGTCAGGCACCGGATGAAGCCGAGGCCGAGCGTCAGGTATACCAAGGCCACGAAGCCGTACGTGGGAACAGCAAAGATCTGCCCGACCTCCTTCACGCCCCGCAGGTTGGCGAGCGTCAGGAGGACCACGAAGCCGATGGCGACGCCGATCTTGTGCTCGGCCACGTCTGGCAGAGCGGACGTGATCGCGATGGTCCCGGCAGTCACACTGACCGACACAGTGAGGACGTAGTCGGTAAGGATCGCTGCCGCCGCAACCAACCCCGGGATGGTCCCGAGGTTCTCTCGGGACACGATGTAGGAGCCGCCGCCACGAGGGTAGGCCCGGACGGTCTGGCGATATGAGGTCACCACGATGGCGAGCAGGGCCGCGATGGCCAGACCGAGCGGGACCATCAGGGAGAGCGCCGCGGTCCCCGCCAGAATAAGGACCAGCATCATCTCCTCTGTCGCATACGCCACAGAGGAGAGGGGGTCGGACGAGAACACCGGGAGGGCCAGGATCTTCGGGAGGAGTTGATGCTCCAGCTTGTGGCTGGGCAGGGCTCTACCAACGAGCAATCGTTTGACCCCCGCGATGGTCATGGATTGGGATTTTAGGTCTGCCCGGGTCGAGCACAAGACGGGGATTGTCCGAGTCCTTCGGCCTCCGCACAGGGGCCTGGATGTGGTGGCTACAATCGCTTTTCGTGGCCACCGCCGGTCAGAGAAACACCGAATCAACGGTCGACCTCGTCAAAAGAGTTCTCGTCGGACGTCGCATGGCCACTCACCGGCTGGAGCACACGCTGCTCCCCAAGGTCCTTGCGCTCCCCGTCTTCTCCTCGGACCCCCTGTCCTCCGTGGCGTACGCAACCGAGGAGTCGATGCGGGTTCTTCTTGCCGCCAGTGCCGCCGCGTTCACGCTGGTCATGCCCATCGCACTCTCGATCGCTGCCCTGCTGATGATCGTGGTCATCTCGTACCGGCAGACCGTCCGTGCGTACCCGAGCGGAGGCGGAGCCTATATCGTGAGCAAGGAGAACCTGGGGACTTTCCCCGGGCTCCTGGCGGCAGCCGCTCTGCTCACCGATTACGTCTTGACGGTGTCGGTCTCCGTGGTGGCAGGCGTGTTCGCGATCACGTCCGCGGTCTCTTCATTGAACCAGCACAAGGTTGCCCTCTCCATTGGGTTCATCCTGCTCATCACGTTGGCGAACCTCAGGGGCGTCCGGGAATCAGGAACCCTCTTCGCCATCCCGACCTACGGCTTCGTCGCTTCCATCTATCTCCTCCTGGCCATCGGGCTCTCCCGCTGTCTGGTCAGTGGCTGTGCGCAGGCGGTTGTTCCACACAACGTGATTCCTCTGGGTCCGGTGGGAGCAGGGGTCTCGTTGTTCGTCATACTGCATGCCTTCTCGTCCGGTTCGACTGCGCTCACCGGCGTGGAGGCCATCTCCAACGGCGTTCCCGCATTCAGGCGTCCGCAGGCTCGAAACGCCGCCGCAACCCTCGGCATCATGGGCGCCATATCCATCACGATGTTCCTGGGAATCAGCTTCCTGGCGCAGCATAGTCACCCAATCCCAAGCGATAGCAAGTCAGTCGTGGCTCAGATCGCCGATGGCGTGTTCCACGGTGGGTTCTTCTACTACTTGGTACAGGTGTTCACCGCAGCGATCCTTATCCTGGCTGCCAATACTTCCTACCAGGACTTCCCTCGCTTGTCTTCAATCCTCGCCCGCGACAAGTTCCTGCCACGGCAGTTCGAGAACCGTGGAGACCGCCTGGTCTTCTCCAATGGCGTCATCGTGCTAGCGGTCTTGGCCTCGATCTTGATCTATGTGTTCAATGCGGATCTTTCCCGGTTGATCCAGCTCTACGTGGTCGGCGTTTTCACGTCGTTCACGCTCTCCCAGAGTGGCATGGTCCGTCACTGGCTGAAGGTGAAGCGAGAGAGGGATCCGGACGAGGCTCGAGGCTGGAAGCGGAGCATCGTGATCAACGCGGTCGGAGCGGTGGCCACCGGCGTCGTGCTGGTGATTGTCGTCCAGACCAAGTTCGAGCATGGGGCGTGGATCGTCATCGCCGCGATGCCGGTCATCATCGCGGGGTTCTATGGCGTCCATCGGCACTACGAGGAGATCTTCCGGCAGCTCCGCCGCGGTGGCGCCAGTCTCGCGGAGATGCCGAAGAACATCGTGGTCCTCTACGTCGAAGAGGTGAATTCGGCGACGGCCGAGGCCGTCGGGTACGTGAAGTCCTTCACGGGAGGGGACTTTCGGGCTATCCACGTGCAGACGGCCCGGACGCAACCGGATCTGGTCCAGCGATGGAGAACCTTCTCCCGGACTGGCGTCGACCTCGAGGTCCTCCCGGAGAGCCGAAACCCCACCCAGACCGTGCTCGAGTACATCAGGGCGATCCCGCGAGAGGAAGGCGACTTCGTCACGGTGGTGATCCCGGAACTCATCACCAAACGCTCGCTCTTTTCCGCGGTGCGACGGGGGACCTCCTTCCTGCTCAAGGTGCGGCTGTTGTCGGAGCCGCAGGTGGTGATCACCGACGTCCCGGTCGTCAAGGGACAGGAGGAGCCGGTCCGTCCGCTCATCCCCGAGTGGAGCGCCGCCCTGGTGTTCGTCTCCGCCGCCCACGACCCGGCCGTACGAGCGGTGAATTACGCGCGTTCCCTGCGGGCCAACGAGACCCGAGCGGTGTTCTTTGCCTTGGATCCCGCTCAGGTGGAGGAGATCCAACGGGAATGGGAGGAGCGCAGGATGCCGATCGCCCTCGACATCGTGGAAGCGCCGTTCCGAGACCTCACCGAACCCATCCTGGCCGAAGTTCGTCAGATAACCCAACGGCCCGACGCCGTGTGCTCGGTCATCGTCCCCGAGCTCGTCGTGAAGAAGTGGTGGCACAACTTCCTGCACAACCAGCGGGCGTTGTTCATCAAGCGCCTGCTGCTGTTCGAGCCGCGGGTGATCCTGTCGAGCGTCCCGTACCAGCTGAAGTAGGGATTAGTTCGGCGAGCCGAGAGACTTCGCGATCAAGAGGATCTCTTTGAGGGTCTGCCGGCGACTCATGTCCGGAGCCGCGAGCCACAACGCAAGGGTGGAGCAGGACTCCACGTTCGGGATCACCCAATAGATGCTGGCCTCGCCGGGCTCTTTCCCCTCATACAACGACCCGAGGTCCGATCCCTCGATCGTCACTGGCACCGGCCTCCCTGGAGCCGCGAGGTTGGGATCGGTTGTTCGGACCAGGCTAACGAAGTAAGGAGGAAAAGCCTTCCCCCACAGGGGATTTCGCCAGTCGAGGCGCGAGTAGGCAGCGTCTCCCTCGGTGATCTCCATTCGCACGAATGGCAGGGGAACCTCCTGGCCCTCATCGAGCCACGGCAGGTACGTCGGTCTGACGGACGGAAAGGGGCAGCTCGGGGACGAGGTGGGGTGCTCGACCACGATGCTGGGACTCAACGAATGTGTCGGGATAGGCGTGGGTGCCGGGGGCGCATCACCGCACGCGGCTAAGATGGCCGTCGCCACCGCGAGCATCAGGGGCGGTATGCGTTCCATGCTCCACAAGACGGTGCCGTCGGGCAGTCAGTTCTCGAAGCGAGGTGCAACTGCATGGACATCGAACAGGCGCGGGCCCTTGCTCGCGAGAAGACGGACAAGGACACGACCTATCGGCACCTGGTGAGCGTGGAGGGCGTGATGCGCCGGCTCGGCCGGCATTTCGGAGAAGACGAGGAGAAATGGGCCCTGACCGGGCTGTTCCACGATCTCGATCAGGACCAGACCGCCGAGGACCCCGATCGGCACGCCTATCTCGCGGCCGAGTGGCTCAGGGAAGCGGGCGTGGACGAGGACGTGGTCAACGGAGTACTCGCCCATGGGCACGAGGAATATCAGCGCGACCGGATGTCCCGGGGGATCGTGGCCGCGGACGCCGTGGCCGGCCTGTTGGTGGCCGCCGCCCTGGTCCGACCGGAGCGCTCGGCCGGGATGAAGGTCTCCTCCGTGAAGAAGAAGCTCAAGGAGAAGTCCTTCGCGCCCGGCGTCAACCGGGACGAGATCGCCCAGGCGGAGCCGAACCTGGGTCTCTCGCTGGACGAGTTCATCGGGCTGGGCATCGAGGGCCTGCAGGAAGTGGCCCCCGAGATCGGGCTGTAGCCAGTACCCGGGGTCTACCGCTTCTCGGCCTCGTCCAGACGCTTCTGCCTGGACCGGCGGATCAGCCACCAACCCAGGGCCACCACGATGACGGTGGCCACGACGATGCTGATCGGGCGGAAGTAGCGCTCGACGAGCGTCCACCGGCTCCCCAGGGCGTATCCCACCCCCGCGAGGGCGAATGTCCAGGGCAGGCACCCGGCGAAGGTATAGACGGTGAACCTGCCAAAGGGCATCTCGGCCACCCCGGCGGGGAGGCTGATGAAGGTGCGCACCACCGGGAGGAGCCGTGAGACGAATACCGCCGCATCCCCGTGGTCGGCGAACCACGCCTCCGCGCGGTCCAGCTCGTGCGGCCGAAGGAAGACGAACCGGCCCCAGCGCTCGACGAGCGGACGTCCTCCCGCCCGTCCGACCCAGTAGGCGATCCACGATCCCACCAGGTTCCCGAGGGCTCCCATGAGTCCGATCAGCATGAAGTTCAGATGGGGCGGGCTCCCCGGAAGGCTTGCGGCGAAGGTGGCGTTGGCCGCCGCTCCGCCGAAGAGCATGGTCACTTCGCTGGGGATGGGGATACACGCCGATTCGAGCACCATGAGGACGAACACGGCCAGGTAGCCGTAGTCCTCGATGGTCACCCTGATCAGATGCTCCAAGTCCCTATTCCTTGCGGGATTCGGCCTCTTGGACGGGGCCGAGCCTATCGCGAGCCAAGTTGGTGGGAACATCTTGGACCCAGGGCGCGTTCAACTTTTGGCGTTCCCGGCCGAGATACTTGGCCTGAAGGGCAGAAAGCGGCTCCTGGCGAGTCAGACCGGGAACGTCGCCGGCATGGCGTACAGTGACACGCATCCGGCAAGGACTTCCCCCCGAAGACAACGAGATGAACTGAACATGGCAAAACAACTTGTGATCGTGGAGTCGCCCACGAAGGCGAAGACCCTGGAGCGGTACCTGGGGTCCGACTACTCCGTCACGGCCAGCAAGGGCCACGTGCGCGATCTCCCCGAGAAGGGCATGGGCGTGGAAGTGACCGACGGCTTCCGCCCCGAGTACGTCGTGCCCGATGAGAAGAAGGACACCGTCGGCCAGCTCAAGCGGGCGTACAAGCGGGCGGCTGGGCTGTGGCTGGCCACCGACTTCGACCGAGAGGGCGAGGCCATCGCGTGGCATGTCGCCGAGTCCATCGGGGCCGATCCCCGGGCCGCCAACCGCGTCACGTTCACCGAGATCACCAGGGACGCCGTGCAGCAGGCGTTCCAGCAGCCCCGCCGGATCGACTTCGACCTGGTAGATGCTCAGCAAGCTCGCCGGATCATGGACCGCCTGGTCGGCTACGAGCTGTCCCCGCTGCTGCAGAGAGGTCTCAAGCGATGGGAGCTCTCGGCGGGCCGGGTCCAGTCGGTGGCGCTGCGCCTGATCGTCGACCGGGAGCGGGAGATCGAGGCGTTCGTCCCCCAGGAGTACTGGAGCGTCGACGCCCGTCTCTCCCCGAACGGAGACGATCAGGCCTTCCTGGCACGGCTGAACCAGATCGGCGAGAAGAAGCTGGCCGCGTCGCCCGACAAGAAGGGCCTGGTCCTGTCCACTCAGGAGGAGGCCGAGCAGCACGTGGCCAGGCTCCGAGGGGCCGCGTACAGGGTGCTCGAGGTCCGCCAGCGAGAGGTCAAGCGCACCCCGGCCGCGCCCTTCACCACGTCCACGTTGCAGCAGGAGGCCGCCCGGAAGCTCGGCTTCTCGGCCAAGAAGACCATGCAGGTGGCCCAGCGACTGTACGAGGGCGTGAACGTGCCGGGCGAGGGGCAGGTCGGCCTGATCACCTATATGAGGACTGACTCGGTCAACATCGCCGACCAGGCGCTGCGCGAGCTCTCCGAAGTGGTAAAGCAGCTTTACGGTTCGGAGTATGCCCTGGCGGAGCCGCGGCGCTACAAGAAGAAGCAACGAGGCGCGCAAGAAGCCCACGAGGCCATCCGGCCGACCGGCGCGGCGCGCCACCCGGACCAGCTCGAGAGTGTCCTCGACCCGAACCAGGCCCGGTTGTACCGGCTGATCTGGCAGCGCACCGTGGCCTCGCAGATGGCCGAGGCCCGCTTCGACCAGGTCTCGGTGGACATCGAGGCCAGGCCGGCCGAGGGTCCCACCTACTTGCTCAGGGCCACAGGCCAGACTCTGAAGTTCGACGGGTTCCGTCGTGTTTACTTCGAGGGACGCGACGACGCGGCCGACGAGGACGCCGAAGCGCAGCTTCCACCGCTCACCGCCGAGCAGGTCCTCCGGCTCCTCGAGCTCATCCCCGAGCAGCACTTCACCCAGCCCCCGCCTCGGTACACCGAGGCCAGCCTGGTCAAGACGCTCGAGGAGTACGGGATCGGGCGACCATCTACCTATGCCCCCACCATCGCCACGCTCCTGGACCGCGGCTATGTGAGGCTGGAGGACAAGCGGTTCTATCCCGAGGAGATCGGGATCGTCGTCACCGACATCCTGGTGGAACACTTCGGCGACATCGTGCAGGTGGGCTTCACCGCTCGCATGGAGGAGGAGCTCGACGACATCGCCGAGGGCAAGGCGCCATGGGCCGCGGTCGTTCGGGAGTTCTACCAGCCCTTCCACGAGGACATCGAACGCGCCAAGGGCAAGATCCAGCCGCCGGTGGTTGTGCTGCCCGAGCTGTGTCCCCTGTGCCCCGAGGAAGGGAGGGAGCCGGCGCACCTGGAGAAGAAGCTCGGCCGGTACGGGTATTTCATCGGCTGCGGGAACTACCCGGAGTGCAAGTACACCCGTCCCATCGACGGCAACGGCCAGCAACCGGAGCCGCCCAAGCCAACCGGAGAGGCGTGTCCCGAGTGCGGCCGGCCACTGGTCGAGCGAACCGGTCGTTTCGGCCCATTCGTGGGCTGCTCGGGGTATCCCGAGTGCAAGTACATAAAGAAGGAAGAGCCCAAGACCACCGGGGTTACCTGTCCCAAGTGCAAGCAGGGCGAGTTGGTGGAGCGTAGGGGGCGGTTCGGCACGTTCTACTCGTGCGGCCGGTATCCGGACTGCGACTTCTCCCTCAACCAGAAGCCTCTGACGGACCCCTGCCCCGCATGCCAGGGGCTGGTGGTCTCGGCTCGTGGGAGTGCCCGCCGATGCGTCAATTGCGGCCGGGCGTGGGACGCCGACGGTAACGAGCTCTCTGAGGAAGAGGCAAAGGCCCTGGTGCCCAAAGCACGTGGGAAGGGACGCTCCTCCGATCGATCCGCGAAGTCAGGCAGGAGTAGGAGCAGTGGTTCGGGGTCCACCGGGAGCTCCCGAGCGAAGGCCAAGCGAACGGCCTGATGGCCAGCGGGGCCGCGCGGACCGCCGAAGAGATCGCAGCACTCCGCGGCACCCGCCCCGCCACCCTCAAGGATCTCCTGACCGACCCTTCCTTCTCCCGCCTGTGGCGGGCCATGCTGGTGTCCTCGCTGGGCGATTGGGTCGGGTTCGTGGCGGTGGCCTCGCTGGTGGCGGACCTGGGCGGGAAGCGACTCGGCGCTCTGGCTGTGGCCGGCGTGATGCTGGCCCGCCTCTTGCCCTCCGTGCTGTTCGGGCCCTTTGCCGGCGTCTTCGCCGACCGGTTCGACCGCAAGAAGCTGATGGTCTCGGCGGACGTCGCTCGTGGGGCGATGTACGCCTCGATGCCGTTCGTTCCCCGCTTGTTGTGGATCTTCCTCCTGTCCTTCTTCATCGAGTGCTTTTCGTTGCTGTGGACACCGGCCAAGGACGCCAGCCTCCCCAACCTGGTCTCTCGGCGACAGCTGTCGAACGCCAACTCGGTCGGCTTGATCACCACCTATGGGACGCTTCCACTGGGAGCATCCGTGTACACCGCGCTGGCCGGGTTGTCCGCGGGGCTCGGCGCGAGCGTCCACTACTTCGGCTCCCACCCACAGTTCCTGGCGCTGTGGCTCGATGCGCTGACGTTCTTCTTCTCCGCCCGGATGGTGTGGGGTCTGGATCTCCGGCGGAACACCGTCACCCGAGTCCGGGCCACGACGACGCCCAAGCTGACCTTCCGGAGTGCCCTCCAGGAGGCCCGGGAGGGGTACCGGTTCCTGGCCGAACACCCGCTACTCAAGTCGATGACCATCGCCATCGTCACCGCCTTTGCGGGTGTGGGAGCGGTGATCTCGCTGGGTCCGGTGTTCGCCCAGTATTCGGTCCACGCCCGGTCGACCGGCTTCGGCATCCTGATCACCGCGTTCGGGATCGGGATGGGCGCCGGCATGGGGCTCATGAACGTGCTCACCCGGCTCATCGAGAAGGACAAGCTGATCGTCATGTCGATGATCGGGGCCGCTGGCTGCCTGTTCGTGCTGGCGGCCATGCCGTCGATCGCGCTGGCGGCGCTGTTCGCGGTGCCCATGGGGATCGGCGTTGGGCTGGCGTGGGTGAGCGGCTATACCCTGCTCCAGGAGAACGTGAGCGACGAGTACCGTGGAAGGACGTTCGCGACATTGACGATCTCGGCGCGGATCACGCTGTTCGTGGCCCTGGTGACGTTTCCCGCCCTGGCTGCCGCCATCGGGCCGGATACGCTCCACGTGGGTGGGACGCGGATCGCCATGTGGCTGGGAGGGGTCGTGGTGGTGTTGGCCGGGTTGTTCTCGCGGGGTGGACTGAGGCGCAGCCGCCTGGCCCGCCCGCGGGCGCTCTCGCTGGTCCCACACGTCCGGCGGCCGACTGGCTCCGGCGTCCTCATCGCGTTCGAAGGTGTCGAAGGAGCCGGCAAGGGGACGCAGATCGAGCTGGCTCGCAGACACATCCAATCAAAGGGCCGGGACGTGATCGTGACGCGGGAACCCGGCGGGACCGGATTCGGCGACAGACTTCGGGATCTCATCCTGGACCCGACCACCGGCAAGGTACATCCTCGGGCGGAAGCCCTCGTCTTCGCCGCGGCGCGCACCCAGCTCGTCTCCACAGTGATCCGGCCGGCCCTGGAAGAGGGCAAGGTCGTGCTGTGCGACCGATTCGTCGACTCGTCGGTTGCCTATCAAGGGGTCGCTAGAGGTGTTGGAGAGCAGGACATCCTGACCCTCAACGCGTGGGCCACCGAGGGCCTCTTCCCTGACCTCGTGGTCCTCCTCCACCTCGAACCCGAAGAGGGGTTGCGCCGATCGGGCGAGAATCCGGACCGCATCGAGGCCGAGGAGCTGGCGTTCCACGCCAAGGTCGCCGACGCATATTTGAAGATCGCCGAGGAGCATCCTGACCGCTTCCACGTGGTGGAGGCCAAAGGCACGCCCGAGGAGGTCCATGAGCGAGTGCGTGTCGGGCTCGACCGGGTGCTGGACCCCCAGGCCGAGCTGGGGATGCGGGATCGAGGAGGACCAGCATGAGCCGGAACCATCAGCCGGAAGATCTCCCGCCGGTCATCCGCGACGTTCCCGGACAGGAACAGGCGGTCAACTTCCTGGCCAGGGCCATCCGGCGCCCCCACCATGCCTATCTGTATTCGGGCCCGGAGGGGTCGGGGAAGCGCCTGGGGATGCGGGCGTTTGCGGCGGCCCTTCTGTGTCCCCAGGGAGGGTGCGGGACGTGCCGCGCGTGCCGCCTGGCCCTCGCCGAGAGCCATCCGAACATGCTGATCCTGGAACCGGCCGGGCCGGACATCCTGGTGGGCAAGGACGCGTCGGACCAGAACACGGCCCGGTGGTTCGCTTCCCGGGCCTACCTCACTCCGCCGGAGCCCGGTCGCAAGGTCATGGTGGTGCTGCAGGCCGATCGCTTGAGGGTGGAGGCGGCCGACGTCCTGCTCAAGGTGGTGGAGGAGCCTCCTCTCGACACGGTGTTCCTCCTGCTGTCGGCGCGCCCCGACGACCTGCCGGACACGATCCGATCGCGCTGCCAGGAGATCGGCTTCCCTCCGCTTTCCGAAGAGTTCGTCGTCGAAACCCTCGTGAACGAGGGCATGGACGAGGAACGGGCTCGCTTGGCCTGCCGGCTGGCGGGAGGAAATCTGGGCCGGGCGAGGCGCCTGGCCCGGGACGAGCGACAGCTCGCCTTCCGCCAGGCGGCGTTGGAGGCGGCTCGGCTGGCTGCCCGCGGTTCGGCGGGAGCGTTGGCGGCTGCCGAGGGGCTCACGGCCGCGGCCAAGGAGTTCCGAGCAGGCCTCGCCGAGGAGCTCGAGTTGGAGCTCCAGCCGTTCCTCGATGAGCGAGGGCGGCCCGAGGAACCATTTCGAGGCGTGGTGAGAAGGCTGGAGGAGCAACACGAGCGGCGCCTCCGGCGGGCCGAGCGAGAGTTCCTGGATTGGTCGCTGCTGTCCCTGGCCGCGTATTGGCGCGACGTGGTCGTTGCCGGCACGGGGAGTCAGGGCGACCTGCTCATCAACCTCGACCTCGACCTGGACGATCCGGCCAGGCCACCCGGCCGGTCGGTTGCCAGTGCCGGCCTAGCGTGGGGCGCAGTGGAGGAAGCCCGAGCCGACCTGGCCGACGAGACCAACCTGAACGCGCGGCTGGTGCTGGAGCGATTGTTCCTCAGGCTGGCCGAGCTTCGGCCGGTCTCTGCTTGAGCGTCGTCACTCTGGGGTCGCGGGTCCTGCCGTGACCTCGTAGAGCCGGTGTCCCGCGCCCAGTCCCTTTAGCTCGTGCTCGCCGAGGTCGTCGAACTCGAAACCCGCCTGGGACGCCAGCACCTTCGTCGCCTCGGAGACGAGGATCCGGCCCGCCGGCGCCAGGTCCGCGATCCGGGCGGCCCGGAAGACGGTCGACCCGAAGTATCTCTGCTCCTCCGCGAGGACCTCGCCGGTGTCCATGCCGATGCGAACGTGCACGGCGGTGTCCGCTTGCTCTTGTCGGTCGGCGGCCAGGGTGCGCTGGATCTCCAGGGCGCAGGCGACCGCCCGGCGAGCGGTCGTGAACGCCGCCATGAAGCTGTCGCCGGCCCGCTCCACTTCGGTGCCCTCGTGGGACCGGATGGCCTGTCCCACGATCTCGTCGTGGCGGCGCAGGATAGTCCTGGCCCGCTTGTCGCCGAGGTCTCTCACCAGCTCGCTGGATCCCTCCACGTCGGTGAACATGATGGTCACCGTTCCCTCTGGTAGCTGGGGCCCGCCGAGCTCCTTGCGCAGCTTGCGGTAGACGTTCGCCGTGATCGCTTCGTTGAGTGCTTCGCCGAAGTCGTCCCTGGGCATCAAGGGGACTTTAGCCGGATCGTCCGCCCGAGATCGAAGCCTGCGACGCGGTCGATACAATGGCCTGCGCGCCGGAGTAGCTCAGTCGGCAGAGCGACGCACTCGTAATGCGTAGGTCCGCGGTTCGATTCCGCGCTCCGGCTCGAGTCAGAAGCCCAGTTGCGGGGTACCGGATCTGCCTCGACCCCTCCCGGCTTGCTCCGGTGGCCCTACGCCCGGGTCTCTCCCGGACCGTAGAAGACTTCCCCCCCGCCCAACGGTGGGCTACCGCACCAGGATGATGCAATCCGCCCCCATCCGAGGAACAGGCTGAGCTCACAAGCGGGCCTTCAGGATCGGTCAAGGGGGTATCCATGATTCCAGAAGAGCCTCGTATCGAAGCCTCCGAGGAGGGTGTTTCCCGGAGGAAGATGCTCAAGAGGGTCGGTGCGGGGGCCGCGGTGGCCTGGTCGGCGCCGGTCCTTACCAGCATCAAGAAACCGGCGTTCGCCCAGGGCTCGCCCCGCTGCGTTCCGTTCGACCTCTGCGGGGCGAACCCAGACTTCTGCGGCCAGCCGGGCTCGGCCTGCGGTGACCTGCCGCCGGGGTGTGCGGGCGCGGGCTGCACGGTCCTGATCGACGGCAGTTGCCTCTGTTGGGACTTCGGCTACTTCTGCGACCCAGACGGCCAGACCTGCCAGTCCGATGCGGACTGCCAGTCTGGACTCCGTTGCGGCCGTATCAACGCGCCGTGCGCCTGCAACACGGGGGACGACACTGCCTGCCGGCATCCTTGTGGGGCTGGGTCTGCGCCCCGATCCGGGCCGAGGGGTACAAAGGTCGTCAGGCCTAACCGCTAGGCTGCCGGTCGTTCTGCGGATCACTTCCCGGGTCCCGAGGGGCCGGGAAGTGACCGCGTGCTTTCGCTCCTCCTGAGTGGCGAGAGCCGTCAGGTCGTGGAGACGTTCCCGCCCGAACCCTGTGGAGTGCTCTCGTGTCCACCTGCAACGGGGGGCCGGGTAGCGGACGGCCCGATCTCGCTGGTCTCGATGACGACTCCGGATGGCTCACCGTATCCGCCGAGGATGTACATCGCCGAGGCGCCCGCAGCGCCGAGCCATGATCCGGCGTGGTTACGACGGTTGTCGTTGATCGCCCCGACCGTCGCCCAGGTGTTCCCAACCGAGTCGTGCTGCAGGACATCGGGGAGCGCGCCGGGCCACTGACCACAACCGGCCAGGATGACGGTGTTGGCCAGGGGGCCGGCCGTGAAGCCGAACGCCTGCGATTCGTCGCATGGCTCGGGCAGATCGGCGACGCCTGCATCGTCCCACGCCCCGCCCACAGAGCTTTCCACCGTCTGCTGGGCGAAGAGCTGGCCAGCACTGTTCACGTCACCGCCGATGGCGTAGACCTTGTTGCCCAGCACGGCAGGCGTGATGTAGCCGCGAGCGGCATTCAGGTTAGCTCCCTGGGTCCAGCGCGAGCCCGCCGGGGCCATGGGATCGAAGATCCAGGTCTGAGCGGAGTTGTCGTCGATGCAGCCGTTCGCCGAAAATGATGCGCCACCCATCACGATGCCCTTGTTCCCAACCACCGCGACGCCCATCGCCGGCAGGCTTACGCACCCTGATGGCGTCGTTCCGGGCCACGGATCGCTGCCGAAAACCGCGGTGGTGTTGGTCGCCGGGTAGTACGCCTGAACTGTTGTAACGATGCTCGCATTGGCGTCGCGGCCACCAAAGACATAGAACCCCAGGCCGGTCGGGTCGTTCAGGGCGGCAATGCCGTAGTTGGAGATGGGGACCGGCATGTCCACGCCGGTGTCCGTATAGGTCTTGGAGGCGACGTCGAAATACCAGACGGACCCATCGGTCGCATCGAAATTGTTCCTGAACCCGAGGAAGTAGATGCGCTTGGTCGCAGCGTACAGCTCGCCATCGAAGCGAGTACCCAGGAACGGGCTGGAGGGGCCGCGCCCGAAGAAGACAGTTGTTGCAAATGCCGGCGCCGCGGCAAGTGCGACGGCTCCGACCACAAGCAAGGTGATAGCGCGCCAGTATGTTTTCCTCATACGGAACCCCTTCTCTCGAGCGGGCAGGGCGCCGGGTAGCGGCCAGGATCTGACCACTGTCAGCGGCATTCATGCACGTCCGTGCAGCCGCGTCAAACGGACCGTAGCCCTCAGCCGAGACCCGTCCGCACCCATCGCTGCACGGCGTCGGCGACGAGTTGCACCGCGATCGCTGTGAGCAGGAGCCCCATGATCCGCGTGAGGAAATGGATGGCGCTCGGCCGGAGCAGCCGTGCGAGAGCGGAGGCGAACCGGAGCGCCGCCAGGACCACCAGGAGGGCGAGGACCGCACCGATCACCACTGCCAGGCGCTCGGAGACGGCCGGGTGCTGGCGCGTGAGGACGATGGTTGCAACGATGGCGCCCGGCCCGGCCAGGAACGGCGTGCCCAGTGGAACCAGGGCGACGCTCGCGTCCTCGGGGACCACGACCAGAGAGTCCGCGCCCCGCATCATGTCCAGCGCGACGAGGAAGAGAAGGACGCCGCCGGCGACCATCAGGCTGGCCAGGCTGATCGAGAGATACCGGATCAGCGCGTCACCGAACGCGGCGAAGCCTGCCAGGACGGCGCCGGCCACCAGGACGGCGACGTAGGCGGCGCGGTGCCGGGCCCTGGGTACATCTTGACGGGTCAGGCTCAGGAACAGCGGGACGTTGCCGAGCGGGTCGAGGATCACCAGGAGGGTGACGAACGACTGGCCGAACGTCCTCCAGGCCATTGCCGCATCGTAGTGGACGGCTGGATGCAGCCGTCACGAGCGCGGCCGAGAGTCGTCCGCCGGTACCGACTAGAGTCGGTCGACTCGTCTCTCGTTTTCGCACACGGGCTTGGAGGGGGCTATCGGTGGAGGGATTCGCACCGGTCGAAGGTGGCCGGCTCTACTACGAGGTTCGGGGAGAGGGCCCATCGATCGTTCTCATCCACGCCGGCTTGTGGGACTCACGGATCTGGGACGACCAGATGGGCGCCTTCGCCCAGCGCTACCGGACCGTTCGATACGATCTGCGCGGCTTCGGGCGCTCGGACCGTCTCACGATCCCGTTCTCCCTCCGCCAAGATCTGACGGACCTGCTGGCATTCCTCCGGATCCCGAGTGCGGCCCTGGTGGCCTGCTCTATCGGCGGGTCTTTGGCCATCGACTTCACGCTGGAACGGCCGGACATGGTCGACGCCCTGGTCCTGGTGGCGCCGGGGCTGTCGGGGGATGACACGCCCGACGACGAACGCACCGCCCGGCTGATGAAGGAAGCCGAGCAGGCTCTGGAAACCGGGCAGCTCGAGAAACTGGTGGACCTTCAGCTTCAGGCCTGGACGCCACCAGCGAACAACCCGGAAGTGGATCGGCGGATCCGCGAGATCGCCATGGACAACAAGCACGTCGACACGCTGGACTGGTCGCTGAGCCGTCGCCTCGACCCGCCGGCTGCGGGACGACTGTCCGAGATTCATGTCCCCACGCTGGTGATCCTCGGCGACCGCGACGCCCCAGTCATGGAAGTCATCGTGGAGAAAGTGGCGTCGGGGATCCATGGAGCCAGGAAGGCCTTGATACAGGATGCCGATCACCTTCCGAACATGCGGCAACCCGATCGATTCAACCAGGAGGTACTGGCCTTCCTTGCGGAAGCGTTGCACCGCGCCTGAGGATCGGTGCCGCAGACCCTGCTGATAGAATCTGGCCTCGTGCGCGTCCCGCACCGCATTCCAAAGCTCATCGTGATCATCGCAACCTCTGTGATGGCGCTCGCCATGCTGGCGGGCCGCGCCTATGCGCAGGTGGAGATCACCCCGCTGCCCACCGAGAGCCCCTCATCCGAGCTCGCCCCCGGCACCCAATGGGTGTACTGGATGGCCATCGGCGCGGGCGTCATCGTGGTCCTCAGCCTGTTGGCGGTAGCGGCCGGATACATGCGGTTCGCTCCGAAGTTCTTCGGCCGCGAGGAGAGAGCCAGGCCGTTGCCTCCCGGAACCCGACCGCCCACACTCGCGCGGCAGGCCGCCCAGATGCGTTACACGCCGCCTCCCGCAGCTGAGCGCGCTGAACCTGCTCCCGCGCAGGCCCAGGCCCGCACTGCCACCGCGGTGGCAGAGCGACCGGCCGCTGCCCCGGCTCCCGCAGCGACCCCCGCCGCTCCTGCGGCGACCGCTGCGCCCGCTGCGACCGCCTCCCCAGCGGAGACGGCAACCGAGCGAACCACCGCTCCACCCTCGGGCGAGCCTGCTGCCCAGGCCGACGCCGTCGGTCAGGCCGAGGCCGAAGCTCCCGAAGAGCGACCGACCGCCAAGACCGCTGAAGAGGTGGGCGCGGCCCCCACGCAGGCGGAAGCGCCGGCGGAGGCCCCGCCACCGGCGCCACAGCCCGCGCCAGCGCCACAGCCCGCGCCAGCGCCACAGCCCGCTGCCGCCTCGCACTCGGGCCGCGGCGAGATGGACCAGGAGACCTTCGACCGCGTCCTGAGGGAGCAACTCGACCGGGGCGTCGACCGCCGAGTGGCGGAAGGCCGGGCGCGGGCTGCGGCCGTGGTCGCTGCCCGGAAGAAAGCCCAGGGCTAGGGCCCCGGCGCGCGCGTTCGATTCCCATGGCTCCCGGGCACAATGGAAGCGTGACCTTCGCTACCGACAAGCTCATCGACTGGGGTACCGCGGACCGAGTGGGCCGTAAGGTGGCCGGTCTGGGCCAGACCCTGAAGGCCGTCGAGCGGGCTCGGCTCGTCGAGGACTTCTCCGAGCTCGTCCCTGAGGCCGAGGCGCTGGTCCAGGAATTCACCGGCTTGGGACCCGGGTCCCAGCGCTCCAGGGCTTGGGTCATGACCCGAGGCCAGTGGCTGCATCAGAACCTGAGGGGTTTCGAGCGCGTCCTGGAGCCCTTCGCCAAGAAGCTCGTGGAGAATCGATCGGATGGACCCCTGGCCGGTGTGCGGCGCGGAGTCCTGGGCGCTCAGCTCGGAGCACTCCTCGGTTACCTTGGACACAGGGTCCTCGGCCAGTACGACATGTTCCTGCCCCCCGACGATGACGGGCTTCTGTATTTCGTCGGAGCGAACGTGGCAGGCGTCGAGCGGAAACACGGCTTCGCCCAACGCGACTTCCGCCTGTGGATCTGCCTGCACGAGGTGACCCACCGGCTGCAGTTCGGCGGCGCACCATGGCTCCGGGGCTATCTCACCGGTCTGATGGACAGCTATCTGAGGTCGGTCGAGCTCGACCCGAGCTGGCTGATGGAGCGGCTTCGGAGCGCCGTGGCCGAGGTGAGGAGCGGGAGGATCGAGCGAGGCTTCGGGTGGGTATTCCTTCTGATGACGGCCGACCAGCGCGACATGGTGAAGAAGATGCAGGCTGCGATGTCCCTGCTCGAAGGCCACAGCAATTACGCGATGGACGAAGTCGGCCGGGATCGCATCCCTGACGCAGAGACCTTCCGCGAGACCCTTCATGAGCGCAGGAACAGGGCTGGCCTGGAACGAGCCTTTCAGCGGGCCATCGGGTTCGACGTGAAGGTCCGCCAGTACGCCATGGGGGAGCGGTTCACACGGAAAGTCGTGGAAGAGGTGGGGATGGACCGCTTCAACCGCGTGTGGCAGGGTCCGTCCAGCCTTCCCACCATGGACGAGATCCGCCATCCCCAGGGATGGGTGGCGCGCGTCGCCACGTCCTGACATGCTGGCCCCGGCGCTCCGCCGCCCCCCCGCGGTCGGCCGGGTGATCGAACGCGTTACCGCGACTGCACGCCGTTACCGGATGTTCGATCCGGGCACGCGAGTTCTGGTGGCGGTCTCGGGCGGGCCCGACTCCGTGTGCCTCCTGCACTCGCTGGTTCGCCTTCAGCGCCTCCTGAAGATCGAGCCGGCGTGTTTTCACTTCGATCATGGCCTGAGGAAGGGATCGGCGGATGACGCCTCCTATGTTCGGGGTCAGGCGAAGCGTCTCGGCGTGCCGTTCTTTATTCGGCGGGCCACCGCGAGGCCCGCGCGAGGAGATTCCGTGGAAGCATGGGCGCGAACGGTCCGCTACCAGGCCCTGACCAACCTCTTGGAAGAGCTCGGGGGCGGGGTGGCCGCCGTGGGCCACACCGCCGACGATCAGGCCGAGACTGTGCTCCTGGCGCTCCTTCGGGGCGGCGGCCTGGAAGCGATCGGCGGAATGAAGCCGGTGAGCAACGCCCTCGTCCGCCCTCTCTTGGAAACCACCCGCGAGGAGACCGAGGCGTTCTGCCGGTCCCTCCGCCTTCGACCCCGCCGGGACCCGATGAACGAGGACCCGGCGTTCATGCGCGTGGGGATCCGCACCCGGGTCATCCCCCAGCTCGAGCGGGCCCTGGGGAGGAACCTCCGCTCCACGCTGGTCAGGACCGCAGACCTGCTTCGCCACGACGCCGAGTTCCTCGACCAGCTCGCGGCGGCCGCTCGATCCGATGTAGTGGCGGAGAGTGAGCGGGGCATCACCCTTCTTCGGGCGGCTCGGCTGGGAACCCTGGCCTCGCCGATCGCGGGGCGGATCGTGCGCCGAGCCCTGTTGGACCTCGGTGCTCTCCCGGAGGCTGGACACGTGGAGGCCGTCATCGGACTGGCCGCGGCCCGGCCGGGCCGCTCGATCCCTCTGCCCGGCGGCTTGCTCGCCCGAAGAGAGAGGGAGTATGTTCGGCTTTCTCGCCCTTCCCTGAGGCCCGCGTGAGGTTCCCGGCGAGACAGAGTAGGGCGGCTCGAGTGGGAGGGGCTCCGATGGAGTCACAGGTGGAACACTCACGACCAGTCGGCGCGTCCTCGGACACCTCCTTCCATAGACTGTCGAGGCAGATGGAGGTCCACGAGAACGACATCGAGCAGATCCTGATCACCGAGGAGGAGATCCAGCAGAAGATCGCGGAGGTTGGGGAGCAGTTGTCGGCCGACTACGCGGACAGGGACCTCCTGCTGGTCGGCGTGCTGAAAGGTGCCTTCGTCTTCATGGCCGACCTGTCACGGCACGTGCGCCTTCCGATGGAATTCGACTTCATGGCTGTCTCGTCCTACGGAGCGGCCACGCAGACGTCGGGCGTCGTCCGGATCCTGAAGGACCTGGACCACGAGATCCTGGGGCGTCACGTCCTGCTCGTGGAGGACATCGTCGACTCGGGCCTCACGCTCTCGTATCTCCTGAAGAACCTTCGGACCCGCCGTCCGGCCAGCCTCGAGGTATGTGCGCTCATGCAGAAGACCGGGGTCCAGCAGGTCCCGCTCGACATCAAGTACAGGCTGTTCGAGATCCCCTCGGTCTTCGTCGTGGGCTATGGCCTGGACTACGGGGAGCGCTTCCGGAACCTCCCGTACGTGGGCACGCTGCGGCCGGAGGTCTACCGGGACGCCGTCTCCTAGGGTCTCGGGGAACCTGGCCGGGCCTCGGCCGGTCTAATCTGCTGACATGAAGCGTTTGGCGATGCTGCTGATCGGGCTTGCTCTCTCGCTTTCCGCCTGCGCGGACGCATCGACCGTAGGGGTCTCCGGGGGAGGCGCCGCCGGGATCCAGGGCAAGGTCCTCCTCGGGCCCATGTGTCCGGTGCTGCAATCCGACAGCCCCTGCCCCGACAAGCCGATCAAGGCGGAGATCACCGTGGCCGCGGCGGACGGCAAGATCGTTGCCACCGGCCATTCGGGGGAAGACGGGAGCTATCGCATCTCGGTGGCTCCCGGCTCCTACACGGTGACGGCGAAACGGCCCGGCAAGTTCGGGATCGGCAAACCGGTCACGGTGGAAGTGCTTGCGAATACGTACGTCCACCTGAACCTGGTGGTCGACTCGGGCATCCGCTGACACCGATTCACAAGAGGGCTTTTCAGACCCCTGTGCTACCATCGGCCCGCGAGGGGCTCGGGCGACCGGGGCCCGTTGATCCAACCTCGGAGCCGGCGAAAGGAGCACACCCCCCACGAAGAAGCAGGAGTCGACACTTCGGCGCATCTTTCGTGGGCCGGTCGTGTACCTGCTGGTCGTGCTGGCGGGCCTGTGGCTCTTCTTGTCCATTGCGACTCGGGGTCCGCAAGCAGCTCCTCTGAGCCTGGCCCACTTCGAGAGAGAGGTCGCCTCGGGCAAGGTCCTGGTTGCCACGTTCCTGGAACGAGACCAGAAAATCGTCGGCAAGCTCATCGACAACTCCCGATACGAGACCACTTACCCCGAGCAGTACCAGGACACCCTCACTGCCAAGATCCTGGATGCGCCCAACGCCAGCGAGATCAAGTTGACAGCCGATCCCCAGAAGGGCTCCCTGATCGTGGGCGCCCTCATCCAGATCGGATTGCCCATCGTGCTGATCGGGGCCCTGCTCCTGTTCTTCATGAACCAGATGCAGGGGGGAGGGAACCGGGTGATGGCCTTCGGCAAGGCCAAGGCGAAGGTCGTCGCCAAAGACCAGCCCAAGACCACCTTTTCCGACGTGGCCGGCGTCGATGAAGCCGTGGAAGAGCTCCAGGAGATTAAGGAGTACCTGGAGAACCCGGCCAAGTTCCAGGCCATGGGGGCAAAGGTGCCCAAGGGCCTGCTGCTCTACGGTCCGCCCGGAACCGGCAAGACGCTCCTGGGCCGGGCGGTCGCCGGTGAGGCGGGGGTGCCGTTCCTCTCCATCAGCGGTTCGGACTTCGTGGAGATGTTCGTCGGTGTGGGCGCGGCCCGGGTCCGCGACCTCTTCGAACAGGCGAAGCAGAGCGCTCCCGCAATCGTGTTCATCGACGAGATCGACGCCGTCGGGCGGCACCGCGGAGCCGGCCTCGGCGGCGGCCACGACGAGCGCGAACAGACCCTGAACCAGCTCCTGGTGGAGATGGACGGGTTCGACACGAAGACGGGTGTCATCCTCATGGCGGCAACCAATCGCCCCGACATCCTGGATCCTGCCCTCCTGCGGCCGGGACGGTTCGACCGACAGATCGTGATCGACCGCCCGGACCTCGAAGGCCGGAAGGGCATTCTCCGAGTGCACGCCAAAGGCAAGCCGTTGGACCCGAACGTCGATCTGGTCGTGATCGCCCG
>DASXTW010000117.1:0-6588 GCA_036505215.1 Actinomycetota bacterium | reverse complement strand
GATGAGGCTTCCCATCCGTAAAAGGAGTAAGGCCCCTCGGAGACTACGAGGTAGATAGGCCGGAGGTGTACGCACGGCAACGTGTTCAGCCGACCGGTACTAATAGGCCGAGGACTTGACTCTTGCTCGCGCTCGCTATTGAGTTCCGGGTCCGCCCGGGCTCGCACTCTCAGCACGACGTCTCGTGCGGTTGCTTCGACGAGGAGTCGAGGCGATCGGGCGGGAACCACCGTTTCGGTGGCCATAGCGGAGGGGAAACACCCGGTCCCATTCCGAACCCGGAAGTTAAGCCCTCCCGCGCCGATGGTACTGCCCCGGCAACGGGGTGGGAGAGTAGGTCGCCGCCGAGACATCTTGAACGAGGGCCCCCCGATGAGGGGGGCCTTCGTTTTGTTTACGGGTAAGGTTCGCTCATGGCGCGACGTTCCTCTGGTCGGGGAGACAAGGTTCCGAGAAGCCGCGGGTACCGCGGTTCCCCTGGGTCGCGATCTCCTTTCGGCTCGGGGCGAGCGTCATCCGACCGTTCTCGAGCCCGTCACGACGATCGTTCCAACGCCGCTCGGAGGGATCGCTCTCGTGAACCCACCGGCCAGGAAGGCCGACCGGGGCGAGGGGTGCCGGACCGACCCACGAGCAAGGGAACCCGAAACGTCATCGAGGAGATCCGCTCGACCGCTCGACCGGGGCAGAGCGCCTCCGCCGTACGGGCGTTCGAGGAGGCCGTCGACCTGCTTCAGCGAGACCGGACAAGCGCGGCCATCGCTGCGGCCCTCCGGGCGAAGGATCTTGCCCCACGGTCAGGGGCGGTCAGGGAAGTCCTCGGCATCGCCCTCTACCGCGCCGAGCGGTTCCGTGACGCGCTGCGAGAGCTCCAGGCGTACCGACGAATGACCGGCCGGCTGGACCAGAATCACCTCATCGCGGACTGCTACCGGGCCCTGGGGGCGCCGGAGAAGGCGATCGACCCCGTCCGCGATGCGCTGCAGGCTCGGCTGCCGGACGACGTCCGGGCCGAGGCCGCCATCGTGGGGGCGTCTGCGCTGGCCGACCTGGGCCGGTTCACCGAGGCGCTGAGCATGCTGAGAGCCTCTCCACGCAGTGAGCGGCTCTCTCGGGACTTCGACCTCCGAGTCTGGTACGTGACCGGTGACATCCTGGAGCGGGCGGGGCGCCGGGCCGAGGCTGCGGAAGAGTTTCGCCGGATCGTGCGCCACGATCCAGGCGCCTTCGATGCCGCCGAGCGGCTTGCCGGCTTGAGTCCTGGCTGAGTACGGCCTTCCTTCGAAACGGACACCTCACCGGGCGGGGTGACCGCGAAGCCGAGAGCTTAGATACCAGACCCTCCAGCCGATACGTGTCGCTCCCCGGAAGTCTCTGCTTCTGCCTGGGCGCGCTTCCTCCAGTACCGGACCAGCCCCGAAGCGTTCACCTTCATGCCGGAGAGGATCTCGTACCGCTCCCGATCGGCCACCTCGGCCGAGGCGAACTCGTCCGCCGTCTTCCGCTCGAGAAGCTCGGTCACGCGGTCGAGATCGTCGGTCTCCTCCAGGGCATCGCGCACGATGTCCGCCCATTTCCGAAGCCGCCGGGCCGCGATGTCACATAGCTCGTCCACCTCTGTCACCGGTCCGAAGTGGCTGAACAGCAACAGGCTCTCGGCGCGCTGGTGGATCCGTTCGATGCTCTGCACTCCGAGCTCGACGTCGATATCCGGAGGGGGAGTGGCCGGACGAAGTACCCGGACGTCGGGGAGATGGATTCCCAGGGCGTCCCCGGTGAATACAGCGCCACTCAGCGAGTCGACCAGTGCCACGTGATGCGAGGCGTGTCCAGGCGTGTAGAGGACCTCCAGCGAGCGGTCGGCCAGATCGATCCGGTCCCCTTCGGAGACAGCCCGGAGCCGTTCCGCAGGTACGGCTTCGACCGGGCCGAAGAGCTCGCGGAGCCGTTCCTCCCCATAGACGCGGGTTGCGCTGCTCACGAGCTTGCTTGGTTCGGCCAGGTGGGGGGCACCCCGTTCGTGGACCCAGATCGTGGCTCGAGGGAAGTGGTGGCTGAGCGTCCCGACGCCGCCCGCATGGTCCAGATGGATGTGGGTCACCACGATGTGTGCCAGGTCTTCGGGGCCGAGACCCAGGGAGTTCAGGCCGGCGGTGACGGCCTCGACCGAGGTGGTGGGGCCGGTCTCCACGAGCGCCGGCTGGCTGCCGTGAAGGAGATACGCGGACGTGACCCACGCGCGGCCCGCCATCCACGTATCGACGCCGGTGATGCCGGGAGCCGCGACGTATGTCTCAGGATCCGGGGCAGGCATCGCGGTCCAGTCTACCCAGACGAACACTTTGCCTCCACGGACCCCCTGGTCAGAGGACACGTCCAGACCCCATGTCACTGGCGCGGGGTAGCGTGACTCTTGAAAGGAGGGGGCCATGGTCACGGTCAATGTCGTGGTCCTCGCGGGGCGGCTGTCCGACGCGCCAGAGGTCAAGGCCATGCCGTCCGGGGATCAGGTGGCCCGGTTCCGCCTCCAGGTGCCGGAAGCCGGCAAGCGAGTCCTCCCTCTCCCTGTATCGGCCTGGGAAAAGACGGCCCGGAAGGCGTGCGACAGCCTGGTCAAGGGCGACGCGGTCCTCGTCCGCGGCCATCTCGTCAGGCGGTTCTTCCGGGACGGCGGCGGAGGTCGGTCCGTAACCGAAGTCGTGGCGACGGAGGTGAAGAAGCTCGAGACGGAAAGTCAGGACTGATCCTGCGAACAAACTGAATATGCGCTCCGGAAAATGCGCGTGCAGGCAGGAGCCGGTAACCGGGAGGCGGCAAGCCCGCTAGGGCTGCTGTCGGGCGAAGAGCGGGCGGATCACCAGGCCCGTGCGCGGCTTCGGCCAGAAGTAGGTGGACTTCTGAGGGAGCTTGTCCCCGTTTCCGACGACCTCCCAGACGCGCTCCACCTTGGTCGGGGGCAGCAGGTAGGCGGCCGTTGCTTCTCCGGAGGAGACCAGGCCCTCGGCAGCGACGGCATCAGGTACGAACCTCAGCTCGATCCCGCCCACACGATCCAGAATCTGGTCGTGCAGTGCGCAGACGGTGGGCGGCACCCCTTCCAGCCCCGCGACCCGGTGGACAACCTCTCCCTCCTCGAGGTGAGCGATGCCATAGGTCAGGTCCTCGTCACGTAATGTGGCCAGAACCTCCGCGAGATCCCGGACCCGGTCACCTTGAAACGGCGGGAGCGAATCCGCGCGAACCGCGCGATGGATGGGCAGCACGGGCGGATCCTCGGCCGAGGCGTCGACCACGAACATCATCATGTAGTCCCAGGGCCCGGGGCCCACCTGTGCCCGCATCTCTTCGCGATAGGCCAGGGCGACGCTGTAGCGGTGGTGACCATCCGCGATCATCAGGCGGCGGTCTTGCATCGGCCGGGTGACCTGCTCGGGGCTGCTGTCCCAGATCCACAGCCGGTGGCGAGTGCCGGCCTCGTCCGTCGTCTCCCGTTCGGGGCGATCGGCTGTCACCTTGTCGAGGAAGGCCGACAGATCCGTGGCCTCTCGAGTGCCGGAGAGCACGGCGTAGACGGGTGACAGGTTCGCCTGAACCGCTCGGATCAGCTGGAGCCTGTCTTCGATCGGGCCGGCAAAGGTGCGCTCATGGGGAACGATGGAGCCTCCCCAGGCTTCCAGGGCAACCTCCACGATGAGGCCGCGCACCTGGCGCTTCCCTCCTCCCAGGTGGAAGTCGAGCTCGTAGGGGAACACCGACGGATTGGGAGTCGGCCTGAGGATCCCCTCCGCCGTCCACCAACGGAGGTAGGAAGAGGCCCTCGTATACTTGTTGGTGGAGGCGTTGTCACCCGGCTCGTCCTTCCCCAGGATCAACCTGACAATGTTGAACGGGCTCATTCCGTAGTAACGATCCTGGTCCACCGGTGAGATGACGTCGTACGGGGGAGCGGTGACACGATCGGCGGGTCCCGCTCGCGTTGGGTCGTACAAGAGGCCTGTGAAGGGCCGAATCTCTGGCACAGGGTCCTTTATAAGAGAGAATCAGGGATGCGTGTGAACCAGTCCGGAGCCGACCGTTCGACCAGGGCCTATGACCTGCTCGAACGGGCCCGCGAGTTTCTCAGGAACGGTCATCCCCATCAGGCCGCGATGCTCCTTTCGGAGGCCAAGCTCATCGAGCCCGAGAAGGGTTCGATCCGGGAAGCGTTGGGGCGAGCTCTGTACCTCGCTGGGCGGACCGCTCGGGCAAGGCGGGAGTTTGCCAAGGCTGTCCAGATCGATCCCGTCAACGATTACGCGCATTTCGGGCTGGCTCTGTCCTGTGCCAGGACCGGCGAGCGGACCCGAGCCATCGCCCATCTCAAGCTGGCCATCGCCATGCGCCCCGCCGACGAATACCGACAAGCACTGGCTCGCATCTCCGGATGAGTCCGTGGTCGCCAGCCGAAATCCTGCGCTTGCGGCCTTGGCTCGAGGTGAAGCCGTGACAGCGAGCCGCGAGCTGGCCCTGCGATATGACGCCCTCTTCATCGATCTCGACGGAGTGGTGTATCGGGGCGGCCAGGCCATCCCTTCCGCACCGGACGTACTCGACCGCCTGAGAGCCTCGAACGCCACGCTGTTGTTCCTCACCAACAACTCGGCCCGGACCCCCGAGCAGGTGGCCGACCGGATGCAGAAGCTGGGCGTGAAGGCCGAACCGAAGGAGATCCTCACGTCGGCCCTGGCCACCGCGGCCATGCTGCGCCGTGAACGAACGGGCCGCCGGACGGCTTATGTCATCGGCGAACGAGGCATTCGCGAGGCCCTGGAACAGGCTGGGATCCAGATACTCGACGGAGAGCCCGAGGCAGCGGACCTCGTGGTGGTCGGCTGGGACCGGTCCGTGGACTATGCGAAGCTCAAAACGGCTTCCCTGCTGGTGGAGCGGGGGGCCCGGCTGATCGCGACGAACCCTGACGCCTCCTATCCTGCACCGGACGGGTTGTGGCCGGGGGCCGGAGCGATCCTGTCGGCGGTCACCACCACGACGGGGGCGACTCCGACGATCGTGGGTAAGCCGGCGCGCCCGCTGTTCGTGGCCGCCGCCGAGCTGACGGGGGCGACTCGGCCACTGGTCGTGGGCGATCGCCTCGACACCGACATCGGCGGTGCCCATGCCATGAAGTGGGACTCGCTGCTGGTATTGACAGGAGCGTCGACCCCGGCCGGCCTTCTGGAAGCGTCGCACTTGCCAACCTACGTGGCTCGCGACATCGCCGGGCTCATCGATGACCTTCCCCCGGCGCGATTCCGCCAGGCCACGCCGGACGACGCCGGCGCCGTGAGGTCGCTGCTGGAGGAGGCCGGGCTGCAGGCCGACGGCGCGGAGAAACGCATCCATGGCACCATCGTGTCGAGCGAGAGCCCCGAAGCGGAAATCGACGCCACGGCATGTCTCCAGACCGAGGACCGCTTCGGCATCCTGCGTTCGGTCGCTGTTCGAAAGCCCTTGCAGGGGAAGGGCTTAGGCATGCTTGCGGTAGCCGGGGCGATTGGCCAGGCGCGGGCGCGGGGCTTGCATCACGTCTCGCTGTTCACAGAAACGGCGCCCGCGTTTTTCGAGCGCCTCGGGTTCCGGAAGGTCGACCGCAGCGAGCTGCCCGAGCCCATTCGGGTCAGCCCTCACGCGGCCGAGGAGTGCGCCGTAACCGCCACGGCCATGGTTCGCGAACTGTAACCGGCCCCTCAGTGAGGCCGCCATCCCTCCTCCGGCGCAGGCGGCTGGCGTCGACCCCACCCGCGACCCCATCGCCTGGCCTGGAAATCCGGGCGAGGCGGCGGCGGCCGCGTCCCCAGTCCCTCCTTCGGGAAGAACAGCAGGGCCAGCGCGGCGCCGAACACGAAGCCGCCGATGTGAGCGAAGAAGGCGACCCCGCTCGTGGGATGGGCGGTGACGGAGCCGACCCCACTGAACAGCTGGAGGACGAACCACGCGCCGAGCACGACCCACGCCGGAAGCCAGATGGCCGTGATGAAGAAGAAGAAGACGAGCGTCAGAATCCTTCGCCTCGGGAACATCACGATGTAGGCGCCGAGGACGCCGGCGATGGCGCCTGAGGCTCCGAGGTTCGGGACCACCGAGTTGGTGTCGACCAGGAGCTGGCCGATACTCGCGGCGATCCCTGCCGCCATGTAGAACAGGAAATACAGGATCGGGCTCAGCTTGTCTTCGACATTGTTCCCGAAGATCCACAGGAACAGCATGTTGCCACCGATGTGAAGCCATCCTCCGTGGAGGAACATCGCCACGAACACCGATTGCCACCACGACTTGTTGGGGCAGCGGTCCGCGAGGAACCGCTGAAGGGCACGCCCGCTCACGCTCGGGCCGAGGGGATCTTGCTCGTCGACCGCCTCCCTCGCCGATTGGCCTCCCTCAGCAATGTTCGCCTGGTGTGTTACCTCGTAAGGAACCTCGGCGTGGCAATAGAAGAAGACGATCTGCTTAGTCTGCTTCTGCTCCTCGGTGCCTCTCGCGAACGTCGGCTCCCACAGAAGGAACGCCAGGACATTCAAGGCAATGATGATCAGCGTGATCCAGGGGAAG
>DASXTW010000116.1:0-42014 GCA_036505215.1 Actinomycetota bacterium | reverse complement strand
CGCCGCCTGGAGCGAAGGCACTCGGGTGCGCGTGGACGGAAAGAGGGCTCTCGCCTTCAGCAAGGACCTCCAAGACCCGGCCATCGACTGCGGCGCGTTCCTGCTCACTCCCGCCGTGTTCTCGTCCCAACGGCGGGCGGCCGCCGAGGGAGACAACTCGTTGGCCGGAGCCATCACCGGGCTGGCATCCACCGTTCCCCTCAAGGCCGAGTCCCTTCCGGAGGGGAGCTGGTGGCAAGACATCGACACACCGGACGATCTCCGAGCGGCACGGCGGCTCCTCAGGCGGTCGCTCACGAAGAGCAGCGATGGCCCCGTGTCTCGCTATCTCAACCGCCCCATCTCGACCCGCCTGTCGATGGCGCTGGCTCCCCTTCGTCCTTCGCCGAACCTCCTGTCGTTCGTGGCGTTCGTGATCGGCGTTCTGGCGGCCTGTCTTTTGGCGGCAGAGCGGCCCCTTATCGGGGGCATCCTGGTCCACCTCCACTCCGTGCTCGACGGCGTGGACGGCGAGTCCGCCAGGCTCCAGCTGCGAACCAACCCGCGAGGAGCCACGCTCGACAATGTGCTCGATCGCACCGTCGACGCCGCGATCGTGTCTGGGCTGGGGTGGTGGGTGGCGTACAACTGGTTCAATCCCCGGACGATCCTGCTGCTCGGCGCTATCGGCGCCGCGTGGGCCCTGCTGGCCCAGGCCGGAAAGGAGCGCTCAACCGTCCTCGGCCTTCCCCCGCCCACGGAGCGCCTCCTCGGCTACCTCTTGGGCGGTCGGGACGGGCGACTGTTCCTGGTGACGGCGTGGGCGGTGCTCGGCCATCCGATGGTCGCCCTGGTGGCGTTCTCGGTGGCCTGGGTGGCCAGTGTGATCATTCGAGTGTTCCTGGTCAGGCGCCTGGGATTCGAGTCCGCCACCACCGCGTGAAGCTGGTTCCTTCCTCCAACTCCGCCTGCGCCTCCACGCTATGTAGGTCAGTGCACCGATCGGGATCTGCACGTAGTACGTGAGGAAGCGAAACACCAGGACGGCGGCGACCACCTCGGCCCTGCTTCCCCCCGCGATAACGAGCCCGGCCACATACCCGAGCTCGGCGATCCCGATGTTGCCGGGGATGATCGGCACGGCGGAGGCCAGCCTGACCACGGCGAACACTGCCAGGGCCTGGGCCCAGTTCACCTCGGCGTCTGACACACCGGCGAACCGGAGGCTTGCCAGCATGACCAGGAAGACCGACAGATGGCTGACCGCGGTGGCGACGGTCAGGATCGGCCACCGCCTGCGGACCAGTTCCAGCATTTGATGCCTGAACCGGACGGCCATGTGCCCCCACTGTTCGACGGGGGGCTTCCCGAAGGCCCGCCTGACCAGCGAGACGACGGCCCCCGATGCGGCACCCACGCTCTCGGCGAAACGGTCTCGCCAGAGGCTCATCCCGAGCCCGAGTGTGACGACCGTCAGGATGGTCACCCCGATCACCGCTGCGGAAATCAGGGCGTCTCTGTCGTCTCCATGGACGATGAGGATGAGGAGCGCGATCACCGGCAGGGCGAGCTTCATGAAGATGTTCCAGATGCCTGTCACCAGCGCTTGCAGGGCGATCTCGGATCGGCGGAATCCCCAGGACCGGAACATCGCGTAGCTCACTCCGACCGCCACCGCTCCCCCTCCGGGGACGGTCATGGCCACCGAGGTGGACGACTGATTGACCACGGCCGCCTGGGCGAGGGACAGGCCGGGCAGCCCGGCCATGGTCACCGGCCAATAGGTGAGGATGTTCCACAGTGTCACCACGACCAAGAAGACGTACTGCCACCCGGTCAGGGATCGGATCGAGGCCCACACCTGATCGAAGTCGGCGACCCGGGGCAGGATGACCCCGAAGACTCCCACCACGATGGCCACGAACAGCAGGATCTGTGCGACGCGGCTGAGATGCTTCACCCGTCTCCTCGCGGCCACGAGCGATCGTCGGTTGTGGACTGGGTTTGCTCCGGCCCCCTCCATTGCAATCTTCACGCAGGACCTCGCCATGGTCCAGCGAAGGCGGGCTTGGCCACCGGGAGGTCCTCGACACCTGTCACCTGGCTCCGGTAAGATCCTCGAACACATGTTCGAGGCTTCGATCGGGGGCGGCCGAGCGGCTCGCGGTTCCTGGGTGGAAGGGCTCAACCCCGCCCAGCTCGAGGCCGTCACCGCCGACTCGGGGTCGACGCTCGTAGTTGCCGGGGCAGGCACGGGCAAGACGCTCACGCTGGCCTGTCGGGTTGCGTACTTGATGGAGCAGGGGGTACCGCCTGGTCGGATCCTGCTGCTCACCTTCACCCGACGGGCGGCCCGGGAGATGCTCGAACGGGCCCGCCGGATGACCGGCGAGACCTCCACCGGAAAGGCCTGGGGAGGGACATTCCACGCCATGGCCAACCGACTCCTCAGGCTGCACGGACGCTCTATCGGAATGCGTCCCGACTTCACCGTGATGGATCAGGCCGACGCCGCAGACGTCATGAACCTCATCAGGGACGACCTCGGGCTGGGCCAACGGGAGCGGCGTTTCCCTCGAAAGGACACGCTGGGCGCCATCTATTCCAGGACGGTCAACACCGGCGTCCGGGTCCGGGAGGTCGTCGATCGTTGGTTTCCCTGGTGCCGAGACGACGTCGACGAGATCGGATCGATCTTCCAGCGCTACACCACCAGGAAGCGTGAGCAGAACGTGTTGGACTACGACGATCTGCTGCTGCACTGGTGCGCTCTGGCCCGCTCTGTTCGCCCGGGCCAGGCGGCGGCCGGATCCTTCCACCACATCCTTGTCGACGAGTACCAGGACACCAACGCGATCCAGGCCGAGATCCTCCGCCACCTGGCAAAGGGGTCGACCAGCCTCATGGCCGTCGGCGACGACGCCCAAGCCATCTACTCCTTTCGCGCGGCGACCGTACGGAACATCCTGCAGTTCCCGAAGGACTTCCCTGGAGCCAGGGTGGTGAAGCTCGAGCAGAACTATCGCTCCACTCCTCCCATCCTGGCCGTCTCGAACGCAGTCATCGCGCTGTCGACTGAGCGCCACGAGAAGACTTTGTGGTCGGAGCGGCCCGGGCGACGAAGGCCCGAGCTGGTCACCTGTCTGGACGAGGCCGAGCAAAGCGACGCGATATGCCGCCGCGTCCTCGAGCACAGGGAGGAAGGCGTCCCGCTCAGGCGGCAGGCGGTCTTGTTCCGGGCGGCGCATCACAGCGACCTCCTCGAGGTGGAGCTGGCCCGCCGGAACATCCCGTTCGTGAAGTACGGGGGGCTGAAGTTCCTCGAGGCGGCGCACGTGAAGGACGTGTTGGCGGTCCTCCGAATCCTGGAGAACCCTCACGACGAAGTGAGCTGGTTTCGCGTGCTCCAGCTCCTGGAGGGGATCGGGCCGGCGGCCGCCCGGAGGCTCATGGAGGAGCTGGGGGTTCGACGCGAACACGGTTCCGAGCCCTCCCCGCTGCGACGGTTGCTCGACGATGCAGCGCAGTGCCCGTCGGCGGCCGCGGAGGGAGTGGCCGCCCTTCGCGCTGCTCTCCAGGATTGCCTGGAGTCCTCATCGGGCGCCTCGGCAGACGTCGAACGTATTAGCCTGTTCCTACAGCCCCAGTTCCTGAGGCGCTACCGAAACCCTCGGGAACGGATGCGGGATCTCGAGCAACTCGCGCTCTTGGCGAGCGGATTTCCCAACCGGGCCCGGTTCATCACCGAGCTCACCCTCGATCCGCCTTCCTCCACCGCCGACCTCGCGGGACCGCCCCTCCTGGACGAGGACTACCTCATCCTGTCGACCATCCACTCCGCGAAGGGGCTCGAGTGGGAGGTCGTCCACGTCATCCATGCGGCCGACGGCATGATCCCCTCCGATATGGCCACCGGAACCCCTGAGGAGATCGAAGAAGAGCGCCGGCTCCTGTATGTCGCGATGACCAGGGCTCGGGAGATGCTCCACGTGTACTTCCCGCTCCGCTACTACCACAGGCCGCGTGGTCTGGAGGATGGGCACAGCTACGCCCAGCTCAGCCGGTTCCTCCCCCAATCGATCCAGTATCTGTTCGACCGGCAGGCCGAGTATCTGGCGGCTGATGCCGATGCAGCAGCGGAGACGGTGACCGGTTCGGTGGCGAGCGTGGACGAGTTCCTGTCCGCGCTGTGGAAGGAGTGAAGTGCCGAGTGCTCAGCGATCGAGTTCCGTGGCGGCGGACCGGATAATGTCGGCGGCTTCCTCCACACGGTCCCGGTGCGTCCGGTGGGAGAGGATGCACGCCCGAATGATGAAGCGCCCCTCGATCATGGTGCTCGACAGGAAGACCCGCTTGGACTCATTGATCCGATCGAGTAGGCGACGGTTGAAGCTGTCCTGATCGCCCCTCGAAGGCTGGTACCGGAAGGCCACCACCGACAGGTCCGGCTCCCACGGCACCTCGAAGCCGGGCGTCTCTAGGAGCGCCTGATACAGGAGCTGCGTCAGGTCGAGCTTTTCGTCCAGCGCGGCTCGGAACGCGCCCACACCGTGCAGCATGAGCGGAAGCCACACGCGCAGTCCGCGAAAATCCCGGGAAAGCTCGGGCGAGTAATCCGCGAAGTTGGGGATCTCTTCCTCCGGGGCGAGATCCTGGAGGTAGTCCGCCCCGACCTGGTGGGCGTCGCGGAGGCGTTTCCCCTCCCGGACCAGGAGGCTCCCCGTCCCGTATGGAAGGAACATGCCCTTGTGCGGATCGAGCGTGATCGACTGCGCGTCCGCGATGCCGTCGAAGAGCCGGCGTCCGCGGTCGGTCAGCTGGAAGAACCCGCCGTATGCGCCGTCCACATGGAGCCACAGGTCCTGTTCCCTGGCGATCTGCGCGAGGTCCCCGATCGGGTCGACCTTTCCAGTGTTGGTGGTGCCCGCGCTGGCGACGATGCAGAACGGCCGGAGACCTCGGGCCCGGTCCTCGGCAAGGATCGCGCCCAGCCGGTCGACGTCCATGGCCAGGTCCGCGGTGGTCGGGACGATCCTGATGGCCCGGTGAGGGAACCCCGCCAGGACCGCGGCCTTGGCCACCGAGGCATGGGCCTGATCTGTGACGTAGAGCGTTCCCCCCACAGGGTCCTCGCCGAGGTGCACGTGCCGGGCCGTCACCACGGCCGAGAAGTTGGCCATCGACCCTCCCGAGGTGAGGATCCCCCTGGCCTCGTCGGGATAGGCAAACAGGTCGGCCAGCCATCTGATGACGTCTTGCTCGATCTGGGCGAACCGGGGAGCTGCGTGCCACACGTTCACGTACCGGTTCACGCCGCACGCGAGGAAGTCCGCCAGAGCGGCAGCGTAGAGGCCGCCCCCCGGGATGTAGGCGAGATAGCCGGGGCCAGCCGTGTTGAACCCTTTCTGGGCACCGGCTTCCACCGCCTGCAGGAGCGGAGCGAATGCGTGACCGGCGTCGGAGGGCAGCAGATGCTCGCCATTGAGATCGGCAAGATCGAGATCTGAGGCAGGGGCGGAGGGAAGTCCCTCGACGAATCGGGCGAGAAAATCGAGGGCGGCCTCTCCCATCGCCCGCATCTCCGAGGCGGATGGCTCCAGCGGATGGGACTGCTCCATTGGACGACAGTATGGGGGGTCCAGGGGGAAGTTCGGCACGATCATCCAGTCGTTCGCGCCCCACACCCATGCTTTGGCGGTCGCCGAAAAGTTCCTTCCGTTCCAAGAATGCATACATCAGCGAAGGTAGGCTAACGGCCCGTCCTCCAAGTGCCCTATCGATTGTGCGCCCATCGACCGGGTAGCCTCTGCGCCCCGGCGGCGGGAGAAGGAGCAAGGTTGCCTACGCGCCCCGAGCGCCCACGACGCGACGTGACCAGGTTCTCGAGCCTGCGCACGCGGCTGATCCTTCTGGTACTTCTGGCATTCCTTCCCGGCCTGGTCCTTCTCCTATCGACCGGACGAGTGATCGACGAGCGCCTTGCTGCGCTCACACTTGCCGCGCTGGTGGTCATCGCCATCGGGGGAGCCTCCGCCGACCTGTTCATCGTGCGCAGGGTCAAGGCGCTCGTGGATGCCACCAGGCGGGTCGCTGAGGGCGACCTGGCAGCCCGGATCGGTCCTCCATATGGACGGGGAGAGCTCGGGCAACTGGCACGGGCCTTCGACGAGATGGCCATAGCGCTGCAGGATCGCCAGAGTGAAGCGCAGCGGGCCAAGGCGGAGCTTCAGGCGAGCTTGCTCGTGCTCCAAGCCAGCGACGAGGAGCGGAAGCGTCTGGTGGCCCACCTCACGCAGGCCCAGGAGCAGGAACGCGGGCGGATCGCCTCCGACATCCACGACGACTCGATCCAGGCGATGACGGCCGTGGGCATCCGCCTGGAGACCTTGCGCCGCAGGCTGACCGAACCGGAACAGCTTCGGGTCCTCGAGGAGTTGGAGGAGACGGTGGTGCTGTCCATCGGCAGGCTGCGCCACCTCCTGTTCGAGCTCAGGCCTCCCGTCCTGGATCGGGAAGGGCTGGCCCCGGCGCTCAGGGTCTATCTCGAGGAGCTGAGCAAGGAGACCGGCCTCGGGTACGAGATCGACAACCGACTGATGGTGGAGCCTACGGAGGACACCCGCCGCATCCTCTACCGGATCACCCAGGAGGCTCTGACCAACATTCGCAAGCACGCCCGAGCTCGTCAGGTGACCGTAGTGCTCGACGAGGAGGAGCGCGGCTTCCGAGTCCGGGTTCGAGACGACGGCCAGGGATTCTCCATGAACAGCCGGCAGGAGCAAGCGCCCGGCCATCTCGGGTTCACCGCGATGCGCGAGCGCGCCGAGCTTGCCGGTGGCTGGTGGCGGGTGGCCAGCGCTCCCCGCGCGGGCACCACCGTCGAGTTCTGGCTCCCAGCGAAGCTGGCGCGGCGCCACCTCCAGGAAGAGGGTGCCAACCGATGAGCCGGATCCGGGTCCTGATCGCCGAAGACGAGCCCGGAGTGCGGCAGGCCCTCGCGGAGCTCATCACCGGCGAGGCGTCCCTCGAGCTGGTGGGGGCGGCCGGACACGCCATCCAAGCGGTGGAGCTTGCCCAGGCCCACCGGCCCGACGTCGCCGTGGTCGACGTGAAGATGCCAGGGGGTGGAGGCCAGAGGGCGGCCACGGGCATCAGGTCCTTCTCCCCACAGACGCGAGTCCTCGCGCTGTCGGCCTACGACGACCGCGTCAGCGTTCTGGAGATGCTTCGGGCCGGAGCCGTCGGCTACCTCATCAAGGGAAGCTCTCCCCGTCAGATCGTCGAAGCCATCAGGGCCACCGCGCTCGGGCAGGGGGCTCTCTCCACCGAAGTGGCAGCGGACGTGATCCAGGAGCTGGCGGGGCAGCTCAGACGAGACGAAGAGCAGGCGAGGCACCACGGCGAGCAGGTCAAGTCCATCAGGCGGGTCCTGGCCGGCAAGGGCCTGACCATGGTCTTCCAGCCTCTGGCCGATCTGCAGACGGGAGCGATCGTCGGGCTGGAGGCCCTGGCCCGATTCGACCTGGGGCGGTGGCGGGCCCCGGAAGTGGCGTTCAGGGAAGCGGGTCAGGTGGGTCTCCTGGTGGACCTTGAGCTGGCAGCGATCCGATCGGCGCTCGGCCAGATCGAGGGGATTCCCCCGGATGCCTTCCTGTCCCTCAACCTTTCTCCGGCAACGGCGATGTCAGAGCGGTTCATGGACACGCTGCTCACCGCGCCTGCCGACCGCGTTGTCATAGAGATCACCGAACACGCTCAGGTCGATGACTATGCCGCGCTGAACGAGGCATTGGCCATGCTCCGAGAGCGCAAGGTCCGCCTGGCGATCGACGACGCGGGCGCGGGATTCGCTAGTCTCCAGCACATCATTCGATTGGCACCTGACTTCATCAAGCTCGACATCGGGCTGACCCGGGGCATCGACGAGGCTCCCGTGAGGCGGGCGCTGGCCACGGCGCTCATCTCCTTCGCGTCCGAGGTCGGCGCGGCGATCATCGCCGAAGGTATCGAGACCCAGGGCGAATTCGACACACTGCGCGCCCTGGGCGTTCCGTTCGGCCAGGGCTTCTACCTCGCTCCTCCCGGCCCGGTGAACTCCCCCATTTCGGGTATTCCTTCCCCCCGGAGGTCTGACTATGGTCTTGCGGATTCCCCCGCTTGACGCGGTCTCGACTCCTTCTGTTGTCGAGCCATGGTGTGCCGTCGAGCGAAAGCGAGGAAACCAAGCGGTGTCCATCCGGGTCCTGGTCGCCGAAGATGCACCGGTCATGCGTACGGCGCTGGCCGCTCTGATCTCCGCGGACCCGGCCCTCGAGCTCGTCGGCATGGCGGAGGATGCCGTCGAAGCCATTGAGCTCGCCCGGGCAACCCGACCAGACATCGCCATCGTCGATGTGAAGATGCCGGGCGGAGGTGGTTCCCGGGCCACCCGGGAGATCCTGTGGCACTCACCAGAGACCCGCGTGCTCGCGTTGTCCGCGCGTGCCGAGCGCGATTGCGTACTCGAGATGCGCGCGGCCGGAGCCGCCTGCTACATGCTCAAGGGAATCCCTGCCGACCAGATCCTCCGGACCATCCGGGACTGTGCCGTCGACGCGCGCTCGGAGCCGGCAGTCGGCGCCCCGGCTCTGGCCGCCGCAGGAAGGATCCAGTCGCCCTGGGTCTCCGCCTGATCGTGCCTGGTCCCGTTCGAGACAGAACCTGAGAAGCCCGGATCAGGCCCGAACACGAACGTGGCACGACGAGGTCGATCGAGCACGATTCTGGGGCTTCCCGACTTGCCTCGCATCGGGTACGCTATCGCTCCGCTACGTGCGGCCCCACGCTGGGGACCATCCCGGCCATCGGGTCGGGCGGGCTCGTTGCGCGGCGGTCCGACGGTCGTCCGGCAAGGGAGGACACCGGGCAGTCCTCCCTGCCGGACCCTTCTTTTCTCCTCCTCGAAGCTCCGTCTGCCGGCGGATCTTTCGACGAGCCAAGGGGTCCGCAGCTGCCTCGCTGCGCTCGTTGCTGCAACCCCCTGGACTCCCCATTTCTCTCCGAACCTACCCCCCTGGACCCCCATCGTGGACAATAGGTAGTCCAGGTCGGAGTCCAAGGAGCCGCGCGATGAACGTGATGGATTCATTCCTCGATGCCGTGGGGAACACGCCGCTCGTGCGCCTTCACAACATCACTCGAAGCATCCGGCCCACCGTCCTGGCCAAGCTCGAGATGCTCAATCCTGGAGGAAGCGTCAAGGATCGCATCGGCCTGCGGATGATCGAAGCAGCCGAGCAGGCAGGCCTCCTCAAGCCGGGTGGGACCATCATCGAACCCACGTCGGGGAATACCGGTCACGGGCTGGCCATCGCCGCCGCCATCCGCGGGTACAAGTGCATATTCGTGATGCCCGACAAGATGAGCCAGGAGAAGGTGGCCCTCCTGCGGGCCTACGGGGCGGAGGTGGTCATCACACCCACGGCAGTCCCCCCCGAGTCCCCCGAGTCCTACTACCGCGTGGCCGACCGACTGACCGAGGAGATTCCCGGAGCTTTCCAACCCAACCAGTACTTCAACCAGGAGAACCCCCGAGCTCACTACGAGACCACCGGTCCCGAGATCTGGGAGCAGACCGAAGGTGCGGTCGACGTGCTCGTGGCCGGGGTGGGGACCGGAGGAACCATCACCGGAGCCGCCCGCTACCTCAAGGAACAGAAGCCCTCCCTCAGGGTGGTCGGGGCCGATCCCGAGGGATCCCTCTTCTCGGCCGCACCGGACGAGGAGGCCAGGCCGTATCTGACGGAGGGCATCGGGGAGGACTTCTGGCCCGACACCTTCGATCCGACGCTGGTGGACCGGTGGATCCGAGTGTCGGACCGTGACTCCCTGCTCACCGCACGGGCCATCACGCGCCAGGAAGGCATCTTGGTGGGCGGGTCATCCGGGACGGCCATGTTCGCCGCGCTCACCGTTGCTCGCGAGCTCCCGGAGAGCGCGCTGATCGTGGTGATCTTCCCCGACACGGGACGGAACTACCTCTCGAAGGTGTACTCGGAAACGTGGATGCTCCAGTACGGATTCCTCGAGCGGGAGGAAGCCGTCCGAGTGGAGGAAGTCCTCTCGGCCAAGCACGGACAGATCCCGTCGTTGGTCTCGGTGGGCGCGCACGAGAAGGTCCGCCAGGCCGTCGACCGACTTCAGGAATTCGGCATCTCGCAGGCCCCGGTGGTTCGAGAGCCCACGCTCGAGGTAAGCGCTTTCGTGGGCTCGATCCGTGAGCGGACCCTCCTCGACCGGATCTTCCGCGATCCCGACTCGCTCCAGGCCGACGTGGCCGAGGTCATGGCCGCGCCGTTTCCCATGGTCGAGTTCGACGATCCTCTGGAGACCGCCTTCGCCGAGCTTCAGCACGAGCCCGCCGTCATCGTGGCGAAGAACGGCGAGGCGCTCGGCATCCTTACCCGGGCCGATCTGCTGGAGTTCCTTTCCCACCGCGAACGCACGAAGGCCTGAGTCCCCGAGACATGAGAGTCCTCGGGGTCGACGTCTCCCTCGGCAGGGGACTCGATGTAGCGCTGCTCGAGGACACGGTGGTCAAGGAGACCTGGAATCGCGTTGGCCCTCGCGCCCTGACCGAGCTTCTGTGGACCCACAGACCCGACGGTGTTGCCATCGACGCGCCGCCCTCAGCTGGACTGGGGCTTCTCCGAGACGACGCCGAGCGGTCCCGGCTGCCCGTGCCTCCCGCCTCGGGCAAGCATCTCGCCCGCCGGGTCGCCGAATACGAGCTGTCCCGCCGCGGCATCGGCTCACACCAGACCCACTACGAGGAGGCCAAGCTCTTCTCGTGGATGACCGCGGGTTTCGAGACATTCGCCGCGGCCCGGGAGGCGGGCTACGCGGCCTATCTGGGCCAGGGCCGGGCGAGGAGGACCGCGCTGGAGGTGTTTCCCTACGCTTCCTACGTGGCCCTCTCCGGCTGCCTGTCCCCGGGCAGGCGATGGCGGGTCGCCTGGCGGCGAGCCGTGCTCGCCGAGGCCGGCGTGGCCGGTCTTCCGGAGATCGCCGGGATCGATCTGCTGGACGCCGCGTGCGCGGCTTTCACCGGAGCCTGCTTCCTGGACGGCCAGGGTTCATTCGTCGGCGACTCACGGGAAGGGGTCATCGTCCTTCCGGTTCATCGCCTGGAGGATCATTACCGGCGCTGCGCTCCGCCCGACACGCCACTGCATCCGGCCGGCCGAGTCGACACACCGAGGTTGTGCGAATGCGGCTGCGGCCGTCCGGTACGCCGGCGCTTTCTCCCGGGCCACGACGCCAGGCTGCGCTCCCGATTGCTCAAGGAGGCCAGGACCGGGGTGGCCGCTCGCAAGGAGCTCGCTCGGCTAGGCTGGAGCCGAGCGCTCGACGCGCTCGACGCCGAGGAGGAGTGACCCCATGCGATTCGAGACCCGGGCCATCCACGCCGGGCAGGAGCCGGAGCCTGCATACGGATCGGTGAACGTCCCGATCTACCAGACGTCGACGTACGTCCAGGAAGCAGTGGGGAAGCACAAGGGCTACGACTATGCCCGGACCGGCAATCCCACCAGGACGGTGCTCGAGACCGCCCTCGCGGCTCTCGAGGAGGGGTACGGCGGGCTGTGCTTCGCCTCCGGGATGGCGGCGGAATCCACGTTCTTCTGCCTGCTCAGGCCCGGCGACCACGTAGTGGTGGCCGATGACGTCTACGGCGGCACTTATCGGCTGGTTGCCCGGGTGCTGGCCCCGGCCATGGGGATCGAGTTCGACACGGTGGACCTCACCGACGTGGAAGGGCTGAAGAAGGCCATCCGCGGCGAGACCCGGGTGGTCTGGGTGGAGAGCCCCACCAACCCGCTCCTCAAGATCATCGACATCGCCGCCGTCGCGGAGATCGCCCACCAGGCCGGAGCGTGGTGCGTGGTCGACAACACGTTTGCATCGCCGTATCTCCAACAGCCGATCAGGCTGGGCGCCGACGCCGTGATCCACTCCGCCACCAAATACCTCGGCGGGCACTCCGACGTGGTCGGCGGGGCGATCGTGACCACGACGGCCGAGATGCAGGAGAGGCTGGCCTTCCTACAGAACTCGGTGGGCGCCGTCCCCGGACCCCAGGACTGCTTCCTGGTGCTGCGCGGCCTGAAGACCCTCGCCCTGCGGATGGAGGCGCACTGCCGCAACGCCGCTCGAGTCGCGGAGTTCCTGGAGAGCCACGACAAAGTAAAGCGGCTTTACTATCCGGGCCTGCCCTCTCATCCCGGCCACGACGTCGCCGCCCGACAGATGCGAGAGTTCGGGGGGATGGTCTCCTTCGAGACGTGGGACGAGGAGGCTGCGCTCGAGGTGTGCCGGAGGACCCGTCTGTTCTTCCTGGCCGAGTCACTCGGTGGAGTGGAGTCCCTGATCGAACACCCCGGGCGGATGACCCATGCCAGCGTTGCCGGATCGCCTTTGGAGGTCCCGGCGACCCTGGTGCGGCTCTCTGTTGGGATCGAGCACCCGGATGACCTGGTCGAGGACTTGGCTCAGGCTCTCGCCTGATCTGCGACCCCTCACGTTGCAAGCCAAGCCGACCCCCTCACTCATAGGGAAAAGAGAGGAAGGGCGGAGTTCTCCGGCTCCGACTTCCTTCCCGTTCTAAGCCCTCGTGCGCTTGAGGTAGGCGACCAGAGAAGCGCCCCCTGCCGGGGTCTGCTGCTGCACCACGCCTACCAGCTCCCAGCCGTCCTCCCCGAAGCTGTTGAGGATCTCTCCCGGGTTGTGCGGGAGCAGCGGCGCCACGAAGTACTCCCACTTCTGCATCGATCCACCCCCTTCAGCTTTGGATAGCACTTCACGCGGGCCTGACGACCCCGTCCCTGCCGTCGGCCCCCTCGAGCAGCTCGATCAAGGACCACAGGATCCGGGCGGTGGCGCCCCAGATCACGTGACCATCCACCTCGTAGACGTGGGTCTGGAACGTCCTGCCTTCGTGCTCGAACTCCGATTCCGCCCCGTGGGCCACGAGGTCAGCCAAGCGAAATTCGAGGACGTCGGCGATCTCATCGGCGTTCGGTGTGAATCGCGGGTCTCTCGCCAGGAACCCCACATAGGGCACGATCAGGATCCCGGTGACCCGTGTGTGCACCCGGGGAAGCGACCCGGCGAGCTCCACGTCGGAGGGCGCCAGACCGAGCTCCTCTTCCGTCTCCCGTAAGGCAGCCGAGGCGGCATCTTCTCCCTCCTCGGCCAGTCCGCCCGGGAAGGAGATCTCTCCGGCGTGCCGGGAGAGGGTTTCCGTCCGTCTGGTGAAGACCACCCTCGGGTCCGCGGTAGCGACCAGGATGGGGACCAAGACGGCCGCCAGAGAAGTGTTCGCCGGAAGCGCGTCGTTCGTGGCCTGATCGAGGAGCCCGGGAACGATCCGGCGCAGCTCGCGAGAATGGTAATTCGGCACACGTTCATAGTAGGGGGGTCCAGGGGGGGTAGCAGCAACGAGCGAAGCGAGGCAGCTGCGGACCCCCTGGCTCGTTGACGGCCCGCCGAAGGCGGGACGTCGAGGAGGAGAGTAGGGGTCCAGAATCGGGAGCGCCGTATCATGGACGCCATGGAAGGCACGGCGACACAGGTCATCTCGGTCTCGGAACGGGCAGCGAAGAAGGCCATCGAGCTGGCTCGGCGAGAGGGGTACACCGAGCCCTATCTGCGACTGCGGGTCACGGCCGGCGGATGCTCCGGCTTCTCCTACAGGCTCTCGTTCGAGCGGGAGAGCTCCGAGGGCGACTCTGTCTTCGAGGCCTTCGGGCTGAAGGTGCTCATCGATGGGAAAAGCCGGCCCATCGTGGCGGGCTCGACCCTTGAATTCAGCGACGCCATGCTGGGCGGCGGATTCAAGGTGAACAACCCCCAGGCCGTCCACGAGTGCGCGTGCGGCGAGTCCTTCTCGATCTGACCTTTCGCAAGCTTTCTGTAGCTCTAGGCGCGGGCGTCGCCGAGTGCGCCCAGCCCCTTCACGTCGAGCAGCCGAAGTTCCATCTCCGCCCACGGAGAGCGAAGCTCCGCGGACGCCATGATCGAGGACCAGAGCCGGTCCGGTAGCTGCCGGTCCATTCCGGCATCGAAGACGAAGTCCCACGTGGAGCCGGCCAGGAAGTCAGACTTCACGCTGGCGGGCGTTTCCGTGTCGGTTGTGAGCAGTTCGTAGCCGGCACGGTCCTCCGCGTAGCCGGGAAGCCATCGCCAGAACCGCGGCGGCGCCGCGACCAGGACCGTCCCCTGCTCCACGGCCCCCTTCTGCCTGGCCATGATCATCTTCAGCATGTCGGCCACGGCCGAGTTGGCGAAGCCGGCATGGTCCTCACTCCGGGGATGCCACTGCACCTCGATGGCGAGCTGGGGCACTCGCGTCTTCGCCGCGACGATCACGTCCGTGGGTTGGGCCAGAGGACCGGCACCAAGGGTCGCCTCGGTCGACACCAGCTCGGCCCGGCCGAACTGGAGCGCCTTACGCAGCGAGGACCTCAGGTCTGCCTCGAACGCCAGCTTGGTGGCCGGAGCGGACCGCGCGGCCAGTCCGAGATGGTTCATCAGCGCCTGCACTTCGCCGGCCGCGGCCAGCAGGGCGGCCTGGACGGCCTCAGGCTCGAGCATGTGATCGCTCTGGGTGGCCCACCGAATGTGGAGCCTAGCAGGCCGGCCAGGGCCTCACGGAACTGAACACCGGAAAGCCCGGGGTCTCACAGGCCCTGCACCTATACTGTCCGGCGATGCCGTCATCCGCCGAGAAGACTCAGTGGCGGGACCTGTACGACGAGGTCGTCACCACCGGTTTGTGCACCGGGTGTTCGGCCTGTGTCGTGGTGTGTCCGTTCCACGTCTTGGGCTATGAGGACGACCGCCCCTTCCAACTCGAGGAAGGCGAGCCCAATCATTGCTCGCACGGTGACAAAGGATGCGACATCTGTACGCGGGCCTGCCCCCGGTTCCGGGAGTGGGAACCGGAGCTCGACCGGATGCTGTTCGGCCGGACGCGGTTGCCCGAGGAGATCATCGGCGTGCACCAGGACGTCGTCCTGGCCCGGGCCACCGACCCCCGGGTGCTGGCTCAAGGACAGGATGGCGGCGTGGTTTCGGCCCTGCTCATCTGGGGGCTGGAGACGGGCCAGATCGATGGAGCCCTCACGTCCAAGCTGTCGGAAGAGCGGCAATGGGACGCGGAACCCGCCGTGGTCACCGACGTGGAAGGTGTCCTCGCCACCGCCGGTTCCCGCTACACGTACTCGGCCAACCCATTGGCGCTGGTGAAGGCCGCCGAGATGGGGCTGTCGAAGGTGGCCCTGGTTGGAATGTCCTGTCAGGCCAGCGTCACCGGTGCCCTGGAGGCCCGCCGGGTCAACAAGTGGCGCCGCCGGATCGCGTGGACGCTCGGGCTGCTGTGCTCCAAGTCGTTCACCTACGAGGGGCTGATGGTGCAGATCGCCCAGAACGAACTGGGCATCGACCTGGACGAACTCATCAGGGTCAACGTGAAGGGGAAGCTGCTGTTCTACACGAAGGACGGCCGCGAGACCACCTACTCGCTGAAGAAATCGCACGTGTACACCCGGCCCGGGTGCCTGATGTGCCCGGACTTCGCCGCCGAGCACGCCGACCTGTCCTTCGGAGGCCTCGGACAGAACGACGGCTGGACCCTCACAGTGATCAGGACCGACCTGGGCGAGAAGATCTTCCGAGACGCGTTCGAGGCGGGCGTCATCGAATACCGTCCCGGCCGGGAGGACCCGGCCGCCCTGGCCCTCATGGACAAGCTTGCCGCGCTCTCGCGGCAGCGGTGGCCGCTCGACCAGCTGCCGTCCAAGTGGTCCGAACCGGGCCTCCTGCCCGAGGACGGCCACGGACCAACCGCGCCGCAGGACGGTCAGGGCCCGGCCGTGCCCCAAGACGCTCCCGCCCCAACCGACTCGAGCTGACGGCGAGGAGCGAACCGGACCGCAACCCCGGGCGAGAACAGCGCCAGGGGCGGCCCGAACGGCTCGGCGAGTCCCGCCGCGGGGATCAATTCGTCGCGTACGCAGAGCGCTCGGGCACGATGGATCGGCCAGGGTTCGTGTTCCACCTGCGTCGCGGCCAGCCCGGTTCCCCATGGGCTGTACAGCCGCCATCTGGCGGTGAGGAACACCTCCAGCGGATCCAGATCCTGGGGGCCCACGGGATCTCCCACCGCGAGGCAGATGACCTCCCGGGGCCTCCGGCCTCGCCACCGACGCCGGCTCTCGTACCACACCGATCCCCCTCGTCGGTCGAGCCTCATTGCCGCCCAGCGGTAAGGCAGGCCGTACCATTTCCTGGCGGTGAGCACTGCGCTCAGCCTGGAGGCTTCGAGCGAGAGGAACCAGATGCCCGTCTTCCCGTCGGGACCTCGCACATACGTCCGGACGTTGATCTCGGGACAGGAGCTGAGCCACGGGAGTGGCGGGACCCTCGGCAGCGTAACGGTGAGCCGGAATGGAATCAGACCGACCCACGCTGCGCCGTCGAAGGTGTCCACCTCCAGCCCCGGCGGCAACAGCGCCTGGATGGCCTGGGCCGGATAGGGCCAGTGGAGGAACGATAGATTCTCCCATCGGTGCAGCATCGCTGCTCGGGAGATCCGCTCCGGAGGGCACCAGGGAGGGAGAGGACCGGCCCCATCGCCATCGACCCGGCGGGCGATCGACGCGCTCGCCACGTCATTCATCTCCTCGGGGGTCGGGGAACGTGCCAGCGAACAGGGAGGCCAATCGCGAGCCGGTATCGATGAGCCGCTCGGCCCGAGGGAGCTGCCCGTTGAGATGGGCCAGGAGCTCGACCCCCAGGTACACCGCCACCACGGCAAAGGCCAGATCCTTCGTGGGGACCAGAGGTTCCAGGGTGGAGCCGGCGAGCACTCGGCCCAGTGTCTCTTCCGTGAAGGCCACCCACGGGTCGATCCGGGCCACGATCTCGGGCCCCAATGACGGGGAAGACGTGGCTCCCGCGATCAGCTCCGCCAGAACCTTGATGTGTCCTGACTCGAGGTCCTCCTGGTAGATCTGGGCCGCTCTGGCCATGAGGTCAGGAAGCGTCCGGATCTCCTGGAGGGTGGCCCGATACCGCTGCATGCGCTGCGCGCTGGTTTCGTCCAGGGCCGCCAGCAGGAGGTCGTTGACGGTGCCGAAGTGATAGAAGATCAGCGCCTGATTGAATCCCCCGGTCTGCGCGATGGACCGGGCGCTGGCCCCAGAGAATCCCCGTTCCTTGAGGGCGCGAATGGCCGCGGCGACGATCCGGGCACGCGTGCTGGCGCCGCCCCTGGGCTCCTCAGGAACTTCTGTCTTCTTAGGCCCTGCGGTCATCTGCAGCTCCTTGAGCGACTGCTTTGAGCGAGCGCTCAAATCATATTTCGTGAGTTGGGCGGATGTCAAACGGCTGGACCGCTGCTCGCGCTGAGGGGGGAGGGCATGAGCCGAAAGGCCGGGCCTGTCGGCCCGGCCTCGGAATCCCGCGAAATCGAAGAGTGGCTACTCGGGAGCCGTGAAGTTCGCCACGAAGGGATGGTCCTTGTCGACCGGCCCGACCTGGGCGGCGCCACCCGGGGAACCGATCCCGCTGATGTCCTCGTTGAAGAACTCAGCGTTGACGGGCGTGTAGTTCTTCCACTCCGCGGGCACGTCGTCCTCGTAGAAGATCGCCGTCACGGGGCATACGGGCTCGCAGGCCCCGCAGTCAACGCACTCGTCGGGGTGGATGTAGAGCATCCGGGTGCCCTCGTAGATGCAGTCGACCGGGCATTCGTCCACGCACGCCAGGTCTTTGACATCGATGCAGGGCTCGCAGATCGTGTAGGTCATCCGATAAACCCCTTTCTCACCGTGTTGACCTTGCAAATAGGAGTCTACCCGCGTGAGTCGCGAGCGCAACCTCCTCCAGGGCCTCAGCCCGACCCTCCAACTCCTAGCGCTCGAGAGCCGGTGACGGGGCCGCGGCGAGCACCGTCCCCAGCACGGAGGAGAGAGGCTCCAGGGCTGCCACCGGATAGCACAGGACCACATCGGCACCGGCTTTCCGAAACGCTGTGAACCGGGCCAGGGCCTCGGCCCGTCCACCGACCACTGTGAGCGTCCGAACGAACGACTCCGGGATCTCCCGGGGCCGGCCTCCCGCGAACGCCTTCGCCGCCATGGAGGCTCCCTCCCCCAGGCCCATCAGCTCGAACTGGCGCCGATAGTGGGGAAACGACGCGTACAGGCCAGTCATCTCGCGGAGGGCCTCCAGCGCGACCGGCTCCTCCAGCCCCAGGCAGGCTCGCACATAGACCGCCACGGTCAGGGCCGCCGGGTCCCGGCCGGCGCGTCGCGCACCTTCACCCATGAGGTGCCTGGCTCGGGCGACCCGCTCGGGAGTGCACCAGTTCAGGAGGACCCCATCGGCGACCTCTCCGGCCAGCCGGATCATGCGGTCACCGAGGGCTCCCAGCCACACGGGAGGCGGATCGGCCGGGGACGAGAGTCCGAGGCGAAACCCTCCCACCCCGAAGAGCTCCTCTGGCCGCACGGCATCACCAGACAGCGCTTGCTTGATCAGGCCGACATATCGCCTGGTCAGTTCGAGGACGCCTCCCGCGGGCATCCGCGCCATAGCTTTCGTGTCGCCGGTCCCGACCCCCAGGATCATCCTGCCGCCCGAGAGGTCCTGGATCGTGGCGGCGGCCATCGCGGTGGTGGCGGGGCTGCGAGACGGGATCGTGACCACTCCGGTCCCCAGGGCGAGGCGCGAGGTGGTCATGGCGAAGCCCGTCAGAGTGGAGAAAGCCTCCCGCCCGGCGATCTCGGGCACGAACACGGCCTCGTATCCCGTGTCCTCGGCCGCCTCCACGACCTCCACCAGGTCATGCCATGGAAGCGGATCACGGAGCACGATCCCGGTCCGGCCGCTCGCCGTGTTCTCGTCTTCGCCGCTCCCTTGCCCGCCCGGTATGGTCATCACCGTTCATCGTTTCACACGGCGCTCGTACCGTCGCCATGGGAAGAGGTCAATGGAGCCAATCACCTTCGAGTCCGAAGACGGCGTTGTTCTGGAGGGAGAGATCCGTCCCCCTGAGGGAACGCCGCGAGGCCCGTCGGTCATCTGCCACCCTCATCCCGAATTCGGCGGGAGCAAGGACCACCCGCTGCTGTGGGCCATCCGCAACGAGCTGGCCTCCAGAGGATTTGCCGTGCTGTCGTTCAATTTCCGAGGCGTGATGGGCTCGGGCGGGAGCCATGGAAGGGGCGTGGACGAGCTGATGGACGTCCGGGCCGCGATCGGCCGGGCCCAGAAGGAGATCGACGGTGCCGTCTTCGTTTGCGGATGGTCGTTCGGCGCCCACACCGCCCTTCGAGAGGCCCTCGACGACGCTCGAGTCGGTGCTTTGGCCCTGATCGGCCTTCCCCTCGGGGAGACGGCCCTTCCGGATCTACCTGGCCGCGACCGCCTCAGATCCTTCGATCGCCCGATCCTGTTGCTGGCGGGAGAGGCCGACCCCTTCTGCCCGGTGCCAGAGCTGAAAGGATTGGGACGCAGGCTGCCTCGGGCCACCGTCGAGATCGTCCCCGGCACTGACCACTTCTTCTGGAAGCGAGAAGGGGAGGTCGCCCGGGTCGTCGCGGCTTTCGCCGAAGAGAATCTGGCCTAGAGCGGCCGTTCGCGTTCGCTCAGTGCTCGTGGCGCCGGGAGTCTCTGTCGAGGACTTCGACCCTCGACCCCGGGATCCGGCGCCACCGCTGCCTCGGCCCGAACAGCGCCCGCTTGACTCGCCAGGCGATCAGCGCGCCGACCAGCGCGACGCCGAGGAACAGGCCAAGCGCTACGCCAAGAGCGATCTTCAGGGCGAGCACGAGCCCGCCCGTGGCGGCCAGGATGAGGAGGAGGAGCAGGATGAGGATGGCCATGTATTCCTTTCTCCGGGGCCTACTGCTTCGCTGCCCGAGGCTCCGGACCCCATTCGACGCCTCAAGTGTACGTCTCGGATCGGAAACGGTGGCTCCGCCCCAAACGACAACCCCACCAAACCGGGTATGAGTGAGTCGCGATGATCCATGTCGGGACCAGTGGCTGGCAGTACGACTCGTGGAAGAAGAAGTTCTACGCGGGTGAACCCAAGCGAGCCTGGTTGGCACACTACGCGTCTCGGTTCCCCGTCGTCGAGGTCAACAACTCCTTCTATCAGCTCCCGAAGGAGCAGACGTTCGACCGGTGGAAGGCCGAGACCCCCGACGAGTTCCAGTTCGCCGTCAAGGCCAGCCGCTACATTACCCACATCCGCCGGCTCCGAGACTGCCGAGATCCGGTCAAGTTGTTCTGGTCTCGAGCCACGCACCTGGGGGACAAGCTCGGCCCGGTTCTCTTCCAATTCCCTCCGAACTTCGGCGTCGAGGCCCAGCGCCTGCGCGAATTCCTGACGGTCCTTCCGCAGAAGATGCGGGTGGCGTTCGAGTTTCGGGACGACTCCTGGCGGACGGATGAGGTCCTGGGTTTCATGGACGACGCAGGGGCTGCATGGGTCCTCGCGGATCGGCCCGGATGGCAGGTGCCTCTGCTGCTGACGGGAGGGTGGTCATATGTCAGGTTCCATCAGGGGCGCGCCACCCACCCCGGCTACACCCGGCGAAAGCTGCTGACCTGGGCGGAGAAGATCGCCGGCCTGGACGCCAAGGACGTCTTCGTCTTCTTCAACAACGATCAGTTTGCGGCCGCTCCCCGAGACGCCGAGACCCTTACCGTGCTGCTTCTGGATCGGGGCCTGGACGTCGCCACCGCACTCACTGATTCGGCTTGAGTTGCCATCCAGCCAGCGATGAGAATCCGCCCATGAGTGCCGCGCGAGCAGTGATCCGCTGATGCCCGGCGTTCCGGTCAGCCGGCAGTGGGAGCCTTCCTACGCCGGGGCGGGCGCGACGTTCACCAAGCTGCCATTGGTCCTCGATCCCAAGGACCTCGCCGGGGTCGACGTGGCCATCGTCGGCGCCCCGATGGACGAGGCCGTCAGCAACCGCCCCGGAGCGAGATTCGGCCCTCGTGCCATTCGGCTCGCTGACTACAACGGTCCTCCGCCTCGGCCCAACATGGATCTCGGGGTCGATCCGTTCGATGTCCTCACGGTGGTCGACTTCGGGGATGCTGAGGTGACCCCGGCCGACCAGGCCAAGAGCCACGAGGCGATCCGGCGGATCGTCGGGGATGTATGCGCGGCGGGGGCCATCCCGATCGTGCTGGGGGGCGATCACTCCATCGCTCATCCGGACGTCGGCGCCGTCGCCGATCACCTGGAGCCCGGCACGACCCTGGGACTCGTCCACTTCGACGCTCACGCGGACAACGCCGATGACGTGTGGGGGGTGGCCCGCTCGCACGGCACCCCGCTCAGGCGCCTGGTCGAGGAGGGCTCGCTCCAGGGCCGGAACATCGTCCAGGTCGGCTTGCGAGGCTACTGGCCCGGTCCCGAGGAGTTCGAATGGGCTCGGCGGCAGGGCTTCCGGTGGCACCTCATGGAGGAGATCACCGAGCGAGGGATGGACGCGGTGATGAGCGACGTGGTGGAGGCGGCAAAGCACTGGGACAGCGTTTTCCTGTCCTTCGACATCGACGTGTGCGACCCCGCCTTCGCGCCCGGAACCGGCACACCCGAGCCGGGCGGCATCACCGCCCGAGAGGCTCTTCGGGCGGTGCGCCGGCTCGCCCACGAGGTCGGGTTCGCCGGCATGGAGGTGGTCGAGGTATCGCCGCCGTACGACCACGCCGACATCACGGCCTATCTGGCCAACCGGCTGGTCCTGGAGGCACTCTCAGGGCTGGCCCTGAGGAAGCTCGGCCGCGAGCCTCGCCCCGAGCGGTCCTCCTAGCTCAGCCGGAAAGCTCCGCGCAGAACTCTCCGAAGGCATCGACGTACCGCTGGATGTCCTCTTCGGAGTGCTGAACGCTGATCGTCCACTGCTCCTCGTCGCCGGGGGTCATGAAGATCCCTCTGTTCACCAACCACGGCCAGGACGCGGCGAACAGATCGGTGTTGCACTCGAGGAAGTCACGGTAGTTGGTGAGGGGCTCTGGGCGGTAGGACACGCATCCCTTGGCTCCCATGTCCACGGCGTTGGCCGGGATCCCGTATTCCTCGATGGCCCATCGGCATCCGTCGGCGAGCAGCGTCCCCAACTTCTCCAGATGGGCATAGGCGTCCGGCGTCAGGACCTCGGTGAGCGCGACCAGTCCGGCCCGGCACGACAGAGGATTGCCGTTGAACGTCCCCTGCTGGGCCGCGCCTCGCGTCACGACTTCCATGATCGATGCCTTGCCGCCGAACGCGCCGATCGTCGTCCCGCCCCCGATGGCCTTGGCGAAGCAGGCCAGGTCCGGCTCGACCCCGAACCGTTCGATGGCCCCCCCGCGAGCGATGGTGGCTCCGGACTTGACCTCGTCGAAGATCAGCACCACACCGTGCTTCGTGCACAGCTCCCGGACGGCCTCGAGATAACCGGGGCGCGGAGGGACCAGGCCGATGTTCATCATGACCGGCTCCATGATCAGGGCGGCGATCTCACTCCCCCGCTCCGAGAGGACGTGGTCCAGAGCCTGGGCGTCGTTGAACGGGACGATCAGGGTGAGCTCGGTGAGCGCCGAGGGCACGCCTTTGGAGGTTGGGATCGTCCGATAGACGTCGCCCGCCGAGTCGGCGGCCTCCCCGGTGACCATGGCCTTGATCCCCAGGACGTCGGCCTCCGGGACCACGGAGAACAAGACCGTGTCGTGATGCCCGTGATAGGACCCCTCGATCTTCAGGACGATCTCTCGGTTCGTCGCCGCTCGGGCCACCCGGAGCGCGTCCATGGTGGCCTCGGTCCCCGAGTTGACGAACCGCAACTGTTCCAGGTGAAAGCGGCGACAGATCTCTTCAGCCAGCGCCACGGTGACCTCGGTGGTCACGGCGAAATGAACGCCGCTTCGCGCCGCTTCGGAGACGGCCGCCACGATCTTGGGGTGGGCATGGCCGACCACGTTGACACCGAACCCGCTGTGGAAGTCCACGTACTCGTTCTCGTCGACGTCCCACACTCGCGAGCCGAGCCCCCGCGCCAGGTACACGGGGTAGGGGTCTCCTGCTTGGAAGTTGGAGGAGACCCCCAGGGGGAGGACGCGGGTGGCGCGGTAGAACAGGGCCGCCGAGCCCGGAATTCGCTCAAGCAGCCGCTTGCTCTCGCGGGACGCGATCTCCTCCGCCCTCGCCGCTACGCGCTCCAAATCTGTCAAAGAAGCCACCAAACCCCCTCTGGTCTCCGGGCAGCAATGGTCATCTCTTGCGTCGCTGCAACACGAGGTTCGCCGCCGCCAGCACCACTCCACTGAAGAAGATCAGGGTTCCCATCACGAAGACCTGTGGCGGGATCCCCACCTTCACCGCCCCGTAGACCCACAATGGGAACGTCTGCACGGTTCCGGCATTGAAATTCGTGATGACGAAATCGTCGATTGACAGGGCAAAGGCAAGGAGTGCGCCGGCCAGGATGCCCGGGAAGATGAGCGGGAGGGTCACCCGGACGAAGGTTGCCCACGGGCTTGCTCCGAGATCCTGAGCTGCCTCCTCCAACGACCGGTCGAATCCTGACAGCCTGGCACGGACCGTCACCGCAACGTAGGCGATGTTGAACATGACGTGGGCGATCACGATGGTGAGCAGACCTCGGGGTACACCGAACGTGATGAACAGGGAGAGCAGCGAAGCGCCCAGAACGATCTCAGGCGCCGAGATGTTCATGAACATGATGAACTCCGAGGTGCTTTTGCCCCGGAACCGGTACCGGACAAGGGCCAGCGCGATCATCGTCCCCAGGATGGTGGCGATGACCGTGCTGATGGAGGCGATGATCAGCGAGTTCTTCAGCGCCGTCGTGAGATCGGGTTTGGCGAACACCTTGGCGTACCAGTGCGCGGTGAAGCCCAGCCATCGGAAGCTGACCTTCTTCGGACCCGTGTCATTGAAGCTGTAGAGGATCATCACCAAGATCGGCGAGACCAGATAGAACATCACCAGTCCAACGTAGGCGGGCAAGATGAGCCTGGTCATCCGCCGCCTGCCACTGGGCCGGGGGGCCCCGGAGGGCGCCTCGAGCAAGACTTCCCGGGTGGCCACCGTGCTCATACGTATTCCTGGATGCTCCGGGCGCCCAAGACCCGAGCGTACGCGAAGATGCCGATCAGGAGCCCCACCATGAGGATGAACGAGAGCGCGGCGGCCGCTGGATAATGGAAGTTCTGCAGATACTCCAGTTGGATGATGTTTCCGATCATCAGGTTCCTTGTTCCGCCGAGGATCGCCGCGTTCACGTAGTCCCCGACGGCGGGGACGAAGGTCAACAGGAATCCGGCAAACACCCCGGGGATGGACATCGGGAAGATCACCTTCAGGAACACCTGGACCTTGCTCGCATACAGATCCTGGGCTGCCTCCACCACGCTCCTGTCGATCTTGTCCAGCGCCACGTACAGGGGCAGCGCCATGAAGGGAAGGAAGTTGTAGGCGATCCCGCTGACCACGGCGGTCGAGGTCGCCAGCACGTGAAAGCCTCGAGGCATCAGGTGGAGATCTTTCAGGAATCCCAAGAAAATCCCATCGTCGGACAGGATGAACCGCCAGGCCAGCGTCCTGATGACGAAGGAGACGAAGAAGGGCAGCAGCAGCATGAAGAGAAAGGTCGTCTTGTGCCGTCTGCCATGAAAGGCGATCCAGTACGCCAGGGGATACGACAGGGCTAGGGCGATCCCGGTGGCGATCGAGGCGTACAGGAGCGAGCGAACGAACAGGCCGTGGTACTTCTGCACCACGTCCGCGTAGTTCTGGAACCGCCACGTCAGCCGAAACCCATCGAAGATGTTTCCGCTCTGCAGCGACACAGAGGCCATGAACACGATCGGAACGAGGAAGAAGACCAGCAGCCACCCTCCTCCTGGAAGCACGAGCAGATACGGGGCGAGCCGCTTGCCCACCCTGGCCTTGGGCTGCCTCACGAGGTGTAGATCGGCTGGAAGATGCTGTTCCACTCATCCTGCTCCGCCGCGTCCTTGAACACCTTGTACTTGTGGCTCTTCGCCAGGTCATCGGGCGACGGAAAGATCAGTGGGCTGTTGGCGGCGGTGGGGTCGTCGAGGTCGTTCAGCACGATGTCCTTGGCCCCGGGAACCGGCGACACGTACCAGATGAAGTCCGCCAGCTGGGCGGCGACCTTCGGGTCGTACACGTAGTTCATGAATGTGATGGCGTCGACCGGGTGCTGCGCGTGCAGAGGAATGCACATGTTGTCGGTCCACAGGATGCCGCCTTCCTGCGGAATGGCGGCCTTGATCTCCGGGAAGCCGTCGCCCCCGTAGTCCTTCGGAGCCGAGGCGATGAACAGGTCCCCCGACCACGCCTGCGTGATGATCGTCTCGCCGTTTTCCAGAGCGTCGATGTAGCTCTGGTCGTAGTAGGAGCGAACCACTCCGTCATCCCTCTGCTTCATCAGCAGGTCCGCCGCCTTCTTCCACTGATCAGGTGTGGACTTCTGGATGTCGTAGCCGAGGTAGACGAGCGCAGCGCAGGGAAGGTCCTGGTTGTTCCCAAACATACCTACTTTGCCCTTGTAGGCGGGGTCGAGCAGGTCGGCGAATGTCGTGGGTGGCTTCTTCACCCTTTTCGAGTTGTAGCCAATGATGGTGAACCCGGACTGCCACGCGGTCGTGTACTTGTTGCCCGGATCGTAGCTGGGACTCTTGACCGATTCGCTCGCGTTGGCCTGGAAGTTCGGAAGGAACTTGGGGTCCAGCGGGATCAGGAACCCAAGGCTGATCATTCGCTCCACGCCGCCGCCGTTCGTGATGACGATGAGGTCGTATCCGGTGTCCTGGCCCGCCTGGAGCACTGGGATGATCTTGGCCAGAAATGGATCGTTGTCGTTGATGACCGTCTTGTAGGTGACCTTGATCCCCGTGTCCTTGGTGAATTGCTGGAGAGTCGGGCTATTCCCTTTGTCATCGACGTCGATGTAGTCCTCCCAGTTGGCGAAGTTGAGCTTGCCGGCAGGCTTTCCATCGCCGTAGTACTTCGAGTAGTCGATCGCTGAGGGGCTGGCTCCGGTGGGACTGCTCTTGGCCTTCGTCCCCGACACTCCACAGGCTGCGAGGAACGCCGCACTCGCGCCCACACCCGCGAACCTCAGGGCGTCGCGCCTGGAGAACCGTCGCTGGGTGAGCCCTCTGAGCAGAGCCGGATCGAGGATGGGATCGCGTGGCTGTTCGGTCATAGCTCCTCCTCCATGTCCGTGAGTGGCGCGGAGCGCCGCACGACGAAGGTGTGCTCGGGGCGCCACAGGAGGCGCACCTGTTGGCCCGGAGCAGGGATCGATTCCGCTCCGAGGTTCTGGGCGTAGACGGTCAGCGTGCGTTCGCCGGGACCGTCGACGGTGAATTGATGACTCACTCCGACGAACGTGGCCATGCGCAAGGTCCCGGTCACCGAATTCCAGCCGGTGGGAGACTTCCCGGTGTCGCCTTCCAGGCGGATCTTTTCGGGGCGGACCCCGACCTTCACTGTCGTCGACTGGCCGTTCAACCGTTCGGCCGGCACCGCCAACGTGGAGCCGGTGGGCAGCAACACGGTGGCCATCGATCCTTCGCGTTGTTTGATCTCGCCCTCGAGCAGGTTGGACGCCCCGAGGAATCCAGCCACGAACTCGGTGGCCGGATTCTCGTAGACCTCCTCGGGCGCACCGATCTGCTCGATCTCCCCCATGCGCATCACGGCGATCCGATCGGACATGGTCATGGCCTCTTCCTGATCGTGGGTGACATACAGGAAGGTGATGCCGACCTCGTGCTGGATCCGCTTCAGCTCCAGCTGCATCTGCTTGCGAAGCTTCAGGTCCAGGGCGCCCAGCGGCTCGTCCAGCAACAGCACCTGGGGATGGTTGATCAGGGCTCGAGCCAGGGCGACCCGCTGCTGTTGTCCACCCGACAGCTGCGAGGGCTTCCGCCGTTCGAACCCGGGGAGATCCACGAGCTGAAGGGCTTCGAGGACCCGGCGGTGGAGCTCCGTCCTCCCGACCTTCTTTCGGCGCAGCCCGAACGCAACGTTCTCGTACACCGTGAGGTGCGGGAACAGGGCATACGACTGGAAGACGGTATTGACGTCGCGGCGGTAGGCGGGCAGGTCGGTGACGTCCCGGCCTCCGAGGTAGATCGTGCCTTCCGAGGGTTCCTCGAACCCACCGATCATCCGCAGCGTCGTGGTCTTGCCGCACCCGGAGGGACCGAGCAGGCTGAAGAATTCCCCGCGCTCGACGTCCAGCGTCAGGTCATCGACCGCGGTGATGTCACCGAACCGCTTGGTCACCCGGTCGAGCCGGACGTCCGCTTCCGTCACGTACCGCTCCCCCTGCCCTCGTGATCGAATCGCATTGAATCACGGAGGCGCCGGTCTGGCCGGCATGGGGGCACCGTAGTCCTCAGACGGAGGCTGACGGCACGGCCCACGGGGCAAAAGCGGTTTGTACGGTTTGTACAGCCGGGCGAGTTCGCCGGGCGTCCGGAGCGGCCCACACTGGCCGCCATGCGGGCGATCGTGGTGGGCGGCGCTGGAGCGATGGGCCGGGTGGCCGTGAGGGACCTGGCCCGGTCACCGGACGTGGAGTGGGTGACGGTGGCCGACCTGGAAGCGCACCGGGCGGAGGCAGTGGCGGCCGAGGCCGGGGGTACGGCGCAGGTCAGGGGGATCGCCGCTGACGCTACCTCCGCGACGTTCCCCGAGCTCCTTCGAGGCCATGACGTGTGCATCGCCTCGGTGGCCTACCGGCTGAATCCCCGGATCGCCCAGGCCTGCATGGAGGCCGGCTGCGGCTACGTGGACCTCGGCGGGCTCTTCCACGTCGCACGCGAAGTGCTGTCCAACGACGCACGGTTCCGGGAGGCGGGCCTGACCGGCGTGACCTGTATGGGTGGCAGCCCGGGCATCACGAACCTGCTGGCGGTAATGGGCGCTCGCGAGCTGGACGACGTGTACGCAATCCACATCCGTCTCGGCGCGGACGACCCTTTCGTCCAGGACTCCCCCCTTCCAATCCCCTACTCGCTGGACACGATCCTCGACGAGTTCACTATCCCCGCGATGGCCTGGCGCGATGGCCGTTTCCAGGAGGTAGCCCCGCTGGGCGAGCCGGAGGAGGTCGATTTCCCGCCGCCGGTGGGACGTAAGACCGCCTTCACCACGCTTCACTCGGAGATCGCCACGTTGCCTACGGCGTTCCCTGGGGCTCGAGAGATCACGTTCAAGATCGCCTTCGACCCGGCCTTCGTCGAACGGTTCCAACTCGTCGCTGGGCTCGGGCTGGCCTCCACCGAGCCCATCGAGCTCGGCGGGGAGTGGGTCCGGCCGCGCGACGTGTTGAGCGCGCTGGGCCGGCGGCTGCCGCAGGCGGCAGGGAGCAGCGACACGGAGTGTCTGCGCGTCGTGCTCGAGGGAGTTCGAGAGGGGCGGCCGGCTCGGACCATCGCCGACAGCGTGGTGGAACCCGACCCACTGGCTCGCATGGGCGGGGGAGCGCTGGATACGGGGATCCCGCCCTCCATCGTGGCCCAGATGATCGCCGGAGGCGAGATCGAAGGCCCTGGCCTGTTCGCTCCCGAGGACGCGGTGAACCCGGATCTGTTCTTCAAGCACCTCGCCGATCGCGGCATCCACTACACGATCCGAACGGAGCCCTGAGGGCGCCGAGATTCTCTTTGTCTCGGTCCACGGTCGGAGGCACCCTCCGGCTCGGGGCCGATGCCACCGACCCGACCAGGTCCTACAGTTGGTCTGCCATGGACGAGGCATCGGTCGGTCCGCAGGACGGCCTGGGTGGGACCGCCCTCCGGGCGATCAACGACGCCGTCCTGGCCATCGCCGCCGAGCGTTCCGTCGAGCCCGTCTTGCAGAAGATCGTGGACTCGGCCAGGGCCCTGGTCCGCGCGCGGTATGCGGCCCTGGGCGTACCCGACGGGGAGGGTGGGTTCTCGCAATTCATCGTGTCGGGCATCAGCGACGCCATGAGGGAGGCCATCGGCGAGCTTCCCAGGACCCACGGCCTGCTCGGCGCCATGCTGGAAGATCCCGCCCCGATCCGGCTCCGCGACATCAAGAGCCACCCGGACTTCCAGGGGTGGTGGCCCGAGCGCCATCCCCGGATGCGATCGTTCCTGGGAGTTCCCCTCGTGTCCAAGGGGCGGATCATCGGGGCGTTCTACCTGGCCAGCAAGATCGGGGCTCGCGAGTTCAGCCGGACTGATCAGGAGCTCGTCGAGATGCTGGCAGCCCATGCAGCCATCGCCATCGAGAACACCGAGCTGCTGGAGCGGAGCCGGGAGCTCACCGTGATGGAGGAACGCAACCGCCTGGCCCGGGAGCTGCACGACTCGGTCATCCAGACGCTGTTCAGCGCGGTGTTCACAGCGGAAGCCGCCGCCGAGCTTCTTGACCGCGATCCGGGGCTGGCCAGGGGCGAGGTTCAGAAGCTCCAGGAGCTGGCCAAAGGTGCGGTTCAGGAAATGCGATCGCTGGTGTTCGAGCTTCGGCCCGCCGAGATCGAGGTGGAGGGGCTGGTCCCGACCCTTCGCAAGCACGTCGATGTCCTGCGGCGCGTCTACGGGACGGACATCGACCTGACGGTCGAGGGCGGGCGGCGATTGAACCTGGCTGCCGAGCGGGAGCTCTTCAGGATCGCCCAGGAAGCGATCCGGAACGCCTTGAAGCATTCAGGCGGGAGCAGGATCTCCGTCGACGTGAGGATGCGCGATTCCATGGTCAGCCTCTCCGTCAGCGACGATGGCGTCGGTTTCGATCCTTCTTCTCCCCAGGTCCGGGGACGCCATCTCGGCCTGACCTCCATGCTCGAGCGGGCGGAGCTCCTGGGAGGGGATCTGCACATCGAGTCCGCTCCCGGTGCCGGGGCCAGGGTATGGCTGGAGGCCCGGGTTGGCGGCTGACCGGCGCGCCCACAGGCGGACCCGGAACGCGGCCGGCTCCGACCGGATCGGCGTGCTGATCGCCGACGACCATCCGGTGGTCCGTCACGGCCTGCGGGCGTTCCTCCAGTTGCAGGAAGACCTCGACATCGTGGGCGAGGCAGGCGACGGCTTGGAGGCGGTGGCGCAAGTGAAGACGCTCCGACCAGACGTGGTCCTGCTGGACCTGGTGATGCCCCGCCTAGACGGCATCGACGCCATCCGCCAGATCCGCGAGGCAAACCCCTCGACCAAGGTCATCGTCCTCACCACCTTCGCCGACGACGAGAAGGTCTTCCCGGCAGTGAAGGCAGGGGCAGCGGGCTACCTGCTCAAAGACGTCGAGCCCCGGGAGCTGGCCGAGGCCATCCGGACGGTCAACCGCGGCCAGGGACTGCTTCACCCGAGCATCGCCTCAAAGCTGATGCATGAGTTCGCCGGAGAGCAGGAACGGGCGGACACTCTGGAGGCCCTCACCGGGCGGGAGATGGACGTGCTCCGGCTCATCGCCCAGGGCAAGTCGAATCGAGAGATCGCCAGGGAGTTCGTGCTCTCCGAGAAGACGGTGAAGACCCACGTGAGCAACATCCTGGCGAAGCTGCGGCTGGCCGACCGGACCCAGGCGGCCCTCTACGCGGTCCGCAACCGCCTGGTCGAATGAGCTCGCTCGAGCATCTCCGCCCGAAGTCGGACGATCGATCCGTCCGATTCCCGACCTGGAGATGAGGCCACGGCACGATGCGGCTCTCGACGCGTCCCGGATAAGGTGCGGACGTGAGATACAAGCTGCTGGGGCGCAGCGGACTCAGGGTGTCCGAGCTGGCCCTGGGGACCATGACCTTCGGCGAGGACTGGGGATGGGGCGCCAGCAGAGAGGAGAGCCGGAAGATCTTCGAGCGCTTCGCCGAGGCCGGCGGCAACTTCGTCGACACCGCGAACAACTACACCGACGGGACCAGCGAGCGGTTCGTGGGGGAGTTCGTGAGTCCCGACCGCGATCACTTCGTCCTGGCCACGAAGTACTCGCTCACGGAGAGGCGGGAAGACCCCAACTTCGGAGGCAACCACCGCAAGAACCTGGTGCGGTCGCTGGAGGGCAGTTTGGATCGCCTGGGGACCGATCGCGTGGACGTGCTGTGGCTCCACATGTGGGACGGAGTGACCCCGGTGGAGGAGGTCCTCCGGGCCATGGACGACATGGTCCGGTCGGGCAAGGTTCTCTATGTCGGCTTCTCGGACACCCCGGCCTGGGTGGTGGCTCAGGCGGTCACCACGGCGGAGCTTCGGGGATGGGCTCGGCCGATCGCGATCCAGGCTCCGTACAGCGTTCTCGATCGAGGTGTCGAGCGGGACCTCCTGCCGATGGCCCGGGCGAACGACCTCGGGGTCACGGTATGGGGGATGCTCGAAGGAGGAACCCTGACCGGGAAATACCGGGCGACCGACGGAGGGCCGACCCGGTACGAGGGCGCCTCGGAGAAGGAGCTGGCGGCGGGCGACGCCATTCTGGCTCTATCCCAGGAGATCGGCCGCTCACCTACGCAAGTGGCCATCGACTGGATCAGGGCCCGGCGGGACAGAGCCCAGATCATCCCCATCATCGGTGCCCGAACAGTGGAGCAGCTGGACGACGCGCTGGGGTGCCTGGAGTTCGAGCTCACCGACGAGCAGATCTCCCGCCTGGACACGGTGGCGCCGATCGATCTGGGGTTTCCCCACTCGTTCCTCCGCTCCGAGCACGTTCGTGGCCTGATCTTCGGCGACACGTTCGGGCAGATCGAAAACCACAGGAGCTGACACGAACCCATGCCGTGATCCGCTAGCCGAGTCGCTCTACAGGGGGATGTTCGAGAGCACCATGATCCGGGGCTCGGTCATCTCCTCCATGGCGTACCGCAGCCCCTCGCGCCCATAGCCCGATTCCTTGGAGCCCCCGTAGGGCATCTGATCGGCCCGAAAGGCTGACATGTCGTTGACGATAACGCCGCCGACCTCCAGCTCCCGGTGAGCGAGCATGGCTCGCTCGATCGATGAGGTGAACACGCCCGCCTGCAGCCCGTAGGGCGTGCTGTTGACCTCGGCCAGTGCCTCCTCGAACGTCTGGTACGGCTGCACGGTGATGACCGGCCCGAACACCTCTTCGCATCGGACCCTCATCTCGGGGGTGGTGTTGGCCAGGATCGTCGGGTAGTAGAGCGGATCCTCACGCTTGCCTCCCGTCAGGATCTCTGCTCCCTGTTGCACCGCCTCCTTGACCCAGGCATCGACACGCTCCAGCGCGCCGTGGTCGATCAGCGGCCCCACGTCCACCGTTGGATCCATCGGGTCCCCCACTTTGAGGCTATCCACGTCCTTGACCAGCCGGGCCACGAAGTAGTCGTAGACCTCCGACTGAATGAGGACCCGCTGCACCGAGATGCAGGACTGCCCGGCCTGGTAGTAGCCGCCGATGGCGATCCGCAGCGCCGCGTGGTCCAGGTCGGCATCGGAGTGAACGATGACCCCGGCGTTGCCGCCGAGCTCGAGCGTGACGTGCTTGCGCGGGTCGAGCCCCTTCAGCTTCCACCCGATCCCCGAACCGGTGAAGGTGAACTTCTTGAACCGATGGTCTTCGACCAGCTTCTGAGCCCGCTCGCTCGAGATGGGCAGCACCGAGAGCATCCCCTTCGGCAGCTCGGTCTCGTCGAATAGGTCGGCCAGGGCCAGGGCGCCAAGCGGCGTCACTCCGGCCGGCTTGACCACAATGGGCGCACCGACGGCCAGGGCTGGGGCGATCTTGTGGGCGACCAGGTTCACGGGGAAGTTGAACGGCGAGATCCCGATCACCGGTCCGAAGGGGAATCGGCGGACGATGCCGGCCCGGCTGCCCAGGCTCTGCTCGGTGTCCAGAGGCAGGAATTCACCGCCGAACCGGCGAGCCTCCTCCGAGGCCCACCGAAACGTCGAGGCAGCCCTGGTGACCTCGACCTTCGACCACTTCAGGGGCTTGCCGCCTTCGCGGGCCACGATCTCCGCGATCTGGTCGACCCGCTCGGCGATCCGCCGCGATATGTGCGACAGGGCCTCGGCTCGCGCGTAGGTCGGCAAGTGCCGGGACTCCTTGAACGTGTTCACTGCGCTGGTAACGGCGTCCTCGACGTCGGCATCCGTGGGAACGCCGAGCTCCGCCACCACGCTCCCGTCCCAGGGACTCTTGACCTCGAGCTCCCCCTGACCTGTTCGCCACTCGCCGGCGATGTAGAACGGCTTCGTCGTCATCTTTTTCACCTTCAGTCGATCGCTGCCATCACGTGCTTGAGGTTCGTGTACTCCTCGATCGAATAGATCGACATGTCCTTGCCATAGCCACTCTGCTTGTACCCGCCATGCGGCATCTCGGGCGTGAGTGGGATGTGCGTGTTGATCCACACGGTCCCGAACCGAAGCTTCCGGGCGGCATTGAGGGCCCGCCCGACGTCGCGCGTCCACACCGAGGCTGCCAGGCCGTAGTCGACGTCGTTGGCCCACGCCAGGGCCTGGTCGTCGTCCTCGAACCTCTGGACGGTCACGACCGGGCCGAACACCTCCCGCTTGACGATCTCGGCCTCCTGGCCGACGCCGGTGATGACGGTGGGCTTGAAGAAGAACCCGGGGCCTTGGATGGGCTCTCCCCCAGTGAGGATCTTGGCCCCGCCTCCCCTGGCGCGCTCCACGAACCCGCTGACCCGCTCGAACTGCTCCTTGGACACGACGGGGCCCATCTCCGTGTCGTCCTTCTGTGGGTCGCCCACGACCAGCGACTCCACGGCTGGCACCAGGTTCTCCAAGAGCGCGTCGTAGATCCCCGGCCCCGCCAGGACTCTCGTCGCGGCCGTGCAGTCCTGTCCGGAGTTGAAGTAGCCGGCGATCTTGATCCACTCCACCGAGGACTCCAGGTTCGCATCGTCGAACACCACGACCGGAGCCTTGCCACCCAGCTCCAGGTGCACCCGCTTGAGGCTGTCGGCGGCCGCGCGGGCCACCTCCTTGCCCGTGGTGACCTCTCCGGTCAGCGAGACCATACCCACGCCTGGATGCTTCACGATTGCGGCGCCGGTGGGCACCCCATCCCCGGTGATCACGTTGAAGACGCCGGGCGGGAAAATGTCCGCGGCCAGCTCGGCCACTCGAAGCAGCGACAGTGGCGTCCACTCGGACGGCTTGATCACCACTGTGTTCCCGGCGGCCAGAGCGGGGGCGAACTTCCAGATGGCCATCCACAACGGGTAGTTCCACGGCGCGATCAAGCCGACGACGCCGATGGGCTCACGCCTGAGCATGCTCGTATAGAGCGTGGAGTCGGCTTTGAAGTACTCGCCGACCGCTCGGCCTTCCAGGACCCGAGCCGCCCCGGCGAAGAACCGCAGGTGATCGGTCATGATGGGCATCTCGTCCCGCATGACCGAGGTGAACGGCTTGCCCACGTTCTCCGACTCGATGTGGCCGATCTCCTCCGAGTGCTCGTCGATGGCGTCGGCGAGCCTGAGCATCATCGCCTGGCGCTCTCCTGGGGTGGTATCGAACCAGACCTCGTCGAATGCCTTTCCGGCCGCGCCGACGGCTCGATCCACGTCCTCCTCGGTCCCTCGAGGGATCTCCGCGATGGCCTCTCCCGTAGCCGGATTGACCACCGGCAGCGACTCTTCCCCTGCGGACTGGATCCACTCGCCGCCGATGAACATCTCGTGCCTCTTGAGCGCCGTCGCCATCGCTTCTCCTCCCCCCAACTCCTCCTCGACGCTCCGCCTGCGGCGGATCGTCGACGAGCCAAGGGGTCCGCAGCTGCCTCGCTTCGCTTCGTTGCTACTACCCCCCTGGACCCCCCTGGAGCCCCAGGCCGTGTTCTCAAGGCTATCCCTTTGAGGAAGGGCGTGGCGATGCGAAACGCCCAAGCACGAGGGCGCCTTTGTACGCCAGGGACAAAGGGGGGAGAGGAGACGAGGTTCCTATGCCCCGTGGAACCTCAGGAGGTCTCGCTTTCCTCCTGCTCGCCAGGCTGTTCGTCCGGCTGCTCGCCCGCGATGAACTCGGGAATCATGATCTCGAATCCCTCCGAGCGGCCCAGGAGGTCGTCCGCTTGGGGGTCAACCTCGATCCCGTCCTCGGTCGAGTGTTCGCCGAACCCCTCGGTCGGATAGGCGGCCTGGGCGACGGCCATGGCCACCTCGAGCTGCTGGATCACCGTGACCATGTGCTCCCGGGTAGCCTGCAGCTCGGCCACGACGGCGTCCCTGCTGGCCGTGAGCCCGCCGAGAACCCGGTCTCGGTCGGATTCGGCGTGCCGAAGGACCTCCATGGCCTGCTGGCGAAGACGCTCGGCCTCGGCCTCCGTTTCCCGCTGGATCTGGGTGGCCAGGTGGCGGGCCTCGTCGACGCGATGCTTGGATTCGTCCTCGGCGTCCCGACGGATCTTCTCGGCCTGCTGGTCGGCCACCTTCAGGAGGTCGGCCATGCGTCCCGCGAGCTGGTTGTACGCGTCCTCCCGGGCCATCGTGTACCTGCGCCTGGCCACGTCTCGCTGGGAGACGGCGTCCTCCAGCTCTCGTTCCAGCGTGTCGATCCTGGCGGTCAGTTGAAGAAAGTAGCCACGGACCTGCTCGGGATCGTAGCCACGCAATACCTGGGTGAACCTCGGTGAGCCATCCGCATCCGGTGGCCCGAACAATTCGAGGTCGGCCGTGGACATGAGACCTCCTTCCGATTGGGGAGCTCGGAACGGCTCGCGTTCCCAGTCCAGATGCCTTCCTGACCTGCCGAATCTAGCCGCGCAGATCCGAAATTCAACGACCTACGGGACCTTTTCTGGCTGCGCCCCTGTCGTCGGCAGACAGCAGATCCCGCGCCCGGAGGGCCAGGAAGAACTCCATCCGGTCCCTCGCCGAGGACAGAGTTCGTCCGGTCAGCTCCTCCACCTTTCGCATGCGATAGCGAAGGGTGTGGCGGTGCACGAAGAGATCCTTCGCCGCGGATTCCCACCGGGCGTTGCGCTCGAGGAAGGCTCGCAAGGAGGGAACAAGCTCGGTCCCGTGGACGCCGTCATACTCATCGAGCGGCGCGAGGACGCTATCGGCGAAGGTTCGCAACGCATCCGGATCCTGAAGCGAGAGGAGCAGCTGGTACGTCCCGAGGTCGGCGAATTCCGCCTGCAGCCGCCCATCGGCCCGGCAGAGCTGTAACGCGTACCTCGCCTCGCGCAGTCCTTGGAGGAGCCGCTCGAACGGAACGAGACTCCCTCCGCCCGCCAAGACGGCGCCGGAGGAACGGGCGGCCACGGCATCGCGGAGCGGGGCCAGGAAACCGGGGCCTTCCGGCTGGAGCACGGCGACCACCATGTCGTCCCGGGGCGACGCCAGGAAGGCTCGCGTGTGGCGGGCCAGGACTTCGTCACAGGCCGTGGCCAGGCTCTCGGGTGGCTCCGTGCCCGCGAAGACGGCCGCCGCCACAGGACGGACGAGGTCGAAGCCGAGGCGCTCCAGGGCCCGACGAGCCTCGCCGGGAGCCAGCGTTCCCCGAAGGATCTGATCGAGTAGGTCACCCTTGAGCCTGCGCTCGGCATCCGAGACGGCCCGGGCCTTGGCCAGCTCGAGCGCAAGAAGGGCGAGGGCGTGGCTGGACACGATGCGATCGAACTGCGTCAGCGCTTCCTTCTTGCCGACGGCAAGGAAGGCCTCGACCCTGCCCTGCGCGGTCACCGGTTGGATGGCGATGTGATGGCCACCCTCCACCACGGCCAGGCTGAAGTGCTGGCCCTCGGCTCTCGGAGACTGCAGCTGGGCCCACACCGGCGCGGCGTGGACCCGCGCGCCCGACGGCACGGCGGAGATGACCCTGCCGTGGAGGTCCACCAGCAGGGCCCACCCTCGCGTGACCGTGGTCAGCGCGCCCACCACCCCATCGATCCCCCGGCCGTCCAGGACCGCTCGGGTGAGGGTGTGCTCGGCTTCCAGGGAACGAGACAGCAGGTCGTACTGCTCGGCCACGAGACGGGTGAACACCGCTTCGGTGATGGCGATGAACGGGACGTCGTAGGGCACCTCGAAGATGGGAAAGGCAGCTTGGTCTGCCGCCACGACGAGGGCTCGAGGCACCGAACGGAACGAAAACCCCGTCCCGAAGCCGAGTCCGGCCAGATCCGCCTTGCGCAGGCGATCCAGATAGGCGCGCTGCCGAGCCGGGGTCTTGCCTACACCCATACCTGTGGTCAGGAGCAGTTCCCCACCCTTCAACCACGGGGTGGGATCTTCGAGCTCGCTGACATGCACCCACCGGATGGCATTCGACTGGCCTCGCCTTCCGGCCACCGGCCGGATGTCCAGAGCAGAAGTTCGAAGCAGGTCGCCCACCGTGAGGGCCATGTCGGGGATTGTACGATTCGTACAAACGAGGGACCAGGCAGCTCAGGATTGCGGCGAGGAAGCAGCAGCCCAAGCCGTCGGTAGCGGCGGTGCCGCCCGTGTCCAGACCGTACAAACGCCCCTCTGGCCTTTTCCCCGGTCGGACGTGACCTGAGGGAGCTTGCCGGGCACACTGGAGGGAACCCACACCGCTGGAGGCCACATGGACATCCCCCAGGAGCGACGGCTCCTCACCGAGATCCCGGGACCCAAATCACGCGCTCTGTTGGACCGAAGGATGGAAGCAGTCCCGCGCGGCGTCTTCTACACCACGCCGATCTTCGTGGAGGCGGCCTCCGGGGCCATCATCCGTGACGTGGACGGCAACAGCCTGATCGACCTGGGCGCCGGCCTGGCCGTGCTCAACACGGGCAACGCCGACCCGGCGGTGGTGGAGGCAATCCGCGAGCAGGCGGACCGCTTCACCCACACGTGCTTCCACGTGACGATGAGCGAGCCTTACGTGGAGCTGGCAGAGCGACTCAACGCGCTGGCTCCCGGAGACTTTCCGAAAAAGACGATGTTCGCCAACTCCGGCGCCGAAGCGGTGGAGAACGCGGTGAAGATCGCCCGCTACTTCACGAAGCGGTCGGGCGTGGTCGTGTTCGATCACGCATTCCACGGGCGGACGCTGCAGGCCATGACCATGACCGCGAAGGTCTCCCCCTACAAGGAGGGCTTCGGGCCGACGGCTCCCGACGTTTACCGGCTCCCGTTTGCCTACCCGTACCGCTGCCCCACCGGCGGTTCGACCGCAGAGGAATGCGCCGAGACCTGCGCCGCCTATTGCATCGACGAGATGGACAAGCACATCGGCCCGGAGAACATCGCGTGTCTGGTCGTCGAACCCGTTCAGGGCGAGGGCGGTTTCGTCGTCCCTGCTCCCGGCTTCCTCTCGAGGCTCGCCGAGTACTGCCGAGACAACGGGATCCTGTTCGTCGCCGACGAGGTGCAGACCGGGATCGGCCGGACTGGCAAGTGGTTCGGGATCGAGCACGAGGGGATCGTCCCCGACATCATCACGATGGCGAAGTCTCTCGCCGGCGGCCTCCCCCTGAGCGCGGTGACCGGGCGGGCCGAGGTGATGGAGCGCGTGCATGTAGGGGGGATCGGAGGGACCTTCGGAGGGAACCCGCTGGCTTGCGCGGCGGCGCTCGCCGTCCTGGACGCCGTGGAACACGACGGCCTGCTGGCCCGAGCCGAGCGGATCGGGGACGTGATCATGTCGAGGCTCAGAGACATGGCCGAACGGTATCTCCTGATCGGAGACGTCCGGGGCCGCGGAGCCATGGTCGCCATGGAGCTGGTCGAGGACAGAGAGACCAAGGCACCCGCCAAGGGCGCCACCGGGCGGCTGATCGAGGAGTGCTACAAGCAGGGTGTGGTGATCCTGAAAGCCGGCACGTATGACAACGTCATCCGGCTTCTCCCGCCCCTGACGATCGGCGAGGATCTCCTGGGGGAGGGCGTGGACGTGCTGGAGAAGGCCCTGGCCACCGCAGAGGAAGCCGCGGGGTGACCGCTCTCTCCCAGGACGAGATCGAGCGAGCGCTGGCAGCCGACCTCCCGGGTTGGCGGTACGAGCGCGGCGAGATCTTCAAGAACTACAAGCTCGCCTCGTTCATGGATGCCATTGGGTTCATCGATCGCATCGCGGAGAAGGCCGAGGCCGCCAACCACCACCCCGACCTGGAGAATCACTACAACCGCGTGCGCGTGGCGCTGCACACCTGGTCGGAGAACGCGGTGACCGAAAGAGACATCGCGCTCGCCCGCGAGATCGAATCTGTCGCTGCCCACTGACAAGGGCGAGGGCGGCGCGGAGCCGCCAGAGGCCCCCGCGGAGTGCGAGCGACCTGCCCTTCCCCACGTCGAGCGAAGCGAGCACGCGGATCCCTGGCGCGAGTCGAGCCGAAGCGAACGGGGTCGGCGGCGGCCAGCATCCGCCTCGATGAGTCAGTGGATCAGTCAGTGCGAGCCGCGGGCGTTGGGCGGTGACCCTTTCGGCTTGAGCACCAGCCGGTCATGCGGCTCCTCGACGTCGACCAGTCCCTCGAGCCCCGCCTGCACGTAGATGGTGGCCGGGCCGAGCTCGACCGGCTCGTCGTTCGTTTCGGGCTCGTCGGTGAGGACGGCCTGGACGGTGCCGCCGATCCTGGCCAGCCGGATCTTCGCGTCCGGGTTGAACCGCCGCGCGGCTTGATCCGACTTCTCCAGGATCTCCTGCGCCCACTGTGTGAACTCGATCACCCGGCCATTCTGGCGCACGTTGCTCTTCGGCGTCCTCTCGGTGGGTGATCTCACCCGAGGGATCAACTGAACGAACTCATACGTTCCGCTCGCGAGCGGCGCCAGGAAGAGCGCCTCCAGTTTCGCTGGTCAGCCGCTGCGCCAGGTACACGGGCACGATCGAGAGAAGGATCACGGCCATGGCGACGACGTTCACGGCGGGCTGCGTCCGCGGGAGTCGCAGCTGGTTGAAGATCCAGATCGGGAGGGTCGTCTGGGCGCCTGAAGTGAACGTCGTCACCACGATCTCGTCGAAGGAAAGGGCGAAGGCGAGTAACCCTCCGGCCATGAGGGCAGTGGACATACTCGGCAGCGTGACGTAGCGGAACGTTTGCCAGCCATCGGCCCCGAGGTCCATGGATGCCTCGACCATGGAACTCTGCATCCTGCGCAGCCGCGCCACCACGTTGTTGTAGACGACCACGACGCAGAAAGTGGCATGTCCAACGATGATCGTGAGCAGCCCGAAGCTCAGCCCGAACACCTGTCCCCCGAAGGTGATGGCCGAGGACAGCGCGAGGCCGGTGACGATGCCGGGAAGAGCTATCGGCAGGACGAGCACGAAGGCAATGGTCTCTCGACCGAAGAACCGGAACCTGTGGACCGCGAAGGCGGCGGCCGTCCCCAGGAGCAGGGCCAGGGCCGTCGCCCCCAGGCCCGCCTTCAGCGACAGCCACAGGGCGGACCGGACAGCGTGGTTGCGGAAGGCCACGCTGAACCATTCCGTGGTGAACCCGTCAGGCGGCCAGGTCTGGCCCCGCGTGTTGGCGAAGGCATAGATCACGATGACCAGGAGGGGCACGTACAGAAACCCGAGCACTACGTAGGTGGCCGCTCGCAGGAGGATTCGAGCGGCTCGCGATTCCATGGCTACAGCGCCTCGAACGCCCCGAGCTTGCGGGCCACCAGGAGGTACAGGGCCATGATCGCCACCGGCACGAGCGCGAACGCCGCACCCAGCGGCAGCTGGTTCGCCGTACCGCTCACGAAGTTGAAGACGACATTTCCGATGAACAGTCTGTTCCCCACCAATGTCGGAGTGATGTAGTCGCCGAGCGTGAGCGAGAAGGCGAAGATCGACCCGGCCACTACACCGGGCAAGGCTAGAGGCCAGATGACTCGCCGGAACGTCGTCCACGCTTTCGCCCCGAGGTCACCGGAGGCCTCCAGGAGAGAGCCCGGGATTCGCTCGAGCGAGGCATAGATGGGCAGGATGACAAAGGGAAGCCACAGGTAGCAGAACGTGAGCCACACGGCCCAGTTCGACGCTCCGAGCTGGAGCGACCCGATGTGCAGCACGTGGCGGGTCGTCCAATCGGCGAGTCCGCCGCCGGACAGGATCGTCTTCCACGCGAACACCCGGACCAGGTAGCTGGACCAGAGCGGCATTGTCACCGCCACCAGCAGGGTCGACCTCGCCTTGGGTGCGGCGACGCGGGCCGCGTAGTAGGCAAGCGGGAAAGCCAGGGCGATGTCAGTGACCGTCACGGCCGCGGAGATGCCCACGGTGCGCACAGTGATGACTCGGTAGACGGAGTCGTGCACCAATGTGCGGAAGTTCTGGAAGCCCCAGGTCCGCTCGATCGCCGACGTGAGGGGGTCGATCCGCCAGAAGGCAGTCGCAAAGAGCAGGCTGAGCGCACCGAGGTAGACCACGACCATCCACCCCAGAGGAGGAACCAGGAGCAGGATCAGCCGGAGCCGGGGGCGTTCGTGAAGCCAGGCCGATAGGCGCCGCCGCCCGGCCATCCGTTCCGCCGCGGGAACCGTCCTGACTACCATGGTTTGGAGCGGTCGGGGGACTCAACCTCGAGTCCCCCGACTATCGCCTCACGCTCCTCGGATCTCAGTCCACTTCTGCGTCCAGACGGAGTAGTCCGTGCACTCGTTCCGTCCATCGCCGCAATCGGCCAGCGGGGTCTTCCACAGCGCGATGCCCTTGAGAAAGGCGTCGTCGCCGCAGTGGTACACAGAATCCGCCTGCTCGCCGAGATCCTTCCTCAACTGGTCACAAGACGCCGCGCTGCTCGGCGTGGCTCCGTAATACTCGGCCACCTGGGTCTGGATGTCCGCGCGAGTCGTCCACTGCATCCACTTGTACATGCAGTTCGGGTGCCGGGCCTTCTTGGACATCATCCACGTGTCGGCCCAGCCGGTGACGCCTTCCGAAGGGATCACCGCCGAGGCCTTGACCTTTCCATCGGACTGGATCGTGGCCAGATTCACCGGCCACGCCGTCCCGATCACCATGTCGCCCGATTCGAACCCCTGGATCTCGTCCGTGTACACGGCCCA
>DASXTW010000115.1:0-8473 GCA_036505215.1 Actinomycetota bacterium | reverse complement strand
CACGATCGCGTCGAACGCCGGATCGCCCAGGTACCCGTTCCGTAGACCGTCGAGGAGCGAGGCGAACCGGGAGATCGCGGCAGCTGCCACGAGGCCGCCTGGACGCACAGCGCGTCGAGCCTCAGCCAGTGCCTGGACTCGCTCCATGCGATCCGTGAGGTGATAGAGCGGGCCCAACATGAGGACGACGTCGAACGACGAGTCGGCGATCTCGAGCCGGCGGGCGTCCCCCAGGGATGCAGTGAAAGGCTGATCGGCCCGCTGGGCGGTCTCCCTCGCATACTCCACGTGCAGCGGCACCGGATCGATCAGGTGGACGGTATAGCCATCGCCGGCCAGCCAAGCCGCGTACGATCCCGGCCCTCCCCCGACATCGAGCACCGCGGCGGGCGGAGGAGGCAGGAAACGCTCCAGCAACTCCTTCGTTCGAACGAACTCGATCCGAGACGTCCCCTGGTCCAGCCGCTGGCGCTCGTAGCCCGTTTCGTAGTGGGCGATGATCGGCTGGTCGTCCACTCTGGCAGCCTATTCGTCTGGCCGCGCCGAGAACAAGGCATCCACAACCGTGCGCACGTGACCTACCAGACACACGGAGTGCATTCCCATGCCCTGAGAAGGGGCCTTCGCGGTTGCGAAGTGTCTCAGTTTGAATCTGGCTGCCCCTCACGGCCATGAGTGGGCCCTTCCCAGCGATCCGCCGATCGTCCCTCCAATGAAGCCCCAGGGATCAGTCGTCGGCCGCGCCTCCGGGATCAGCCTCCGCCGGTCCACCCGCGAGGCGTCTCTTGAGGAACTGCAGGACCTCGCGCACGGCCGCCTCGATGTTGGGATCCTCGGCGTGACGGCTGCGCTCCCTGGTGAGCACGGAATGCGCCCAGCGGCTGAACTTGGTCCCCCGACCGGAGGGGATCTGGACGGAGAGGAAGTTGCCGTTCAGCATCTGCTCCAGCCTTCGGAATCGGGCCAGAGGCGACAACCGGTCCTTCGTGAAGCGCAACCCCAGCACGCACAGGCCGTCTTCATCAATCCGCCGGCCGATCGTGATCGCGTCCGACGGGCTCAGGCCGACGGCTCGGGCATGCGACGGTGTCAGCGCGAACGGGAGGGCAGGCTGGCTCATCACCGGGGCCAGCACGGCTGGCTCGAGGACCGTGGCGAGCGCGAAGCCCCCCGAGAAGCACATACCGATAACACCCACCCCGGGGCCGCCCCTCTCCTCGTGCAGGGCCTGAGCCAGCGCCCGGAGCCATTCGGTGATCGGACTGGTGCGCCCTGTGCCGAGCAGCACCAACTGACCGGAGACGCACGCCCTCAAGGCGGGGCCCCAACCATCCAGCCGCTTGGTCGGACCGGGATCCTTGCCAAACAGGTATGGCATCCACACGGTGAAACCGCTGTCGACCAGGAGCCGGGCAAACGCGGCGACTTCGGCCGTGATGCCGGGGATCTCGTGGATGAGCACGACGCCTGGCCCCGCCCCGTCCTTGAACACCGGAAAGCTCTGGCCGCGGAGGACTGCCCATGATTCGGTGAAACCCTTGTCCTTCAGTTCGGATGCATTCATCCCAGCCACCTCACCGCGACAGCCGTAACTCCACCTTTCGGACCCAAGCCCGCAGCTCGACCGAGTTGTTGTAGTAGGAGTGAACCAGAGTCTGGGTGAAGATCGGCTGGGGTGGGTCGGCTGGGACAACCCAGGACTTGCGCACCGACCGGCGGGCGTAGGACCGCCACTTCGGCGGATCGGGCAGTTCACAGTCACACTGGCTAACCTTCGTGCCGACCAGAACCTCCTGCCCGACGTAGTCGGTCAGGTGGTAGAAGTTGCTCCACCCGGTGCACGGATTCCCATCGGTGAACAGCTTGCCGACCAAGGAATCGAAGTCCCGGACTCTCTGGTCCTGGCGAAAATAGGCGGGGAAGTATCGCGCGTGCATGCGGCGCAAAGGGCAGCCGAACGTGACGAGCGCGATGTTCCTGGTGATCTCCTTATCCCATCGGGCCAGATGAACGAGCGCACAGTAGGCGAGCACCGAGCCCTGGCTGTGCCCGGCCACGACCACTCGACAGTCTCGGTTCACGACGAGTTCGTACAGTCGGCCCTGGATCTCGGGAACGGCGCGCTCGCCGTAGGGACGCACGGCGAACGGATGGAAGCGTCGCGGCCAGAACGTCGTGGCGTCCCAGAGGCTCTTCACCTTCGCGCGGTCGCTGGGCTTGTAGGCCCGGAGGATCAGAGCCGGAAAGGCGATGCCCACCAGTGTGGTCAGTTCCCATCTTCCGAACGTGACGAGCCAGTGATAATGACGGGGATCCAGGAACAGGACAGCAATCGCCGCGCCGAGGAAGAACAGCGAGCTCGGCGTCACGAGCACATCGATCCTCTCCAGGCACCGGGAGTAGCTGCGGAACAGGGCGATCCGGCGCAGTGTCTTGGGCGAGGCCCCGTTCGGCTCCGCGCCGTGTGGGGCCGTATTCGCCGGGATGTCCCGTTTGTCGATCATGCGGTCCAGCTCGTGTCGGCGCCCATGCCAGTACCACCAGGTCCAGCCGACGAGGGAGAGAGCGAACACCACGGATCCAGCGCCAAAGGCCGCGCTCTGGTCCAGGTCCAGCCCAACGTTCTTGAAGTTCAGGCGATGGGCGAGCCAGAACGTGAAGCCCGAGAAAAAGCCGGTGGTGAGGGCAACGCTGACCGCAGCGACCATGATCGGGGGTGCGAACTTGAAGGGCGTCTTCCAGTCCCAACCCACGAAGTACAGGACGAGCATGAGAAGGATCAGAGCGACCTGGGCAAGGGTGAGCCAGAAGAAGCAGGGCCGCATGTTGAGCTCATGGCCGACTCGGGCCTTCACGATCGTCCAGGCCACCAGGCCCGCGAACATCAGCGTCCCCGCCAACATGTGGATGCTCAGAAGCCGGGCGGAGGCCCTCGGCCGGGCCCAGAACGAGTGGTGATCAAGACGCTCGGGGCGGGACAGTGGATGGCCCAGCAGAGGGACCGGGGGTTCCGGCTTCGGATCGAGCCGCTGCTCGGGACCGGGGAATCTCTCGAAGTCCTGCCGCGACCTGCGAGCCACCCAGTAGACGGCTCCCGCGACAAGTATGACCCCGACCAGGCCCACGATGGCTGCCGCCAGTGGGGAGGGGTGTTCGAGCCAGGGTAGGAGCGACTTCACCCAGTGCGGGGCCCCTCCATCGAGCCACCCGCCCAGCTTCCACTGATAGGAGAGCTGTTTCACCAAGAGTGTGTATTGCCAAAGGAGATAGGACAGCGTGAGCGAGAGCCCGAGCAGGAACATGAGGGATCTGGTCGCAACTCGGGCTGGCCGTCGGCGGCGCCCTTCCTTCTCGGGGAACATCCAGTTCGCCACATTGAAGAGGGTGAAGGGAAGCAGGAGGATCCACAGAGCTTGGAGGAGCGCCTGGAAGGCTGCGCCGCTGGTGAGTTTCCACCACACGTAGCCCTGAACGTGTGGATCATCGGGGCGCGCGTAGAAGCCGGCCTCATCGTCACCAGCGACCCTGATGGTGACCGCGCCCTTGGTCAGTCCGAGGAGACCGTCGGCCGGGTTCCCGCCGACCCCGTGGATACGAAGCTGCACTACCTCACGCACGGCGCTCTTCTTGGCCTGGTGGCACGGTGCTCCTTTCCTGCTCGGGAGGGAAAGCACGCCGCCTCACCGGCTTTGACAGAACGCGCTCCAGGTGCGCGTCAGAGACGCCATCAGCACGAGGGCGCAACGCCCGTCAGGCGTCATTCGAGGCACGAGACCTGAGCAGCGAGAAGTCCCGGGCCACCTCCTCGTCGATGAAGGCCACACCCTACCCCCACAAGGAGAAGACGGTCAAGGAACAGCAAGAAGAGCGTCTACGTGCCTAGCGCTTGGCAAATCGTGTCACATGAGACCAGGCTCGGGAGCAGCAGGCGTTCCGCTCGATGCGGAAATAACCGAAGCCTCGCCGGCGAGGAGTCCTGCTAAACGATCGCGGCCTCCTGGGGATTCATGCCGAACGTGAACAGGATCATCAGTAACCGCGATGAAGGCCCGTAGCTCTCGCGAGTGGCAGAGCGGGAAGGAGTGGTCAGGATGAGGAAACTGATTGTCGCGATCACGACAGTGGCGCTCGTGGCGGGGAGCGCGTGGGCCGTCGCGGCCCAGACTGGGGGCGGCAGGACCCCACTCGACTGCATGGACACCTTTTGGCAGACCACGCCGGTGTCAACCACCTCGACGCAGTGGTCGCCGGTTCCGCGATTCAGGGCCCACCCCGTCGCCATCTTCCCCATCACGATCAACGTCAGCGCGCTCGTTTCCGGAGCACCGGTGAAGTTCCGGATCCTGAGCACCAACGTGGGCGAGCAGACTTTCGTCAGCAAGCCCGGCGCGACCCGGTTCGTCCCTGGCGGGAGCGGCTCGAACTCCTTCAACTACCAGTGGATCGAGCGGAATCAATCCGCCTCCCCTCACGCTATCCTCCTCCAGCTGCATTGGCAGAGCCCGAGCGGCAACGCTGTGCACCTGCTGCGAGGCGACATGTCGGTGCTGTACACGACAGACGTGTGCCAGGGGTCGTCGTGAGCGCGCCGCGCGAGGCCAAAAGCTTCTGACCGCGTGTTGCCGGTGGGTCTTCTCGGAGGCCCACCGGGAATGCACGCAGGCAAGGGTGAACTGCTACCGGAAAGCGAGGCCCGACGTGCGTAGGATGTGGGCCCGGCTCCTTAGCGCTTACCCTGGCTCGTGGCCGCGAGGAGTATCTGCGAGACGAGGTATGGGCTCACGCCGAGCCTCCTCGCGATTTCGTCCGGCTTCATGCCCATGGATCGATAGATGAGCGCGAGGTTCTCCTGGGCCTCGCTCCACCGCGGACGTGATGCCGCCGAGCTAGGAGGGGCGAGAAGGCGACTGGGTCCTGAAGTGCGGACCGGCTGCGGCTGCGACGACTTTGGAACCCCCGGCTCTTTCTTGTACCGGCCGCTGGCCATCTCCTGCTTGGTGCGCTCGTTGAGGACCACGTACTGATCAGCGGCCTTGTTCACGCCGACCGCGACGATCTGAAGGCCCTTGGCATTGCGATCACGACAGTCCGGTCGGGTGCAATAGTCGTACTTCTCGGCTCGTTCGGGGTGCAGCTCATCGCCGCAGGTGACACAGTTCGCCATTGTTCCTCGTTCGTTGGTCATCGGGCATCCGGCACGAAGGAGACTTCCGCGGGGCCTCGGATACTCATCGCCAGTGTATAGGGCAACGCTTCCGAATCGAATTACCCCGTGTAACTTGGCAGTGGACCTGGCGGGACGATGTGTGAAGCGCCTCACCTTGCCGGAGACTCTCCGACATCGACCGCCTGGCCTCCATCTCGCAATCGCAGGAAGAGGGGCAGCAGATCAACTGACGGCCCCGCGGTCAAAGGAAATGGACCATCTCGCTTAACCTCCTTCGGACTAGATTAGGCCCAGCCGTCTGCAAGAATCTCCAATCCGTCAACGACTGTAAGGTCGTGGACATCGGGGAAAACAATTAAATGAACTACGAGGAACAACGACTCACTCTCTCAGTGGACGAGGGGCGGATTCTCGACGTCGCCCTCACCGGCCCTGTGGGCGAGCAGACGCTGATCTTCCACGGCGGCACGCCGTCGGCTCCCATGACCTACGAACCGTTCTCTCGGGCCGCGGCCGAGCGAGGCATCCAGCTGGTCCAGTACGCGAGGCCCGGTTACTGCGCCTCCACGCGACAACCGGCTCGAACTGTCGGGGACTGTGCGGCAGATGTCGCCGCGATCGCCGATCAACTCGGTGCCGAGCGGATCCTCGTCGCCGGCTGGTCGGGCGGAGGACCGCATGCCCTCGCGACGGCTGCTCTTCTGCCAGAACGGGTTGCCGCCGCGGCGACGATCGCGGCCGTGGCACCGTGGGACGCGAAGGGCTTGGACTGGCTCGGGGGGATGGGCAAGGAGAACGTTGAGGAGTTCGCTGCCGCCCTCGCTGGGCCGGAGGAGCTTCAGAGCTGGCTGGAGGCATGGGCGCCGGCGATGTCGGTGGTGACAGGGGCAGAGGTGGCCGAGTCGCTGGGCGACCTCGTTGCCGACGTCGATCGCGCGGCGCTCACGGGGGAGTTCGCGGAGAGTCTCGCTGCCGCCTTCCGCGGGGCGGTGGCCGAGGGCATCTGGGGCTGGTTCGATGACGATCTGGCCTTCACGCGTGAATGGGGCTTCGCGCTAGAGTCGATCGAGGTGCCGCTCACACTCTGGCAAGGGGGCCAGGATCGCATGGTGCCGTTCGCCCATGGCGAGTGGCTCGCGGAGCACATCCCCGGGGCGAAGGCAAGCCTGTTGCAGGAGCATGGTCACTTGTCGATCGCCGCGGCCTCGTTCGGAGAGGTGCTGGACGACCTGCTGGCGAGCGCGACCTAGCCTCGGAAGTGCGCGATCGTGGTCCTGACTGATCGGTGCGCGAACCGCCCACGCCTAGTCGAGGCTCCCCGCCTGTCGCCTCTTCGCAACAGCGCTGAGGGCTGCTAGGAGCTCCTCAGGCGGAGGGGAGCTGGATCACTCCCAACTGATGCAGGTTGGCGGCGGAGTCCACGGCGGACCAGTGCTCGACGATCACGCCGTCCTTGATTCGGTGGATCGCCACCGCCTTGACATCGAGGTCGTTGCCACTTGGGGGGATTCCCGCGAGCTCACGTTCGTGCTTTCCGACGCCCCGCAGCCGAGTAACGACCTTATCGTCCTCGGCGATTTGGTCTTCGATCACGTGATGCCCGGGCGTGGCTCTCCAGAACATCTCGAACGCCTGCTTGAGGCCCTGTCGACCCCCAGCCAGACCCGGGAACGGGGGCGGATCGTGGTTTATGTAATCCTCCGCAACGAGCTCGTCCATGGCATCGATGTTTCCCTTGTCGATCTCCTCGTAGAAGCGGCGGATCAGCTTCTTGTTCTCCTCGAGCGAAGACATACGGACCTCCTTCCCAGACCCACCCTCAAACTAGACGCACCGAATCCTCCACGCAATGGAGAGGAAGAGGTGAGGCTTGAGCCATGGCCCGAGCGCAGGTAGCCCAAACGCGGCGGTTCACCAACGAGGCGGGTTCGCACACCGACACGTCAACGTCTGACGAACGGGCAGGTCACGTGCGCGTGGAGGTGAAGGGAGTCGAACCCTCGGCCTCTGCCGTGCGAAGGCCTTTCTGGGGGGTTTGGGGACCAGGGCGAACTGGCCTCATAGGGCCTCTGAACTGCGGTTTTGGTCCTCAGCGGATCTCGGCGATTCCCACGGTTTCTCAGCGCGATGCGGGACGAATGCGGGACGAAATTGGCCCGACGGACGGCTCAGCTCTCTCAGCACGCAGGCGTTGTGCTGACGCCAGAACTCATGCCCGCGGGAGGCGATGGGGTGTCTGCACTTTCGTCCGTGCCCCCGGAAGGAACCGAACGAAGGGGCGACGCGTGGCCCCGGCGTTCGTGGAGGTCAAGGCTATCTATTCCTTGACAGTGAGTCCCGAGGTGGAGACCTCCACGGCCATCGAAACCTTGGAAGGAGAGACTCACGGGCTCAGGCATGATTCCTGTGAGACACCCGTCGTAGGCAAAGCCCCCGCCTGCTGAGGTCTTTCCCATTCTCCCCAACGCTCGCCCGCCTCCTCCTCTCCTCTCCCATCGAGAAGCCCATTGACATCTGGAACTGACCTGAGTACCCGCAAGGGTGCCCCTCCCCGGCTGCGCGCTCGCGTCGTCAACGGCACGAAGTGATGGAGCGGTGCTAGCGCCGGGCCCAGGCTCAGCTAAGCGATCAACGCGGCGAGAAATCCGACGCCTCGCGAGTCGGCGACAGCGCCCGGTGGCGGCCCGAAAGCACTAGCGCGCCAGCGCTTTCCCCTGCACTCTGAGGATCCCGATGTGCATGCTTCTTCCTCCGTCATAATCGTTGACGCGCGTCTGGCTCGGAGCCTGGCTCGGACCCCGCCAGCGTACGACCGGTGTCGTAGGAGTCGAGGACCTTGTGAGAGGTTGGGCGGCTTCCTATCGAACGGTATATCTTCGCCTGAATGGAGCAAACTCAGAACATGGGGCTCAGGCAGTCAACCGGAGGGGGGACTGTGGAATCCCGTGACCTACAGTGAGCATCGGGACGGGAGATGCGGGCATGTCCAGGACTCCCGAGGCTCCGAGGCTAGCCCGCCTCCAGCCAGTTCCCCATTCCGGTTTCTGACGGGTGTCCCGGAAGGGCAGGCAGAGAGGGTTCATGCCACGAGGCCCTATGAGATGGGATTCAAGGCCTTCGGGGGGATGTCGAAACGATCGCACCGTGCTCGAGGTCGAGATTTCTCGGATCGAGCTGGTGTATTCCGGTTTCAAGGTGGCGGCAGACGTTGACCCGGGATCGTTGAAGAGCGGGTCGCTTCTCGTGTAGTCGAGCGAGCCAGCTCCGGGCAACTCATGAGGGGAGGTCATGAGGGACAAGGACCAG
>DASXTW010000114.1:0-80123 GCA_036505215.1 Actinomycetota bacterium | reverse complement strand
GAACGGGGCCTGGCCGACTTCACCCCCTTCGACCAGATCGACAAGGCCCCCGAGGAGCGGGAGCGGGGGATCACCATCGCCATCGCCCACGTGGAGTACCAGACCGAGGCCCGCCACTACGCCCACGTGGACTGCCCCGGGCACGCCGACTACATCAAGAACATGATCACCGGCGCGGCCCAGATGGACGGCGCCATCCTCGTGGTATCCGCGGCCGACGGGCCCATGCCCCAGACGAGGGAACACGTCCTGCTGGCCCGCCAGGTAAACGTGCCCTACATCGTGGTGGCGCTGAACAAGATCGACATGGTGGACGACCCCGAGCTGCTCGACCTGGTCGAGCTGGAGGTACGGGAGCTGCTCTCGTCTTACGAGTTCCCCGGCGAGGAGGTCCCGGTGATCCGCCTCTCGGCACTGAAGGCCCTGGAGGGGGACGAGGAGGCCAAGGGCCAGATCCTCGCGCTGATGGACGCCTGCGACAACTTCATCCCCGAGCCCGTGCGGGACGTCGACAAGCCTTTCCTCATGCCTGTGGAGGACGTCTTCTCGATCACCGGGCGTGGCACGGTGGTCACCGGGCGGGTGGAACGGGGCACCCTGAAGAAGATGGAGGAGGTCGAGATCGTCGGCATCAAGCCGACCCGCAAGACTGTCGCCACCGACCTGGAGATGTTCCGCAAGCTCCTCGACGACGTCCAGGCCGGCGACAACGTGGGCGTTCTGCTCCGGGGCATCGACAAGGACGAGGTGGAGCGGGGCCAGGTGTTGGCGAAGCCCGGGACCATCACGCCCCACCCAGAGTTCGAGGCCCAGGTCTACGTCCTGTCCAAGGAAGAGGGCGGTCGGCACACGCCCTTCTTCACCAACTACCGGCCGCAGTTCTACTTCCGGACCACCGACGTGACCGGGACGATCAACCTGGCCGAGGGCACCGAGATGGTCATGCCGGGCGACAACACGACCATGAAGGTCGAGCTCATCAGCCCGATCGCGATGGAGGAGGGGCTCCGGTTCGCCATCCGTGAGGGCGGCCGCACCGTCGGCGCCGGAAGGGTCACCAAGATCCTCAAGTGAACGGTTCGAGCGCGGTCCTCGTTGGCGACTCCCGGCTGTTGACGCCGCCACCCCCGCTCGCTCGCCTTCGGCTCGATCGCGGGGGGCCCCTGGCGGCTACGCGCCGGGCTTGCGGGCGACCGTGCTCGCCCCGTGGCCCGATGTTTGATGGGCCGTCCGGCGTCAACAGCCGGGAATCGCACTCGGGTCGGGAGAGTGGTGCGTGATGCCGGCGCCACGGATACGGATCAAGCTGCGGGCGTACGACCACGAGATCCTGGATCAGGCAGCCCGGGAGATCGCGGACCACGTGGTGCGAACGGGGGCCAAGGTCGTGGGGCCGGTTCCCCTTCCCACCGAGAGGAACCTGTACACGGTCATCCGCAGTCCCCACAAGGACAAGGACAGCCGCGAGCACTTTCAGATGCTCACCCACAAGCGGCTCATCGACATCATGGAAGCCACCTCCAAGACGGTGCAGGAGCTCCAGCGCCTGAACCTGTCGGCCGGGGTGGACATCGAGATCAAGCTTTGATCGAAAGGACGACATGGCAGGGGCGAAGGGCATCCTCGGAACCAAGCTCGGGATGACGCAGATCTTCACCGACGATTCTCGGGCGGTGCCGGTCACGGTCATCCAGGCCGGTCCCTGCCGAGTGGTCCAGGTGAAGACCAAGGAACGGGACGGGTACGAGGCAGTCCAGCTCGCGTTCGGCGATGCCCGCAAGGGCAAGACCAACAAGCCCATCACCGGCCATTTCGACGGGGCAGGTCTGAAGCGGCCGATGCTGCACCTGGTGGAGCTCCGAACCGAGGCCGCCTCGGATTACGAGCTCGGTCAGGAGATCAAGGTGGACATCTTCGAGCCGGGCGAGCACACCGACGTGGTCGGAGTGTCCAAAGGCAAGGGATTCGCGGGGCCCATGAAGCGACACGGGTTCGCCGGGATGGGGGCCTCCCACGGTACCGAGCGCAAGCATCGGTCCCCGGGAGCCATCGGAGCCTGTGCCACGCCCTCTCGAGTGTTCCGCGGGACGCGGATGGCCGGCCAGATGGGCAACGAGCGGGTCACCGTGCTCAACCTCGAGGTGGTCGGGGCCGATCCCGAGCGGAATCTCCTGATGCTGAGGGGCGCGGTCCCCGGCCCGACCGGTGGCCTCGTGATGATCCGGTCCAGCGTGAAGACGGGAGAGACCAGGAAGAGGCACGGCTGATGGCCACGGTCGACGTCAGAGACGCGCAAGGCAAGGTCCTGGAGCAACGCGAGCTCCCGGCCGACTTCTTCGACGCGCCCATCAATCCGCACCTCATGCATCAGGTGGTCGTCGCTGGGCTGGCCGCGGCCCGCGCGGGCACGCACTCCACCAAGACCCGCGCCGAGGTGGCGGGTGGAGGCCGCAAACCGTGGCGCCAGAAGGGCACCGGACGGGCCCGGCAGGGATCGATCAGGGCGCCTCAATGGGTCGGAGGCGGTGTGGCGCACGGACCGAAGCCTCGCAGCTACGAGATGCGGGTGAACAAGAAGATGAAGCGATCGGCCCTCCGATCCGCCCTCACCGACGCCTTGCACAGTGGCAAGCTCGCGGTTGTGGGCAGTCTTGCCTTCGACGGCCCCCGGACCAAGGACGCGCGTGGTGTCCTCGACGCGCTCGGGCTCGACGGTCGGGTTCTCCTGGTCCTCGCGGGCCCGGACGAGGCCGTGGAGAAGTCCTTCCGGAACCTCTCGAACGTGAAGATCGAATACCCACGCAACATCTCCACCTACGACGTCCTCCACGCCGATCAGGTGCTGTTCACGGCCGAAGCGCTGGACGTCCTGGGGGGTTCGGGGGGCTCAAGCAGCGAGGCGAAGCCGAGCGTAGCCCCCCGGGATGAGGAGGGGGCCAAGTGAAGAGTCCGCGCGACATCGTCATTCGGCCGGTCGTCTCCGAGAAGTCCTACGCGGGACTGGAGCGGAACACGTACACGTTTCTGGTCGACCCGCGAGCGAACAAGACCGAGATCAAGGAAGCCATCCAGCAGATCTGGAACGTTCGCGTTCTCAACGTGAACACGATGAATCGCAGGGGAAAGATCAAGAGGACCCGTGTGTCCACGGGGAAGCGCCCGGACCAGAAGCGGGCGGTGGTCACCCTGGCCGAGGGTGACACGATCGAGATCTTCGAGGCGAAGGGGCCGTAACCCATGGCTGTCCGTAAGTACAAGCCGACCACGCCGGGCCGCCGGGGGGCCAGCGTCTCCGATTTCTCGGAGAACACACGAAGTCACCCGGAGAAGTCGCTGACTCGATCGCTGAAGAAGCGGGCGGGCCGGAATGCCTACGGGCGGATCACCGCCAGGCATCAGGGCGGGGGCCACAAGAGGCAGTACCGTGTCATCGACTTCAAGCGAAACAAGGATGGGGTTCCGGCCAAGGTCGCCACGATCGAATACGACCCGAACCGTTCGGCCAGGATCGCGCTCCTGCACTACGCCGACGGCGACAAGCGCTACATCCTGGCCCCGCAAGGACTCGAGGTGGGGCACAAGGTCGTGTCGGGCTCGGGTGCGGACATCCGCCCCGGCAACGCGCTACCGCTGGCCAGCATCCCCGTGGGAACCATCGTCCACGCCGTGGAGCTCAAGCCGGGAGCCGGAGCCAAGATGGCCCGCTCTGCCGGCGTGGGAATCCAGCTTCTGGCGAAGGAGGGTGGGTTCGCCACCCTGAGAATGCCGTCGGGCGAGATTCGGCTGGTGGATGCGAAGTGCCGGGCCACTGTGGGCGTTGTGGGGAACCCCGAGCATGAGCTCGTATCGTTGGGGAAGGCCGGCCGAGGCCGATGGCTGGGCAAGCGCCCTTCGGTGCGGGGTGTGGCCATGAACCCGGTGGACCACCCGCTCGGCGGCGGCGAGGGGAAGTCCAGCGGCGGCCGCCACCCCGTGAGCCCGTGGGGAAAGAAGGAAGGCCGGACCAGGAAGCCCAAACCATCCGACCGACTCATCGTGCGCCGCCGCGGGAAGAGGAGGGGATGACCCTTGCCGCGTTCCATCAAGAAAGGCCCGTTCGTCGACGACCACCTGATGACCAAGGTGGTGGAGATGAACCGGCGTGGCGACAAGCGGGTGATCAAGACGTGGTCACGCCGCTCGACGATCGTGCCCGAGATGGTGGGCCATACGATCGCCGTGCACGACGGGCGGAAGCACGTCCCGGTGTTCATCACCGAATCGATGGTGGGCCACAAGCTGGGAGAGTTCGCCGTCACCCGGATCTTCCGGACTCACGGGCACCACACCGAGCGCAGCACCTCACTGAAATGAGAGAGAAAGCGGGGGTTCGCCGGCAGGCGGAGCACTGAGAGGAAGATATGGAAGCGAAGGCCATCGCCAAATACGTGCGGATCTCGCCGAGAAAGCTGCGGCGGTCCGTGGACCTGATCAGGGGGCAGCACGTCGAGGATGCCCGGCGCATCCTTACGTTCTCGCCGTACAAGGCCAATCGCACCCTGATCAAGGTGTTGAACTCGGCCGTGGCCAACGCCGAGCAGCAGCAGGCGATCCCGGAGAACCTGGTGGTGGCCCGGGCGTGGGTCGACGACGGACCGACGCTCCGGCGGTGGCAACCCCGCGCGTACGGCCGAGCAACCAGGATCCGCAAGCGGACGAGCCACGTGACGGTCGTCCTGAAAAGTCTGGAAGAGGTGAGCAGTGGGACACAAAGTTAACCCGTACGGATTTCGGCTTGGAGTCATCTATCCCTGGAAGTCCAAGTGGTACGCGCGCAAGGACTACGCCCAGGCGCTCCACGAGGACGTGCGGATCCGACAGTACATCCACGCGAAGCTCACCCGGGCCGGTATCTCCAGCGTCGACATCGAGCGCAAGGGCGATCAGGTACAGGTGTTCATCCGAACGGCACGTCCCGGGATCGTCATCGGTCGCAAGGGTGCCGAGGTCGACCGCATCCGCAAGGACATCGAGAAGGTGACCGGGAAACGGGTTGACGTGAAGGTCGAGGACATGAACCAGTCCGCCAGCGAGCTCCGGCCCGAGACCGACGCGGCCCTGCTTGCCCAGAGCACGGCCGAGCAGCTCGTGGGCCGCGTGTCGTTCAGGCGGGCCATGCGCCGGACGGTCCAGACGGCTATGAAAGCCGGCGCGCTGGGTGTGCGGGTCCAGTGCGGGGGGCGCCTGGGCGGAGCGGAGATGTCCCGGCGCGAGTGGTATCGCGAGGGCCGTGTTCCTCTCCACACCCTCCGGGCCAAGATCGACTACGGCACGGCCGAGGCCAAGACCACGTTCGGCGTGATCGGTGTGAAGGTCTGGGTCTACCACGGAGATGAAATTCCGGTTCACGAACAGGAGATCGAACGCGCTCGGGCCCGCGCGCTGGCCGGGGTCCCGGTCGGCGGGGCCGGCGGTGCCTCCACCGGCGCCCTCATCACCGATGTCCGCGAGGTGGAAGAGGGCGTGCCGGTTCCAGCGGCGGAGCCTCGGGAGACGCGCCAGGAGCCCGGACGCCCCGCCCGGCCGCCCGCAGGGCGCCGTCCCACCCGTAAGCCCACTGGAGGTCGGCCGTAGAGATGTTGATGCCCAAGCGGGTCAAGCACCGCAAGCAGCACCGAGGCCGAAGGAAGGGCCAGGCCAAGGGGGGCACCGAGGTCCACTTCGGCGACTACGGCCTGCTGGCGCTGGAGGCCGGGTGGCTGACCAACCGGCAGATCGAGGCTGCCCGTATCGCCATGACCCGTCACATCCGTCGCGGCGGCAAGGTCTGGATCAACATCTTCCCCGACAAGCCCGTGACCAAGAAGCCGGCGGAGACCCGCATGGGGTCGGGCAAAGGCAATCCCGAAGGGTGGGTGGCTGTGATCAAGCCGGGCCGGGTGATGTTCGAGCTGTCTGGAGTGGCAGAGCCCGTGGCCCGGGAGGCCATGCAGCGAGCGGCCCACAAGCTGCCGGTGAAGACCAAGTTCATCGTGCGAACGGGAGCGCAGGAGTGAGGAGGAGAACGAGATGAAGGCGGCCGAGCTTCGCGAGCTTCCCGACGAGGAGCTTCTGGCGCGCATGGAGCTGTCCAAGGAGGAGCTGTTCAACCTCCGGTTCCAGTCGGCCACCGGACAGCTCGACAACCCAATGCGGATCAAGGAAGTCCGGCACGACATTGCCCGGATCCTCACCATCCTGAGGGGCCGCCAGACCGAGGAGGATCTGCGCGAGGCTATAGCCAGAGCCGACCGGGTTTCGCTGGAGGAGCGGCGTGAGGCCATCGCCTCGGGCGAGCTGAAGGGTCGGTCCCTCGGCGACATGGCCGAGGAGGCCGTGATCGAGCGTGAGGCGGCCGCCGGAGCGACGGCGGCCCCGGATGAGGAAGGCCAGGAGTGACCGAGAACAAGGAGCGGGGACGGCGCAAGGTGCGAACCGGAGTGGTGGTGGCCGACACCATGGACAAGACCGTGGTGGTTCGGATCTCCAGCCAGGTCAGCCATCCCCTGTACCACAAGATCATGCGCCGGACCACGAAGCTCAAGGCGCACGACGAGGGCAACCAGGCCCACGTCGGCGACACCGTCCGGATTTCAGAGACGCGTCCGCTCTCCAAGACCAAGCGCTGGCGTGTCGTGGAGATAGTGGAGAGGGCAAGGTAGCCATCCGTGATCCAGCAGGAGTCGCGTTGCCGCGTAGCGGACAACACGGGGGCCAAGGAGGTCCTGTGCATCCGCGTGCTCGGTGGCTCCGGGCGTCGTTACGCCGGGATCGGGGACGAGATCATCGGCTCGGTCAAGGACGCCCTGCCGGGAGGCGGGGTGAAGAAGGGAGAGGTCGTTCGAGCCGTGGTCGTCCGCACGGCGAAGGAGCGACGCCGAGCGGATGGCTCCTACATCAAGTTCGACGACAACGCTGTGGTATTGATCAACGAGCAGAAGAATCCTCGTGGGACTCGGATCTTTGGCCCGGTGGCCAGGGAGCTCCGGGAGAAGAGGTTCATGAAGATCATTTCGCTTGCGCCAGAGGTGCTCTGAACATGTCTGTGGATATCAGGAAGAACGACGAAGTGCAGGTCATCGGGGGCAAGGACCGCGGGAAGCGCGGTCGGGTAGTGAACGTCCTGCCGAAGAAGAATCGAGTCATGGTGGAGGGGGTGGCCCGGGCCACCGCCCATACCCGGGCTGGAGGCAAGCGGTCCCGGAGCGGCCAGGCGCTCCAGCAGGGCGGCATCATCCAGAAGGAGCTGTTCATCGACCTGTCGAACGTCATGTTGGTGTGCAAGAACTGCGGCAAGCCGACCAGGGTCGGGCACCGCCTGGATGACGGCATCAAGGCTCGGATCTGCCGGCACTGCGAGGCGGAGACATGAACCATGGCTGAGGCAACCAAGGAGCCCTACGTCCCCAGGCTCAAGGCGCGCTACCTGAACGAGGTGGTGCCCGCGCTGCAGCGCGAGCTGGGGATCTCCAATCGCATGCGGGTGCCGCGGCTCGAGAAGATCGCGGTGAACGCAGGCGTTGGCGACGCCATCCGCGACAGCAAGCTGCTGGACGCCGTCTTGGAGGACTTGGCCACGATCACCGGACAGAAGGCGGCAGTGACTCGAGCCAGGAAGTCGATCGCCGCGTTCAAGCTGCGAGCCGGCATGACCATCGGGGCGAAGGTGACCCTTCGGGGGAACCGCATGTGGGAGTTCCTGGACCGCCTCCTCTCAACCGCCCTGCCGAGGATCAGGGACTTCCGGGGGCTGAACCCGGAGGCCTTCGACGGAAGCGGGAACTTCACGCTCGGCGTGACCGAGCAGCTGATCTTTCCCGAGATCGACTACGACAAGGTGGTCAAGGTCCGTGGCATGGACATCACGGTCGTGACCACGGCGGAGGACGACGAAGAGGCTCGGGCGCTCCTGCGCGCCCTGGGCTTCCCGTTCGCCGGCATGCCCGTGGTGGCTGCCGCGAGTTAGGAGTGAGAACCGGACAATGGCGAAGAAGGCGCTGATCGAGAAGCAGAGGCGGGCCGGCCGGAAGTTCAAGGCCAGGGCCTACACGCGGTGTGCCCGGTGCGGACGGCCCCGGGCGGTCTTTCGCCGCTTCATGCTCTGCCGCCTGTGCTTCCGCGAGCTCGCCCACCAGGGCGAGATCCCGGGCGTCACCAAGGCGTCGTGGTGAGGTGAGGTGATCACATGGTCATGACCGATCCCGTCGCCGACATGCTGGCTCGGATCCGTAACGCCGCGATGGCCCACAAGGACGAGGTGGTGGTCCCGGCCTCCAAGCTCAAGGAGCGCATCGCCGAGATCCTGGCGGGCGAGGGGTACGTCTCCGAGACGGCCGTGGAGGGGGAGGGCAAGGATCGCCGGATCGTCATCCGCCTGAAGTACGGCCCCAACCGGGAGCGCACTCTGAGCGGGCTGAAGCGGGTCTCCACCCCAGGTCGGCGCGTCTACGCCGACAAGGAGGAGATCCCCAGGGTGTTGGGCGGGCTGGGCATCGCTATCCTGTCCACTTCCCGAGGGGTCCTCACCGACCGCCAGGCCAAGAAACTTGGCGTGGGCGGCGAAGTTCTGGCGTACGTCTGGTAACGAGGAAGAAGCGAGATGTCTCGGATCGGAAAACAGCCCATAACGATTCCCTCCGGTGTGGAGGTGGCGGTCGATGGGTCCCGCGTGTCGGTGAAGGGGCCCAGGGGAACCCTGGAACAGACCTTCCACGCCGACATGCGGATCCTCATGGAGGATGGGACCGTTCGCGTCGAGCGGCCCACGGACGAACGCCTGCACCGCTCGCTGCACGGGCTCACCCGCACGCTTCTGGCAAACATGGTGGAGGGCGTCACGAACGGGTTCGAGAAGCGCCTGGAGATCGTCGGGGTGGGGTACCGAGCCGCTCTGAAGGGATCCGACCTCGAGCTGGCGGTGGGGTATTCGCACCCGGTCACGTTCCGTCCTCCGGCGGGGATCGAATTCGAGGTCCCGGCGCAGAACCGCGTGACCGTCCGGGGCATAGACAAGCAGCTCGTCGGTGAGGTGGCGGCGGAGATCCGCAAGATCCGCAAGCCCGAGCCGTACAAGGGCAAGGGCATCAGGTACGAGGGCGAGTACGTGCGGAAGAAGGCCGGCAAGGCCGCCAAGGGGGCTGCGTGATGCGTTCCGAGCTCAAGCGCGGCGCACGGCTCCGCCGGCATCGCCGGGTCCGCAGAAAGTTGGGTGGCACCGCCGAGCGACCACGGTTGGCCGTCTACCGGTCGAACCGCCACATCTACGCGCAGCTCGTGGATGACCAGGGGGCTCGGACGCTGGCCGCCGCCTCGGACCTCAGCATCGGCGGAGGGGACAAGGAAGACCGGGCCAAGAAGGTCGGCCAAGCCATCGCCGACAGGGCCAAGGCCCTGGGCGTTGACCGGGCGGTGTTCGACCGTGGTGGACGTCTCTATCACGGCAGGGTGAAGGCGGTCGCCGAAGGCGCGCGCGAAGGTGGGTTGGAGATTTGAGACGGTACGACCAGCAGACAGAGCGGAGCCCGTTCGAGGAGCGAGTGGTCTCCATCAACCGGGTGGCCAAAGTGGTCAAGGGTGGCCGCCGGTTCAGCTTCACCGCGCTCGTCGTGGTGGGGGATGGGGCCGGCCGGGTCGGCGTCGGCTACGGCAAGGCGAAGGAGGTGCCGGCCGCCATCCAGAAGGGTGTGGAGGAAGCCAAGAAGAACATGTTCGTGGTCCCTCTTATGAACACGACGATCCCTCACGAGGTCATCGGCCAGGACGGAGCCGGCGTCGTCCTGCTCAAGCCGGCCGCACCGGGCACCGGTGTGATCGCCGGCGGGCCGGTCCGCGCGGTCGTGGAAGCCGCGGGCATCAAGGACATCCTGTCCAAGTCCCTCGGCTCGGGCAACGCGATCAACATCGTCCACGCGACGATCGCAGGCCTCAGGGGGCTGCGGCGACCAGAGGAGATCGCCCGCCTCCGAGGGAGAGACATCCGGGAGATCGCCCCGCGGGCGATGGTCGAGGGGGTCGCGGACGCCGAGGTCGCCATGGCGGCCAAACGGGCCGAGGCCGGTCTGGAGGAGGGGGGGTCGGGTGCCGAGGCTTAAGGTCACCCAAACCCGTAGCGTCATCGACCGGCCCAAGGACCAGAAGGACACAGTCCGGCGGCTTGGCCTGCACCGTCTGCACGACTCCGTGGTCAAGGACGACAGGCCCGAGATCCGGGGGATGATCGCCAAGGTCTCCCATCTCGTGCGCGTGGAGGAGGTCGAGGGGGTCCAGGGGGGCAGCAGCCCCGCGCAGCGAAGCGAAGCGGATCGGGCTGCTGCATCTCCCCGGCGCAAGCGGTCCGCCGAAGGCGGAACGCTTACGGGAGGAACGAGATGAAGCTTCACCACCTTCGTCCCGCGAAGGGCGCGGTTCGGGAGCGACGCCGCGTCGGCCGCGGCAGGGCGGCCGGCCAGGGCAAGACGGCCGGGCGTGGCACGAAGGGCTACAACGCGCGGCACAACCCGAAGCCGGGATTCGAGGGCGGCCAGATGCCCCTTCAGCGCCGGATACCCAAGCTCAAGGGATTCGCCAATCCCAATCGGGTCGAGTATGCCGTGGTGAACGTGGACAAGCTCGGCCAGGCGTTCGAGGCGGGCACCGAGGTGACGCCGGAGCTCCTTCGCCAGCGAGGGATGGTCAGGAAGTCGCTCCCGGTGAAGGTCCTCGGACAGGGGGAACTGGACCGGGCCCTGACCGTCCGCGCCCACGCCGTTTCGACCTCGGCCAAGGTCAAGATCGAGCGCGCCGGGGGCGCCGTAGAGATCCTGTGAGCCTGTACACTGGGGCTCTCGGGAGTATCAGGAGGTTTCCCGCGCAGTGCTGAAGGCGTTCGTCAACGCGTTCAAGATCCCGGACCTTCGCAAGAAGATCCTGTTCACCATCGGGATCATCGCGGTGTTCCGGCTGGGCTCGCACATCCCGGTTCCGAATGTCGACCTGAGCCGTCTCCAGGAGCTGCAGAATGCGGCGAACCCCGCTCGGGGGCTGTCTGCCCTGCAGTTCATCGACCTGTTCTCCGGCGGCGCGCTGACCCGATTCGCGGTGTTCTCGCTGGGGATCATGCCCTACATCACCAGCTCGATCATCATGCAGCTCCTGACGGTGGTGATCCCCAAGCTCGAGCAATGGCAGAAGCAGGGCGAGATCGGGATCAAGAAGATCACCCAGTGGACCCGCTACATGACCGTGACGCTTGCGCTCCTCCAGTCGACCGGATTGGTGTTCTTGTTCAACAGCCAGTTCCACGTGATCCGCTCGTTCACCGCCCCGCGGGTGGCCCTGATCGTGTTCACGCTGACGGCTGGGACGGCCATGATCATGTGGCTGGGTGAGCTGGTCACACAACGCGGGATCGGCAACGGGATGTCGATCCTGATCTTCACCAGCGTCATCTCACGTCTGCCTGCCCAGGGCGCGGCCATCCTCAATCAGGCGGGGGAAGCGAAGTTCTACTTCCTGCTGGGCCTCGGTGTGGCGATCATCCTGGCCGTCGTGTGGATGGAACAGGGACAGCGCAGGATCCCGGTGCAATACGCCAAGCGGATCGTGGGGCGACGGATGATGGGTGGCCAGAGCACCTACATCCCACTCAAGGTGAACCAGGCCGGAGTGATCCCGATCATCTTCGCCTCGTCCGTGCTGTACTTCCCGACGCTGCTGCAGAACGTGATCCACGTGCAGTGGTTCCAGAACTTCGTGAACAACACGCTGCTGCGACAGACCAACCCCGTGTACATGCTCATCTACGGAACTCTGGTCGTGTTCTTCGCGTACTTCTACACCGCCATCACGTTTAACCCGGTCGATACGGCCGACAACATCCGGAAATACGGAGGGTTCATCCCGGGGATCCGGCCTGGCCGCTCCACATCGGAATACCTCTCGAACATCTTGAACCGGATCACGTTGCCGGGGTCGCTGTTCCTGGCCTCCATCGCCCTGATCCCCTCCATCTTCCTGGCCGTGTGGGCTATCACCGCCTTTCCCTTCGGAGGAACCAGCATCCTGATCACGGTGGGGGTTGCGCTCGAGACCATGAAGCAGCTCGAGTCGCAACTGATGATGCGGCACTACGAAGGCTTCCTGCGCTGAGAGCCCCCGATCTGCGCATCGTCCTCCTCGGCCCCCCGGGGGCGGGGAAGGGTACGCAGGCCCGGCGCCTGGTCGATCGGTATGGTCTGTCGCTCATCGCTACTGGAGATATCTTCCGGTGGAACGTCAACGAGGGAACCGAGCTCGGCCGCCGGGCGAGGGCCTACCTCGACGCCGGGGAGCTCGTTCCGGACGACGTGACCATCGGCATGGTCATGGCCGCCATCGACGAGGAGCCCCGGGGCTTCATCCTGGACGGCTTTCCCAGGAACATCCCCCAGGCGATGAGCCTGGAGGATGAGCTGGCGGCGAGGGGGAGGGCGCTGTCTGCGGCGCTGGCGCTCATCCTCGAGGAGGAGGAGGCCGTCAAGCGGATCGCCGGGCGCAGGACCTGCGCCAGCTGCCAAACGCCCTACAACGTGTTCTACAACCCGCCCAAGGTCGAGGGCGTCTGTGACGTGTGCGGAGGTGCCCTCATCCAGCGAACAGACGAGGACGAGGACACGGTTCGCCGGCGTCTCGAGGTCTACCGCGAGAGCACGGCCCCTCTGCTCAAGTTCTACTCCGAGCGCGGACTCCTCCGGGAGGTTGACGCCCTCGGCACGGAAGAGCAGGTGACGGAGCGAGCGGTGGCGGCCCTGGCCGATGTCTCGGGCGAGGACGGGAGCGAGGGCGGAGCCGGATGATCATCTTCAAGTCGCCCGAGGAGATCGACCGAATGCGAAAGGCCGGCCGCATCACCGCCTTGACCATAGAGCGGCTGATGGAGGCGGTCCGTCCGGGTATGACCACGGCCGACCTGGACGACCTGGCCGAGAAGAGCATCCGGGGCGAGGGGGCCGTCCCCTCGTTCAAGGGGTACCGGGGATTCCCCGCCACCATCTGCACGTCGGTGAACCACGAGGTCGTCCACGGGATCCCCAGCCCGAAGCGCAAACTGATCCCGGGCGACGTCCTCAAGCTGGATGTGGGAGCCATCTGGGAGGGATATCACGGCGACTCGGCGGTGAGCGTGTTCGTGGGAGGTCCTCCCTCCGAGGAGGCCATCAAGCTCGTCCGGGTGACCGAGGAATCGCTGGAGGCCGGCATCGCCCAGCTGCGGGCGGGTCGCAGGCTCTCCGACGTGGGCCACGCGGTGCAGCAGGTGGCTGAGGGCGCCGGGTTCAGCTGCGTGCGCGAGTATGCGGGACACGGCGTGGGCAGGGCCCTCCACGAAGATCCGCAGGTCCCCAACTACGGCGATCCTGACCGGGGTCCCCTGATCCGCCCCGGCCTGGTCGTCGCGATCGAACCCATGGTCAACGTGGGGACGTGGCGGACCAGGGTGCTCGGTGACCGGTGGACGGTTGTCACGGCCGACGGCAAGCTCTCGGCCCACTTCGAGCACACCCTCGCCGTCACCGAAGACGGAATCGAGGTCCTCACGGCGCGCCCCGCGGCCTGAAGCCGGCCCCAAACGGGGGAACCGATTCCTGCCAGCCTTTCGGCCCAGAGGTCGCTGATTTCGCTGGTCACAGGGCTTGTCCGCCCGACTTCAAGGCTCCCACTCGGAGCGCCGATGCCTCAAGCGAGAGCGGCCCGCCCTCGTGGAGGCCGGGCGGCCCCGTCCGCCTGGAGAGGCAGCGTCCATGGGCCAGCGAACAAGAGAAGGATTGCCGACGAGACGCCTGATCGGCCTGTTCGTCCTGCTCACAGCCCTTCCGCTGGCGCTGCTCACCGGGTTCGCACTGCACGTTGCCTCGGATGCCCTTGCGCAAGACGTGAAGGCCAAAGTTGCTTCGACAGCGGCCGCGGGAGCAGTCGCCCTCCAGAAGGAGATGCTGGGACTGCGCGGGTTTGTCGAGTCCTACGCCCAGAGACCCTCACTGAGCGGGGCCGTGGCGGACCCGCCCCGCTACGACCACGATGCGATCCGATTTGAACTCAAGGAGATGCAGGAAACGTGGCCGGGGATAGCCACTGCGTTCATCGCGACCCCCGAGGGGCGGCTCCTCGACATCGTGCCCGCGACACCCTCCATCATCGGCAAGGACTTCAGCTTCCGGGATTGGTACATGGGGGTCATCACCTCCGGACGCAGTTACATCTCCGAGGCATACGAGAGCCAGGCGACCGGCCACCCCCGAGTGGTCGCCTTGGCGACCCTGATCTTTGCGCCCGCCAGGAGCGAGACGCCAGGCGAACTACTCGTCATCCTGGTGGCCGCCTACGGCCTCGACTCGATCCAGGGCTTCGTGGACAAGTTCGCCGCGTCGCAAGGAGTGAGTTTCGCGGTGACAGACCAGCGCGGCGCGCTCCTGGCCGCACCGATGGCCTCCCCCGACAAGCTCGTCTCCCGTGCGCGCGACCCCCAGGTGGCGGCAGCACTTCGGGGCGAAACGGGGGTTTCGACCGAGGACACTCGATCGGGCTCAATGCTGTCCGCCTATCAGCCCGTGGCCGGGCTGAACTGGACCATCACGGCCAGCGTTCCCAAACGTGATGCCCTGGGTGCCGTCGGTAAGCTCCGGAACACACTTGTCAACGCGGCCATGGTGCTCGGGGTCGCGGTCGTGGGCGGGCTGACCCTGCTGGCCCTCTCGCTCCGGGACCGCAAGAGCGCGGAGGAAGCCCTGAGAGCGAGCGAGGAACGAACGCGATCCATCATCGACACCGCCGGTGATGCCCTGATCGGGATGGACGCGGGCGGACTGATCACCGACTGGAATCCTCAGGCGGAGGCGATATTTGGCTGGTCACGGGAGGAGGCGATCGGGAGGGCCGTTGCCGACACGATCATCCCGGAACGGTTCCGGGATGCGCACCGGGAGGGCCTGCGGCGATTCCTGGATACGGGAGAGGGGCCTGTGCTCGGGAAGCGGATCGAGCTCGTGGCCCTCCACCGCGCCGGCCATGAGTTTCCCGTCGAGCTCTCAGTCAACGTCGTGCGGTTGGGAGAGATGCCGAGCTTCCACGCCTTCGTTCACGACATACCCGAGCGCAAGGAGACGGAGAGAGCGCTCCAGGAGAGCGAGGAGAAGCTCCGGGCCGTCCTTGCTGCTTCTCCGGACATCTTCACCACCATAGGGCCAGGTGGTGAGCTTGGACCGCCCAGCCCCGCCGTCTACCGAATCCTGGGCTACACGCCGGAAGAGTACGAGCGGATCGACCGCTTCGAGATCATTCACCCCGAGGACAAGGAACGGACGGGCCAGGCGCTCCAGTCGCTGCTTCAGGGAAGCGCGTTGGAGATGAGGTTTCGCGTACGACACGCCGATGGCCACTGGGTGATGCTCGAGGCTCGAGGCCAGGCGATGAGGGGGGAGGATGGGGCCCTTCGAGGGGTGGTCATGGTCTCGCGCGACGTCACCGAGAACGTCGCCCTGGAGGACGCGCTCAGGGGTGCCAAGGACGAGGCCGAGCACGCCAAGGAACAGGCCGAACAGGCCCGCGAGGATGCCGAGCGAGCGAACAATGCGAAGAGCGAGTTCCTCTCGCGGATGAGCCACGAGCTGCGGACCCCACTCAACGCTGTCCTCGGGTTCGGCCAGCTTCTGGAGATGGACGGTCTGGACCCGCAGCAGCTCGAAAGTGTCCAGCAGATCCTCAAGGGCGGGAGGCACCTGCTCGACCTCATCAACGAGGTGTTGGACATCGCGCGGATCGAGACCGGCCGGATCACGCTCTCTCCCGAGCCCGTCCAGGTGCACGAAGCCTTGTCGGGCGCGGTCGAACTGGTCCGGCCGCTCGCCCACGACCGTGCCATCGAGCTCGAGGTGGACGAGTTGGAGGCGGGTGACCCATACGTCCTCGCGGACCGGCAACGGCTCAGGCAGGTCCTGTTGAACCTGCTGTCGAATGCGGTGAAGTACAACCGCGAAGCGGGGAAGGTCATCCTCCGTATTGAGAGTGTTGAGGGCGACGGTCTTCGCATCTCGGTCGCAGATCAAGGGGCCGGTATCCCAGACGACAAGATGGATCGGCTGTTCACACCCTTCGACCGCCTGGATGTGGAGCCGACGGGCGTGGAAGGCACCGGTCTGGGCCTGGCCCTCTCCAAGCGCCTCGTCGAGGCGATGGGAGGGACCATGGCCGTGAAGAGCGTACTTGGAGAGGGCAGCACGTTCTCTGTGGAGTTTCCTCTGGCGGAGAGCCCCGAGAGCCGATTCGAGGGAGGCCGTACAGAAGAGGGCGTCCTGCCCTCGACCCCGGGGGGTACCTACACCATCCTTCAGATCGAGGACAATCCGGCGAACCTCAAGTTGGTCGAGCGCGTGCTGGGCGGCTTCCCGGGAGTGAACCTGATCTCCGCCCCCCAGGGGAGGTTGGGGCTGGAGCTCGCCCGACAGCACAACCCCGACGTCATCCTCCTCGATCTCAACCTCCCCGACCTCTCTGGATTCGAGGTCCTCCGAATCCTGCGGGCGGACCCGGCGATGTTGGACATTCCGGTCATCGTGATCAGCGCCGATGCCACCAAGGAACAGGTCCGCAGGCTGCTCGATGCCGGAGCCCGAGCCTACGTCACCAAGCCGCTCGGCGTGGCGGAATTCGTGAAAGTCGTCGCCGATGCCCTCGAGGAAAGGGGACTCGACCGTGCGCACCAGTGACGATCTGATCAAGGCGAATGTCCTCATCGTGGACGATGAGGAGACGAACGTGATGCTCCTCGAGCGCATCCTCCAGCGGGCGGGCTACGAGCACATCGCTAGCACCACGGACCCGACCCGAGTCCGGGCTCTTCACGGCGAGTTCAAGCCGGACATCATCATCCTGGACCTGATGATGCCTCACATGGATGGGTTCGAGGTGATGGAGGAGCTGAGCAGGCACATCCCCGACGGGACGTATCTGCCCATCCTGGTCCTCACCGCCGACAGCACACCGGAGGCGAGGCGACGCGCTCTGGCGATGGGCGCTCGGGACTTCCTGCTGAAGCCGTTCGACCAGGACGAAGCCCTCCTGCGAATCAGGAATCTGCTGGAGACCCGGCGGCTGCACCTGGAGCTCATCTCTCAGAACGAATCGCTGGAGGAAAAGGTGCGCGAGCGAACGATCGAGCTGGAGCGGAGCCTGGAGACATTGCGAAGGACCTCGGAACAACGGCGGACGCTGCTGGCGCATCTGGCCGACGTTCATCGCACCGCCGCGAGCGCGCTCGGTGAGGATGGTTCAGAGGGCGGCGACGGCGCTGCCGCCGAGTTAGGGGCGACCGAATGACCGACGCGCCTGGCCTGCCCGGCTCGTCCAGCGCGCCCAATTCTCCCGTATCGCCCACCTCCCCTGGAATGCCCACCTCGCCGAGCTCATCCAGCGGCACGGTGGTGGAGCTCGTCGACTGGCTTCGCGTCCTCGCGGGAAGCGAGGGCTCCGACCTGCACATCAAGTCGAACTCCCCGCCGGCGGTGCGGGAGGGTGGATTGGTCCGAAGGCTGGAGCACCCCCCGATCAGCTCGCAGGATGTCGAGGAGTTGGCGGGCGCCATCATCCCCGCCAATCGGCGCTCTCGCTTCGACGACGAGGGCGAGGTGGACTTCGCGCACTCGGTTCCTGGGGTCGGTCGCTTCCGGGCCAACGTGTTCCGCCAGCGAGGATCGGTGAGCATGGTGTTTCGGAAGCTGCGGATGGGAGGCCCCGGCTTCGAAGAGTTGCGGCTCCCCCCCGTCGTACAGACGCTCGCCGACGAAGTGCGCGGCCTCATCCTGGTCACCGGGCCGACAGGGTCCGGCAAGACCACGACCCTCGCCTCGATGATCGAGCACATCAACCGAACTCGCCCGGTGCACATCGTGACCATCGAGGATCCCATCGAAGTGCTGCACGGCGACAAGATGGCGTGGATAAATCAGAGGGAGGTGGGCCAGGATTCCAAGACCTTCTTCAGCGCGCTGCGCGCCTCCCTTCGCCAGGACCCCGACGTGATCCTGATCGGGGAGATGCGAGATGCCGAAACCGTCCAGGCCGCCCTGCAAGCTGCCGAAACCGGGCACCTGGTGCTCTCGACGCTCCACACGGTCAACGCCAAGGAGACCGTGAACCGTCTCCTCGATTTCTTCCCGCCGTTCCAGCAGCAACAGATCCGGCTGACCCTGGCCGGCGCGCTCCGGGGGATCATCTGCCAGCGCCTGGTGCCCGGTACATCTGGAGACCGAGTGGTTGGTCTGGAGGTGCTCGTCAACACCGGTCGGATCGCCGAGCGGATCACCAATCCCGACATCACGGCGGAGATCGAGGAAGTCATCGCGAAGGGCGCCCACTACGGGATGCGGACGTTTGACCAGTCTCTCCTCGAGCTGGTCACGTTGGGCGATGTCTCCGTCCAGGATGCGATGGAGGCCGCCTCCGAGCCCCATGACCTCACGCTGATGTTGCAGCAGGCCGGGCTCCCGCTGACCGGCTCCAGGAACGGGCTGAGCTTCGAGCGTGACATCAAGCCGATGTTCCGCGAGGAGCAGCGGATGCAGATGAAGTGGGCATTCGACCTGTGGGACTACGACAGCTTCAAGGAGAACGTCGCCGATATCCTGAAGCGGATCGAGACCGGAGACGTCCCGTTCGAGGATGGCTGGCCGAAGGAGCGGCTGGCCATCCTCCGAAGCTGGATGCGGGAAGGCCTGATGGCGCCCTGATCCAGGGGCGCCCTTTCCTGGATGGCTGAGGGCCAGGGTCAGGCAGAGCGGGTGCTCGTCTTTGCCAACAATGCGGCGACCGCGTCGGGCTCCATCGGCCGGGCGAAGAAGAATCCCTGGGCCAACCGGCACCCCAGCGCTTGCAGGTGAGCTCGCTGATCGGCCCGCTCTACTCCCTCGGCCACCGTCTCGAGGCCCAGCTCGTGGACGAGCCTGACGATGCCCCGGGCCAGGGTCCACTCGCTGCTCTGGCTGGCGATCCCGGCCACGAAGGAGCGATCGATCTTGACGACGTCCACAGGGAGACGACGGAGATAGTTCAGTGAGGAGAACCCGGTGCCGAAGTCGTCGATGGCAAGTCGGATCCCGAGAGTCTTGAGCTCATTCAGGACCGCCAGCGTAGCCTCCACTTCCCGCATGAGGACGCTTTCTGTGATCTCGAGGGTCAGGCGAGCGGGATCGAGGCCCGACTCTTGAATCGTCTTCTGGACCTCCTTCGTGACCCGGGCGTCCTGGAGTTGCCGCACCGACATGTTCACGCTCATACCTATCGGAGGTCGGTCCGAGAACTCCTCCTCCCAGGCCCGGGCCTGCCGGCACGCCTCCTTCATGACCCACCGGTCGATGGGAACGATCAGTCCGGTCTGCTCGGCCACCGGGATGAAGTCGGCGGGGGACACCATCCTCCCGTCCTGGCGTATCCAGCGGATCAGTGCCTCGACGCCGGTGATCGTTCCTTCCCTCAGCGTGACGATGGGCTGGTAGTGGAGAACGAACTCGCCGTGCTCGATGGCCCGTCTGAGGTCGGTCGACAGCTCGAAGCGCTTCAGGACTGCAACGTGGAACTCAGGGTGGAATATCTCGTAGGCTCCCTTTCCCGCGCGCTTGGCCGTGTACATGGCAGCGTCCGCATCACGCAGGAGGGCCTCGGCGCCGACGGAGCCCGACGGGCATTCGGCGATGCCGATACTGAGATCGATGAAGAGTTCCTGCCCCTCGATGTCGAATGACTCACGGAAGCGTTCGAGGAGCCGCTCCGCCACTCCGACCGCCTCCTGCACCCCGGCGTCCTCCAGCAGAATGGCGAATTCGTCTCCACCCAACCGGGCCACCGTATCGGAAGGTCGAACGCACTGGACCGTCCGAGCGGCCACCTCGATGAGGAGTTGATCTCCAACGGAGTGGCCGAAGGTGTCGTTCACCGCTTTGAAGCCGTTGAGGTCGAGCACCAGCACCACTACCCGCCGGCCGTGCCGAGGAGCCCCCGCGATCGCCTGCTTGAGACGATCGGCAAACAACGCCCGGTTGGCCAGATCGGTCAGCGGGTCGTAGAGCGCCTGGTGAGCGATCTTCTCCTCGAGTTCCTTTCTTCCTGAAATGGCAGCAACCACCAAGATTCCCAGTCCGACATAGAGGAGACCCTGAGTCGGTCCTCCCCGAGGCAGGACCAGGTAGAGCCCCCACGCGACGAAGCCCACGACCAGATACCAGCGCCACACGCTTCCGCGAACCCCCCGGCGGGTCCGGGATTCAGTCATCGCGTGTTCGACGATCGAGCAGGATCCAGGGAAGCCCGAGGCCGCTCACGGTATCGATAAGCGCCTCGAAGGCAACGGGTTTCACCAGATACGAGTCCGCCCCGAGTTGGAACGCCCGATCGATATCCTCCGACTCGGTCGAACCGGAGAACATGATCACGGGCAGTTGCTCGAGCCCGGGTTGCTCTCGAATCCAGGAGAGAACCGCCAAGCCCGACATCCCTGGGACACCGTTGTCGAGCAAGACAAGCACGGGGAGAGGGTGGCGGATGCGCTCGGAGTACGGGCCGTCGCCGGCGAGATAGGCAGCGGCCTCTCGCCCGTCGCGAAACGCCACAACCGGATTCATGAGTCCTGCCTTCTGAAAGACCCGTTCCACCAGAAGCGCATGAGCGGTGTCGTCTTCCACTACGAGAATGGGCGGCGCCACTGAAGACGGGGAGCCTCGGTCAGCTCCGGGCAGGGCCGCGGCAGATTCGGTGGGCGTCATGAAGTCCCTTCCGTTCCTCCGAAATATCGACCCATCTATCCCGGTGAGTAAGGACGCCCGGCAGAGCGTGGCCGCTTGTCGCGGACTAGTTCGGAGGGCCTATCTGACGCCCGGCCGGAATTAACTAGTCAAATAGGGCGATTGGCCGGTGCAAAAGAGCCGAACTGCGGGCAAGGATGAATCCGAGTTAGATGGATGACGATCGGCGAGCCCGCTGCCCGACCTGTGGTTCTCACGAACTGCTGACCGTGACCATGCAGCCCAACGGCGACACGATTTCGTTCACGCTGTGCAACGCGTGCGGATGGAAACGCTGGGGGCGTGGCCACGAGCCTGTGCCTCTGAGCGCGGTTCGTCCACTGCTGGGGAAACGCGCCAAAGGTCCGAGCCGTCCGGAGCCGTCGGCGCGGCGGATCCCTGAGCGCTCACCTCGGCAGCGTGCCAGCCCTCGCCGGGAGAAATCTCGCGGACGGTCCGATGGGAACCGGGGCGCTGAGTAGCCATGGAGCGCATCCGGGTGCTTGTCGCTGATCACGATCCGGACCTACGCGAGGCCCTGATCGAACTCATCGGCAAGGAGGGCTCGCTGGACCTGGTAGGCGTGGCCGAGGATACGGGGGAGGCCATCGAGCTTGCCGAACGCCACAGGCCCGAGGTGGCCCTGGTCGACGCCAGGATGCCGGGAGGCGGTGGTGCCAGGGTCGCCAGGGAGCTGCGATCGCGCTCGGCCGACACCCGGGTCATCGCCGTCTCCGCGCAAGAGGAGCGGGCTACCCTCCTCCAGTTGCTGGCGGCCGGCGTCGCGGGCTACCTGGTGAAGGGTGCTCCCCCGGAGGAGATCCTCACGGCCATCCGTGAGTGCGTCGAGGGCCATGCCATCTTCTCGAAAGGGATCACGGCCGCCCTGGTCCAGGAGGTCGGCGACTACCTCCGGAAGCGGGATGAGGAGTGGGAGGCGCTCCTTCGGCGCTCTGCTCGGACCCACCGGATCATCCGGGGAGAAGGTCTCACCGTGGCCCTGCAGCCGATCGTCGACCTCGGGACCGGACAGGTCGAAGGGGTCGAAGCGTTGGCCCGCTTCACCATGAATCCTGACAGGGGTCCCCACGAGTGGTTCGAGGAAGCGGAAGCCGTGGGACTGCGGGTCGAGCTCGAGCAGGCTGCGCTGGCTCGAGGTCTCGCTGAGATCGATCGGCTCCCTGCCCGCTGGTTCTTGGCGGTCAACCTCTCACCGGACGCAATCACGTCGGAGGGAGTCGCACGGAGCCTTCGCCACGAGCAGGCGGGCCGAATCGTGGTCGAGGTCACCGAGCACGCCAGGGTGGCCGACTACGCCGAGCTGCTGGGGGCCCTCGATGACTTTCGGTCAGAGGGGGGACGACTGGCCATCGACGATGCGGGGGCGGGATTCGCCAGCTTCCGGCACGTGGTGGTGATGCTGCCGGACATCATCAAGCTCGACATGTCCCTCACGCGGGGCATCGACAAGGATCGAGGTCGTCGAGCCCTGGCCTCGGCCATGATCTCTTTCGCCTCGGAGATCGGTTCGACCATCATCGCGGAGGGGATCGAGACGGCTGAGGAGCTCGAGGCGCTCCGAACTCTGGGCGTTGGATTCGGCCAGGGCTTCTACCTGGCTCAGCCTCGTCGCTTGGTCCCGGGAGATGATCCTGCCGAAGCCTTCCCGCGCATCCCGATCGCCGGCGCTTGACCGCCCGGGCTCCTGACGCGCGTCGCCCCGGCGTGCGCCCAGAGCGAAAGGTAGACGATCCCGCTGATGGCCCCGTATACTGGGGGTCGCGTCGGCAATGAGCCGGCGTATTTCTGCGTGTTCGAGAGGAAACCCGAGAGCTTGGCGAAGAAGGATGCCATCGAGGTCGAGGGGACGGTAGTGGAGCCTCTGCCCAACGCCATGTTCCGGGTCGAGCTTGACAATGGACACAAGGTCTTGACTCATATCTCGGGGAAGATGCGGATGAACTACATCCGGATCCTCCCGGGGGACCGGGTCCTGGTGGAGCTGTCGCCTTACGATCTGTCGCGGGGGCGGATCATCTACAGGTACCGATAGCGGAAGGAAAGAGGCAGGCGACATGAAGGTTCGGCCGTCGGTGAAGAAGATGTGCGACCAGTGCAAGCTGATCAGGCGGCACGGCCGGGTCATGGTGATCTGCTCCAAGGATCCCCGCCACAAGCAGCGTCAGGGTTAGGAGGACACCGAAGTGGCTCGGATCGCAGGCGTCGACCTTCCCCGAGACAAGCGGATCGACGTGGCCCTCCGGTACATCTACGGGATCGGGCCCACGCGGGCCCTGCAGACCGTTCGGGGGCTCGACCTCGACGGCGGTCGCAAGGTGCGTGACCTCACGGAGGAGGAGGTCATCCGGATCCGCGACTGGATCGACCGCAACTACAAAGTGGAGGGAGATCTCCGCCGGGACGTAGCCCAGGACATCAAGCGTAAGATCGAGATCAGCTCGTATCAGGGAGTCCGGCACAGACGGAGCCTTCCGGTGCGAGGGCAGCGGACGCACACCAACGCCCGGACCCGCAAGGGACCCAAGAAGACCGTCGGTGTGAAGAGGAAGAAGGGGAAGTAGGTGGCAAAGCCCAAGACCAAGAAGCCTCGCCGGCGGGAGAAGAAGAACGTCTCGCACGGGCAGGCCCACATCAAGTCCACCTTCAACAACACCATCGTCACGATCACGGATCTCGATGGGAACACGCTCTCGTGGGCCAGCGCGGGCAACGTCGGGTTCAAGGGATCCCGGAAGTCCACCCCGTTCGCGGCGCAGCTCGCGGCGGAGGCAGCGGCCAGGCGGGCGCAGGAGCACGGGCTCACCAAGGTGGACGTGTACGTCAAGGGCCCGGGCTCGGGGCGGGAGACGGCCATCAGGTCCCTCGCCGCCACCGGTCTGGAGATCCTGGGAATCCAGGACGTCACGCCGGTCCCACACAACGGGTGCCGTCCCCGGAAGAGACGGCGCGTCTAGTCGGTTGTACATGAAGGCCCCGGTGCCGACCGGCCCGGGGAAGCGAGAGGCGGAGTAGGAGTGGATGATCCTCCGCCAGGAGGTGCTCAGTTGCTTATCGTCGCACGGCCCCAGATTCAGGAAGAGACAATCACGCCCACGCGCTCGAAGTTCTCCATCGAGCCGCTGCAGCCGGGCTTCGGCTACACGCTCGGGAACGGGCTCAGGCGAACACTGCTCTCTTCCATCCCCGGCGCTGCGATCTCATCGGTGAGGATCGACGGCGTCCTGCACGAGTTCTCGACGATCCCCAAGGTCACCGAGGACGTCACCGACATCATCTTGAACCTCAAGCAGCTCGTGATCCGCTCCGAGGTGGACGAGCCCGTCAGCGCCTACCTCAAGGCGAAGGGACCCGCGGACGTGACGGCCGGAGACATCCAGCCGCCCGCCGGTGTGGAGATCCTCAATCCGGACCTGCACATTGCCACGCTGGCCCGCGGCGCGAACCTGGAGCTCGAGCTGGTGGTACAACGAGGCGTTGGATACGTGCCCGCCGAGCGGAACAAGAACCCGCGCGATCCAATCGGCGTGATCCCGGTGGACTCCATCTTCTCGCCCGTTCGCAGGGTGACGTACTCGGTGGAGAACACCCGGGTCGAGCAGATGACGGACCGGGACCGGTTGATCCTGGACGTGGAGACCAACGGCTCGCAGACGCCTCGCAAGGCGCTCGCCTCTGCCGGCGTCACGCTCTCCGAGCTGATCAACCTGTTCAGTGAGCTGGAGGTGAGTGAGGGGCTCCAAGTGGGTCCCGCTCAGGACCAGAAAGAGCTCACCGGTGATCTGGCGCTCACCATCGAGGAGCTGAACCTGTCCGTCCGTTCCTACAACTGCCTGAAGCGCGAGGGCATCAACACGGTCGGGGAGCTGGTGCAGAAGAGCGAGGCTGAGCTGATGGACATCCGCAACTTCGGCCAGAAGTCCATCGACGAGGTCAAGGCCAAGCTCGACGAGCTCGGCCTGTCTCTCCGGGAGGAGTAGGTGCCGAAGCCGAAGAAAGGCCCTCGCCTGGGGTCCGGCCCTGACCATCAGAGGCTGCTCCTCGGCACCATGGCCGCCCAGCTGTTCCAGCACGAACGGATCCGGACCACCGAGGCCAAGGCGAAGGCCCTCCGACCGGTGGCCGAGCACCTCATCACGTTCGCCAAGAAGGGCGACGTGCACGCCAGGCGTGAGGTCCTCAAGGCCGTCCCGGATCGCGATGTGGTCCACAAGCTCTTCTCGGAGATCGGGCCCAGGTTCGCCGAGCGGAACGGCGGGTACACGCGGATCCTCAAGCTCGGGCAACGCCAGGGCGACGGGGCGCCGATGGCCCTCATCGAGCTCCTGCCGGCCGAAGAGGAGGAGTAGGGCGGGCGACTGGGCGGCTGTTGACGCCGGCACCCCCGCTCGCTCGCGCTACGCGCTCGATCGCGGGGGGCCCCCGCCGGCTACGCGCCGCCCTTGACGTCGACTCGCTCGGCCCCGGCTCGATGAGCGTCATCAAGCTCGTTCTCGCCTATGACGGGACCGACTTTCATGGGTGGGCCAGGCAGCCCGGGGCGCGAACCATACAGGGCGAGATCGAGGAAGCTCTTGGACGGATGCTGCCGGAGCCGCCTCGTCTCTCCGTGGCCGGAAGGACCGACGCCGGAGTGCATGCGGAGGCGCAGGTGGCCTCCTTCGTTGCTCCGGACGAGGTGGATCCACGGCGGGTGCAGCGGATGCTGAACGCGCTTTTCGCTCCCGAGGTCGTCGTGCTCCGGTCGAGCAGGGCACCAGACGGATTCGATGCGCGGCACAGCGCAACTGGAAGGGAGTACCGCTACCGGATCGATACCGGACCGGTGCCGAGTCCCTTCACCGCTCGATACGTCTGGCATCATCCCGGGCTCCTCGGTCTGAGCCGGATGCGAGCGGCTGCCAGGCTCCTCGAAGGAGAGCATGACTTCGCGTCCTTCTGCAGAGTTACCGAGACTCCTGCCAGCAGTGTGCGCACCCTCAGCAGGCTGGCCGTGAGCGCCTCGAGTGGCCGGGTGGAGATCAGGGCAGTGGCCAATGCCTTCCTGCACCAGATGGTTCGCAGCCTGGCGGGCACGTTGGTGGCGGTGGGCGAGGGAAAGATAGATCCCGCATCCATGCCGGAGATCCTCGCCGCTCGCCGCCGGGCCGCGGCCGGGCCCGTCGCGCCGCCGCACGGCCTCACGTTGGTTCGGGTCGTCTACGGCCGCTCCTGACCGAGCGCACAGAGACAGGGCCGACGCGGCCCAGGGTGTCCGTCCCCGTGACCAGACTGTTACCCGAGAGTGAAGGCGCGGTTGCCGGTGGCCCCGAGCATCGGGCCCATGAAGACTTCAGTCGGCATGCGCGCCAGGCGCTTCGGTGTTCTTCTTGCTATCGCCGTGCTCGGGACCGCCTGCGACACGGCGATATCCCTCACGTTTCCTTCCCCCCGGGCCACGAAGGCGATCCCGTCCTCGGAGTCCAGTCCGTCGCGTTCGAGGACGACGGAGCCCGGGCCAGCACCGAAACCGACAAGGTCTGCTTCGCCGAGCCCCAAGCCGACACACCGGCCGTCGCCCCGTCCCAGTCCCACTGGCAGTCCTCGCCCGAGCCCCACTCCTCAGCCGTCGCCCACCAATGGGATCCCGGCGTCGCTCGTTGGAACTCAGTGGTACCGGCTCCCCACTTCCAGGAAGGTGGTCGCCTTGACGTTCGACGCCGGAGCCAATGCCGACGCCGTCCCCTCCATCCTCTCCACACTGGCCCACTATCAGGTGCGGGGGACCTTCTTCCTCACTGGGAAGTGGGTGGAGACCTATCCGGAGTACGCTACCGAGATCGGGGCGAGATACCCGGTGGCCAACCACAGCTACAGCCACCCGGACCTGACCGAGCTCTCGGATCCGGCCGTCCGCGACCAGATCACCAGGGCGGCGAGCGCGATAAAGGCAGCAACGGGGAAGGACACTCACCCGATGTTCCGGTTCCCCTTCGGAGCGTCCAATCAGCACACCATCGAACTGGTCAACTCGCTCGGATACGGAGCGATCAACTGGACGGTGGATACCCGAGGCTGGCAGGGGACCTCAGGCGGACAGGACGTCGACAAGATCGTGGACAGGGTCCTGGCGGCCCTCCAGCCCGGGGAGATCATCATCATGCACGTGGGATCGCACCCGACCGACCACTCGACCCTCGACGCCTACGCCCTTCCTCGCGTCATCGAGGAGATCAGGGCTCGCGGCTACAGCTTCGTCACGGTTGACCAGTACCTCTGAGGCCCCCGAGTGAGTCCGCTTCTTTGACGCTCGGCGAATGCCCAGGTAGACTGCCCTATCGGCCGGGTTTTCGGCCGCCTTTTCATGATTGGTACAAACACCGTGAAGACCTTCTCGCCGAAGCCTCGTGACATCGAGCGTCGCTGGTACGTAGTCGACGCCGATGGCGCTGTCTTGGGGCGGCTGGCCTCGGAGGTGGCCAAGATCCTCCGGGGAAAGCACAAGCCCATCTTCGCCCCCCACATGGACACCGGCGACCACGTGATCGTGGTGAACGCGAAGGGCGTGCGCCTGACCGGAGGCAAGGAGGAGAAGAAGGTCTACGTCCGGCACTCCGGCTATCCGGGGGGACTCAACAGGCTCGCCTTCTCCCGCATGATGAGTCGGCGGCCGGTCCGGGTGGTGGAGAAGGCGATCACGGGGATGCTGCCGAAGAACCGATTGGGCCGTCAGATGGCCCGAAAGCTGGCTGTGTACGAGGGACCGAAGCACCCGCACGAGGCCCAGAAGCCTGTCCCTCTCTCCCTCGGGGCCATCCCCACGTGGGAGGGACTGCCCAAGCCCCAGCCCCGTCCCGAGCCGGCCCCCGCTCCCAAGGGGCCCCGCCGAAAGGAAGAGCCGAGGGCGCCCCGGGCCCGCACAGGCCCCGAGGAGAAGCCTTCGGGTGGACCACGCGCGCGCAGGTCCACCGCCAAGACACCTGCAGAGGGTCGGGCGAGCACGACTGCCCGGTCGTCCCGGAAGAAGCCCGAGGCTTCCGCCAGAGCCAGTGCGACCAAGACCAAGGCCGCGGCCAGGTCCTCCACGGGAAGGGGACCAAAGGCGGATGCGGGAGGGCAGGAGGCCGGGCCCAAGCGCCGGCCCAGAGGTAGGAAGAAGACCGAGAAGGAGTCATAGGTGGCCGATGCGATAACTCGAGCCCCCGCCGGAACGGGCCGCCGCAAGGAAGCCGTCGCCCGCGTTCGGCTGCGTGAGGGGACAGGCAAGTTCGAGCTCAACGGGAGGCCACTCGAGGCCTTCTTTCCGTCCCGATCCCACAGGATGATCATCACCGCTCCCCTCCGCTTGGTTGGCCGGGAGAAGGATTTCGACGTGGTCGCCCATCTGAATGGTGGGGGCGTGTCCGGCCAGGCGGGAGCACTTCGTCACGGGATCGCCAGGGCCCTGATCGACCTCGACCCGAGTCTCAGGCCGCAGCTCAAGAAGGAAGGCCTGCTCACCAGGGACGCGCGGGAGAAGGAGCGGCGGAAGTACGGCCTCAAGAAGGCCCGAAAGGCTCCGCAGTACTCGAAGCGCTAGATCCGCCCTCGGTCTCGCCCTCGTCCGGTTCCTGTCTTGACAGGCCCGCCGACTTCGCGTCCTCGATGATCAGCCGGGCCTGCGCTTCCAGGGCCTCGGGGACCCACAGGTAAACGGGGCCGACGCGGTATGGTCCCTCGCTTTCGCCCTTCATGGCCACGGGGATGCCCTCGGATTCCAGCAATCCCTTCACCAGTAACCCCTCGGGGATGCTCGTCGTGCTGAAAGCCAGCACCATCGATGTGGGGGGTAGTGGAACATCCGGGTGTGACATGGCGATGTCCGTAAGATAGCCCAGCCATGCCAAGGCTGTTTGGGACGGACGGCGTTCGCGGTATCGCCAACTTCGAGCTCACGGGCGAACTGGCCTACCGGCTCGGGCGGTCGGCGGTCACTGCCCTCGCCGAACACGGCCAGAGCCGTCCTCGTATCGTGTTGGGGCGCGACACTCGAGCTTCCAGCGAGTTCCTGGAAGCGGCCCTGGCCGCGGGGGTGTGCTCGGCTGGGGGCGACGCGATCCTCCTGGGCGTCTGCACGACGCCGGGGGTAGCGTTCCTCACCGCCGACCTCGAAGCCCAAGCTGGAGCGGTCATCTCGGCATCCCACAACCCCGCGGAGTACAACGGGATCAAGTTCTTCGGGTCCAGCGGCTACAAGCTGCCGGACGAGGTCGAATCCGAGATCGAGGCGCTCGTCGATTCGGAATCCGGTCCGAGGCCTACTGGTCGTGGGGTGGGGCGGATGCTGACCCTGGATGATGCGCTCGAGCGCTATCTCAAGCACCTCGAGCAGCTGGCGTCGACATCTCTCGACGGGATGCGCCTTGTCGTGGATTGCGCCAACGGAGCCGCATCCCGCATCGCACCCGACCTGTTTCGCCGGCTGGGGGCGAGGGTCCTGCCGATCAACGATGCACCTGACGGCTGGAACATCAACGACGGCTGCGGAGCGACGGTCCCGGAGGTGGTCGCGCTCGCCGTCGTGGACACCGAGGCCGACGCGGGCATCGCCCACGACGGCGACGCCGACAGGGCCATGTTCGCAGACGCTGGAGGTAGCGTGATCGACGGCGACCAGGTCCTCGCGGCCTGCGCGCTGGAGCTCCACGACACCGGGGAGCTGGCCAACGGGATCGTGGTGACCACCGTGATGGCCAATGTCGGATTCCGGCGGGCGATGGATGAGGCGGGGATCAAGGTGGTGGAGACGAAGGTGGGGGACCGGTACGTGCTCGAAGCTCTGCTTCAGACCGGGGCGATCCTGGGAGGAGAGCAGTCCGGCCACATCATCTTCCTGCGGCACGCCACGACCGGCGATGGTCTTCTCACCGCCGTGCAGTTTCTGTCTCTGGCTCGCCGGAGGGGCGTACCGGTTAGCGAGCTCGCCTCCCGCATGAAGCGATTCCCGCAGGTCCTCGTCAACATTCCGGTGCCGGACCGGAATCGACTGGACGATGCGGAGCAAGTCTGGGATGCGGTCCGAGTCGCGGAGCAAGCTCTGGGCCAGCAGGGAAGGGTCCTGGTGCGCGCCTCTGGGACCGAGCCCCTGGTCAGGGTGATGGTCGAGGCGGCGACCCAGGAGGACGCCGCCCGCCACGCCGAGGCCATCAGCGAGGTGGTTCGCGCCAACCTGGGTACGTCCAAGTTCGCCCACTGAGTGCGTTCGTTCCTCCCCTGCGCCTGGGGGTTTCACCTATGAGGGTGGCTGGCTCGATGCGGGTACCATAACTGCCTCATGTGCGGCATCGTTGGCTACGTGGGGCCGGACCAGGCGCTTCCGATCCTGCTCGAAGGCCTCCGCCGGCTCGAGTACCGGGGGTACGACTCGGCCGGGATCGCGGTGTTGAACGGCGCGGTGACCGTGGTCAAGAAAGCGGGCAAGCTTTCCGAGCTGGAGGCCGCCTTGCGCGACGGTGGGGCCCCCAAGGGAAGCGCCGGGATGGGCCACACCCGGTGGGCCACCCATGGCCCGCCCACCGATCGCAACGCCCATCCGCACCTCGACTGCACCGCTCGGGTTGCGGTGATCCACAACGGGATCATCGAGAACTTTCAGGAGCTCAAGGACCGGCTGACGAAAGCGGGACACACGTTCGCCTCGGACACGGACACCGAGGTCGTGGCCCACATGGTCGAGGAGGCCTACGCGGGCGACCTTGGGGACGCCGTGCGGGAGACGGTGGCGAAGCTCAGGGGCGCCTACGCCCTGGTCATCACCCACGCCGACGAGCAGGACGTGATCGTGGGCGTGAAGGTCTCCTCGCCTCTCATCGTGGGGTTGGGGAAGGGAGAGAACCTCCTGGCCTCCGACATCCCGGCCGTCCTGCAGAAGACCCGGCGGTTCGTCCCCGTCGCCGAGAATCAGGTGGTCGAGGTCCGGGCAGACTCGGTTCGGATCACCGATCTCCAGGGCAACCAGGTTCCGCTGGAGCCCTTGGACGTGGAGTGGGACCTGGCCGCGGCGGAGAAGTCCGGGTATGAGGACTTCATGCTCAAGGAGATCCACGAACAACCCTCGGCGATACGAGACACCCTGCGCGGGCGATTCGATTCCAAAGGTCGTCTGGCGCTGGACGACCTCCGGACGAGAGAGGACCAGTTCGAGGACGTGGACAAGGTCTTCGTGGTTGCCTGCGGCACGGCCTTCCACGCCGGGCTGGTGGCGAAGTACGCCATCGAGCACTGGACCCGCCTGCCGGTGGAGATCGACATTGCCAGCGAATTCCGCTACCGGGACCCCGTGCTGGACACGAACACGCTGACACTCGCCATCTCACAGTCGGGCGAGACGATCGACACGTTGCAAGCCGTGCGGCATGCCCGGCACCAGCAGTCGCCCGTCATCGCGATCACGAACACGGTGGGATCCTCGATCGCCCGGGAGTCCGACGCCGTGCTCTATACGAGGGCCGGACCGGAGCGTGGCGTTGCCGCGTCGAAGACGTTCGCCACGCAGATGGCGGCCCTGCATCTCCTTGCCCTCTATCTGGCCCAGGTCAGGGGAACGATGTACCCCGACGAGATCTCCGGATACGTCGACCAAATGGCCTCACTGCCGGCGCAGGTGCAGAAGGCGCTCCTGCTCGACGGCCAGATCCAGGAGCTCGCCGCTCGCTACCAGCAGGCTCGAGACGTCCTGTTCATCGGACGCCACACCGGGTATCCGGCCGCCCTGGAAGGGGCCCTCAAGCTGAAGGAGATCTCCTACATCCACGCGGAGGGTTACCCGGCCGGCGAGCTGAAGCATGGTCCTATCGCCCTCATCGAAGCGGGTGTGCCGGTGGTGGCTGTCGCGACGGAGTGCCATGTCTATCCGAAGGTCCTGTCGAACATCCAGGAGGTCAAGGCTCGAGGAGCAGAAGTCATCGCGGTGGCCACGGAGGGCGACCAGGAGATCGCAAAGCTCGCCGACCATGTGCTGTTCGTCTCCCGGACTCACGAGTTGCTGGCCCCGATCGTGGTGACCGTGCCCTTGCAGCTCCTCGCTTACCACATCGCCAAGCTACGCGGCTGCGATGTGGACCAGCCTCGCAACCTGGCCAAGAGCGTGACGGTCGAGTAATCCCGTACCGGCTCCCCGGAGGGGTGGAGAATACCCCTGTGAACATCCTTGGCATTGGGGTGGATCTCGTCGACGTCCAACGGGTCGAGCGCATCATCGATCGCCATTCGACTTTCGTACAACGAGTGTTCACGCCTGCCGAGATCGCCTACTGCGAGGGCCAGGCCTCGCCGGCAGAGTGCTACGCGGCCCGATGGGCGGCCCGGGAGGCCTGCCGCAAGGCTCTGGGAGGCATACGGCAGATGCGATGGCACGACGTTCGGGTGGAGCGCGCCCCCTCGGGTGCGCCTCATCTGGTGCTGGAAGGCACATCGAAGGTCCGGATGGACGCGCTGGGCGTCTCCGCGGTGATGGTCGCCCTCACCCACGAGCGGCGGATGGCCGCAGCTTTCTGCGTGGCGGTCGCTTCGTGAGAGATCGATGCTGCCGATCCTGACCCCGACCGAAAGCTCCGCGCTGGACCGGGCCAGTGCCGAGAGGGGCGTGTCGGTCGCGTCGCTGATGGAAGCTGCCGGATGGGAGGTCGCACGGGTTGCCGCCGCGTTGGCCGGCGGAGCCTACGGGAGAAGGGCCGTCGTGGTCTGCGGAAAGGGGAACAACGGGGGCGATGGATTGGTGGCGGCGCGCTACCTGGAGCGCTGGGGGATGGGAGTCACCGCGGTCCTGATGGCTCCCCCGGGGAGCTTCCGCGACGCGGCGGCGGTGAATTTCCTCCGGTATGCCGGAGCCGGCGGGCGGTGGCGGAGGTTCAGCTCCGACCTCCTCGTTCGAGAGCTCGCGCGGGCCGACGTCGTCATCGACGCGGTCTTCGGCACGGGCTTCCGGGGCGCTCCGGAGGGGATCTTCACCCGGGCCATCGAGCTGATCAACGGCTCCCAGGCGGAAGTCGTGGCCGTGGACACCCCGTCGGGCGTCGAGGGTGAGACGGGTGCGGTCCGCGGGACGGCCGTGCGGGCGACCCTCACCATGACGTTCGGCTCGCTCAAGCCGGGGCTCGTTTTCTATCCCGGTGCGGAGCACGCGGGGGAGCTGGAGGTGGCGGACATCGGCTTCCCGTCGGACCTGGTTCGCAGCGACCTGTGGCTGGTGGAACGGCACGACGCGGCCGCCCTCATGTCTCCGCGGGCCCCCGAATCGCACAAGCGGGCTTCCGGGGTCGTCCTGGTGGTGGCCGGGTCACGGACCATGACCGGCGCGGCCGTCCTCACCGCGTCGTCCGCATATCGGGCCGGCGCGGGGCTCGTGACATTGGCCGTCCCCGAGGGCATCCTGCCGGTCGTGGAGTCAGCCATCACCGAGACCACGTTCCTTCCCCTCCCCGAGACGGACGCGGGATCCACCTCGGCCGAAGCGTGGCCCCTGCTGCGGGGGCGCCTGGACGACGTTGATTCGGTTGCGGTGGGCCCTGGGCTCTCCACCGATCCCGCTACGGTCGAACTGGTTCGGCGACTGGTGGCCGAGTGTCCCGTTCCCTTCGTCCTCGATGCCGACGGGCTCGGCGCCTTCGCCGGCAAGGGGGCCGACCTCGCCGAGCGAAGGTCGGAGGCGGTCCTCACTCCCCATCCGGGGGAGTTCGGCCGGCTCACCGGGCTCTCCTCGAAGGACGTGCTCGAGGACCGGGTCGGCCACGCCCGCAAGGCAGCTGCCGAGTTCCGGTGTCCCGTTCTGCTCAAGGGTTCGCGAACGGTCATCGCCCGCCCGGACGGGACGGCCTTCGTCAACCCCACCGGGGGTCCATACCTGGCTACCGGTGGGACCGGGGACGTGCTGACCGGGGCCATCGGGGCCTTCCTGGCGCGGGGATTGCGGCCGGCGGACGCAGCCATCCTCGGTGCCTATGCGCATGGGTTGGCCGGGCGGATGGCCGCCTCGGAGTTCGGCGAGGGAACCGTGGCCTCCGATGTGTCCATGGAGCTTCCCAGGGCCCTGCTGGGCCTGACTCGGGCGGACCTGTGAGGTCCGAGCTCGTGGCGCCAGCCTCATGTGGATGGGCGACCGGGGTACGCGCGTGATGCGGCACCGACCGACCGTGGCGGTGGTGGATCTGGGGGCCATCCGTCACAACGTTCGTACGCTGAAGCCGAGGGGGTCCGAGGTGATGGCCGTGGTCAAGGCGAACGGGTACGGGCACGGGAGCGTGCAGGTGGCCCGCGCCGCCCAGTCGGCGGGAGCACAGTGGCTGGGGGTAGCGCTGGTCGAAGAGGGGGTCGACTTGCGGGATGCCGGCCTGGCCGGCCCGATCCTTGTCCTGACCGAGTTTCCCCCTGGATCCGAGAAAGAGGCCCTTGCGGCGGGTCTCACCCCGAGCCTTTACACGGATGAGGGCCTGGATCGTCTCACCGAGGCAGCCGGAGCTCTGGGCAGGCGGGTGGGCGTTCACGTGAAAGTGGACACCGGGATGCATCGGGTGGGGATCGATCCGGCTCGACTCGTTCCTTTCGTCTCCCGCCTCCTGGAGGCAGGGCTCGAGCTGGAGGGGTTGTGGACACACTTCGCCAAGTCGGAGGAGATGGCTGATCCGTTCACGTGGTGGCAGCTCCAGCGGTTCACCAGAGCGATGGCGGATCTGCGGGGCGCCGGCGTAATCCCGCGGTACCGGCACGCCGCGAACAGCGCAGCCATCATGTCCCAGCCCCAGGCCCACCTGGACCTGGTGCGGCTGGGGATCGCCATGTACGGGTTGTGCCCGAGTCATGATCTGGCGGAAGCCGCGAGGAGGCTCAGGCCGGCCCTTTCGTGGAAGAGCGCGGTGACGATGGTGAAGCGGGTCGATGCGGGAGAGGCCATCTCGTACGGCCTCACCTATACAGTGCAGCGCGCGTCCACGATCGCCACCGTACCGGTGGGATACGCGGACGGCTACAGCCGGCTCCTGGGGGGCAAGGCCGAGGTGCTCATCGGGGGACGTCGATACCCTGTGGCGGGAACGGTGACGATGGATCAATTCATGGTGGACTGCGGTGACGAGCGGGTGGCGCCGGGTGACGAGGTCGTGCTGATCGGGGGGCAGGGCGACGAACAGATCACCGCGGACGATGTGGCCGGTTGGATGGGCACCATCAATTACGAGGTCGTCTGCGGACTGAGCGAACGGGTTCCGAGGGAATACGTGGGATGAGCAGCCGAACGACCCCGCCGTCTGGCCGAACTCGTCGAGCGGCGAAGAAAGCCGTCATCGCCACAGGAGCCACGGTGGCGGCAGCAGCTCTCGGGGTGGTCGGCGAGCGATACCTGGTCCGCAGGGCGCGCTCGGGTCCGGATCCGGAGCGGGGTGAACCGCTGGAGGAGCGTCCCGGCGAGGAGCGGCGGATCCATTCCTTCGACGGCACGGCGCTGGCCGTGAACGTCCTCGGGCCCGACGATGCGCCAGTCCTGGTGATGGTCCACGGGTTCAGCGCAGATCTCACGCTGTGGCATTACCAGTGGAAGCACTTCTCTCGGAACTACCGATGCGTGCTCATCGACCAGCGGGGGCACGGCAGGAGCGGGCCGGGCACCGGAGGCGACTATTCGCTCGAGGCGCTCGGCAGGGACCTCGAGGCGGTCCTGGAGGAGCTGGCTCTGCAGGGGCCGGTGGCGCTCATGGGACACAGCATGGGCGGGATGGCCGTGATGTCCTTCGCCAAAGCCTTCCCGGAAGAGTTCGGGACCAGGGTGATGGCGGTGGTGCTGGCCAACACTGCCGCCGCTGAGCTGATCAAGGCGGCCGCGGGGAACCTCGGGGCGCAGGTGGGGAAGCTCGTCACCGCGGCGGCCCTCCGGGTGGCCAGGGATCCGCGCCGAGTCTACCGGATCCGGGCCAGGGCCCTGGCGGGGCAAGGTGACCTGGCCTTCGCCGCGGCCAGGCTCACGAACTTCGGTCCCAAGCCTCCTCCGTCCCTGGTGGAGCACGTGGCAAGGGTGTCGGCGCGAGCGCCCGTCGAGGTATGGACCGACCTCCTAGCGAGCCTCGTGGAGATGGATCTCAGCCACGCCCTGGCTCATATCACGGTTCCCGCGCTGGTCCTGGTGGGGGACGTGGATCGTTTGACGCCACCGGCGTCGGCGCTGGCGATCAAGCGCATGCTTCCGGATGGTCGGATGGCCGTCTTCAAGGGCTCGGGCCACTGCACGATGCTCGAGCGCCACGCCCAGTTCAACCGGGTGGTCGAAGGGTTCCTCGAGGAAGCCCTGCGCGAGACAGCCGGGGACGACGGGCGACGTCGCAAGCCTGCGCACGACGGGCCGGCAGGAACCCGCTCACACCGAGCGCAACCCGAAAGGGTCAGGAAATCGTGATCACGCAGGTCCCCGGGATCCGCGTGGGCCACTGGACTGACCTCGTCGGGCTCACAGGATGCACGGTGGTCCTCTGCCCTCCCGGCACCGTGGGTTCAGGAGAGGTCAGGGGCGGCGCCCCCGGAACCAGGGAAACAGACCTGCTACGACCCGGAACCCTGGTCCAGGAGATCAACGCGGTTCTCCTCACGGGTGGGAGTGCCTTCGGCCTGGCCGCCGCGGACGGCGTGATGCGCTTCCTGGAGGAGCGCGGCGTCGGGTTCGACACGAGGGTGGCCAGGGTCCCGATCGTTCCTGCCGCCGTCCTGTTCGACCTCGGGGTTGGCGACCCCGAGGCGCGGCCAGGGGCGGCGGAAGGTTACGAAGCCTGCGCAGCGGCCGGGCAGGAGGTGCGAGAGGGCAACGTCGGCGCCGGCACTGGTGCGACCGTGGCCAAGCTGTACGGAGCGCAGCGAGCCGTGAAGGGCGGCCTGGGAACCACATCGAGGCAAGAAGGCGATGTGGTCGTGGGTGCCCTGGCTGCGGTCAACGCGTTCGGCGAAGTGGTGGACGCGAACGGAGAAGTGTTGGCCGGGGCCCGACCCGGTGAGGCGGCGGAGCAAGACGCGGGGGAGACCGGCGACGAGTCTCCTGGGCCGACGAACACGACGCTGGTCGTCGTGGCGACGAACGCGAAGCTGTCCAAAGAGCGGGCGAATCTCCTGGCCAGGGCGGCCCACGATGGCATCTTCGGCGCCATCCAGCCCGCGCATACAATGTGGGACGGGGACACGGTCTTCGCGCTTGCTACCGGCGAGGTGGAAGCGGATCAGCGGTCCCTGGAGGAGTTGGCCACACAGGCGGTGACGGAGGCCATCCGTCGGGGCGTGCTCCTCGCGGAAAGTGTTCGGGACTTCCCCTCGGCGCGCGAAGGAGTGCAGCCATGAGCATGACCCTCCAGGAACTGGAGCGAGAAGCGTCGGGGTGCACGCGGTGCCGGCTGGCCAAGGGGCGAACTCAGGTGGTATTCGGCGTGGGCAACCCTCACGCCGACCTGATGTTCATCGGCGAGGGGCCGGGCTACTACGAGGACAAGCAGGGAGAGCCGTTCGTGGGTGCGGCGGGACAGCTCCTCACCAGACTGCTCGGCGAGATCGGCCTGCGCCGCGAGGACGTGTACATCACCAACGTCGTCCGCTGCCGCCCTCCAGGAAATCGCGACCCCCTGCCCGACGAGATCGAGGCATGCCGTCCGTTCACGATGGGCACGCTCGAGAACATTCGTCCCCGGGTCCTCGTCACGTTGGGGAACTTCGCCACGCGGGTCATCCTGGATCGGCAGGTTTCGATCAGCCGAGTTCGCGGCCAGCGTTTCACCATTGACGGCCGCGACGTCATTCCTACGTTCCATCCGGCGGCGGTCCTGCACGGAGGCGGCGAGTCCGGCACACAGATGAATGCACTCCGCTCGGACTTCCGCCTGATCCGCGAGGTACTCGACGAACCGGTCCTCGAGCCGGCCACGGCCGAGGAGCAGCTCGGTCTGTTCTGATCCATGATGCAAACGGGCCTGGCCCTCGTCACCACTTCCCCCGAGGAGACCCGGGCGATGGGGAAGCGCCTGGCCGAGTTCCTGGGGCCCCGGGACGTCGTCTCGTTGACCGGAGACCTCGGGGCGGGGAAGACCACGCTCGTTCAGGGCGCGGCCGAGGGGCTGGGCGTGACCGAGCCCGTCCTCTCCCCGACGTTCACCCTGGTGCGGCGGTACAGGGGGACCATCCCCGTCTACCATCTCGATGTGTATCGGCTCGAGCGGCTGCAGGAAGTGCTCGACATCGGGTTCGACGAGATCCTGGATCAGGGCGCCGTCGTGTTCATCGAGTGGGGTGACGCCATCGATCCGCTGCTCCCAGCGGAACACCTTCAGGTGGAGCTGACCTTGCCCCTCGAAGGCGACGAGCGGCGAATCCTGCTGACCTGGCATGGCCGGTCCTGGGCCGAGCGGATCGACCGGCTGGCTGAAGTTCTGGAGCGATGGAGGGCTTGAGCGATGCTGGTCCTGGGCATCGAGACATCGACGCCACAGACGGCGGTGGCTCTGGGCACCGAGCAGGGCATCATCGCGGGCACCGTCCTCTCCATGGGGCGGCCCGGGGACGAGACGGTCATGCCGGCCATCACGCACCTCCTGCAATGGACCGAAGTCCCGGTCTCCTCGGTGCGCGGCATCGCGGTCGGCCTCGGCCCGGGACTGTTCACGGGGATGCGGGTGGGCATCGCCACCGCCAAGACTCTCGCCCAGGTCCTGTCCGTACCGCTGGTCGGGCTCGCCTCGCTCGATGTCGTGGCGTTCTCCGTCAGGTACTGTCGCCGGTCGATGTGCGCAGTGATCGACGCCAAGCGCGGAGAGATGTTCTACGCCTTCTACCGACCGGTTCCAGGGGGTGTGGCGAGAGAGACGGAGTTCCTGGTGGGAACGCCGGCCGGCCTGGCAGCCGAACTGGAGGCCCGGCCCGAGGATGTCCTGCTGGTCGGAAACGGCGCGCTCGTGTACCGTCGGCAGCTGGAAGAGGCGGGCAACCATGTGGAGTTCGCCTCGGCCGCCTACTCGTTTCCCGCGGCCACCGCGCTGGTCGAGCTGGCGATCCCCCGGTTGGCCCGGGAGGAGTTCGACCGGCTGTACGACGTGCGGCCGTTCTACGTGAGGAAGAGTGATGCGGAGATCGCTTGGGAGAAGCGTCGACGAGCCGGTTGAGCTCGAGATCACCCGGATGCGTCGGCGCCATCTGAAGGGCGTCATGTCCATCGAGCGCCGGGTCTATCCGCGCCCGTGGAGCCCCAACCTCTTCCTCTCGGAGATGAGCGAGCTACGCAACCGGATGTATCTGGTGGCCCGGGTCAACCGAGAAGTGGTCGGCTACGGCGGGATCATGTGCTACGGAGACGAAGCTCATGTGACGACCATCGCCGTGGATCCCGACCATCACCGCCGGAAGATCGGAACGCGCATCATGTACGAGCTGGTGCAGGAGGCGGTTCGGATGGGCGCCCGCGCGGTATCCCTGGAGGTTCGGGTGTCGAATTGGGGAGCTCAGCGCCTCTACAGCCGGTTCGGGTTCCGTCCGGTAGGGATTCGCAAGAACTACTACCAGGAAACCGGCGAGGACGCCGTGGTGATGTGGGTCGACGAGGTCCGTTCCCCCGAGTATCGAGTTCGGCTCGATCGGATCATCGAGCAGGTTCCGTTCGGCATCCGGCCCTCGTAGCGAGGAAACCGGCGGGCCGGAGCGATGCGCATCCTGGGGATCGAGACCTCGTGCGACGAGACCGCGGTGGCGATCCTGGACGACGGCCGCAAGGTCCAGGCGAACTTGCTGTCCAGCCAGGCTCACCTCCACGAGCGGTTCGGCGGCGTGGTGCCGGAGATCGCCTCGAGGGCTCATCTCGAGAACATCAACCCCCTGATCGAGCTGGCTGTGCGGGAGTCCGGAGGGTCGATCGGCTCCATCGAGGGGGTGGCCGTGACCGTAGGGCCGGGGTTGGTGGGCGCGCTGCTGGTCGGCATCGCCGCCGCCAAGGGTGTCGCCCTGGCTCTGGGGGTTCCCCTGATCGGTGTGAACCACCTCGAGGGCCACATCTACGCGAACTTCCTGGAGCGAGGGCCCCTCGAGGAGCCCTACGTCTCGTTCCTGGTCTCGGGAGGCCACACGATGCTCGTGTACGTGCCCGAGCCCCACGTGTACGAGGTCCTGGGCCAGACGCTGGACGACGCGGCCGGTGAGGCCTTCGACAAGATCGCGCGGCTCATGGGGCTGGGATTCCCCGGCGGTCCGGCTCTCGACCGGCTTGCCAGCAAGGGTAACCCCCGCGCCATCCGGTTCCCCCGGGCCGCCACCGATCGCGGCTACGACTTCTCCTTGTCGGGACTGAAGACGGCGGTGGTCCGTCACCTGAAGGCGGCCGCCGCAAAGGGCGAGGAGCCGAGGCCAGAGGACCTGGCTGCTTCCTTCCAGGAGGCCGTCGTCGATGTCCAGGTCGACAAGACATTCGCCGCGGCGATCGATAGGGGTGTGAAGAAGGTCGTCCTGGGCGGTGGCGTCGTGGCGAATACTCGTCTGCGCCAGCTCATGTCGGAGCGGGCCGACCGGCATGGCCTCGACCTGCTGTTCCCTCCGCCGGAGCTCTGCACGGACAACGCGGCCATGATCGCCTGCGCCGGACACCATCGGCTGGCCAGAGGCGAGCAGACCCCGCTCGACGTGGGCGCGGATCCGGGCCTGCCCCTCTCGTGACGATTCTGGTCACAGGCGGGGCGGGCTTCATCGGTTCCCACCTGTGCGACAGCCTGCTGGCTCAGGGGCACGCGGTGGCGGCCATCGACGACCTTTCATCGGGACGCCTGGCGAACATCGGGGAGGCGCGCACCTACGGGGACCGGTTCACCTTCTACAGCCTGGACATCAGGGTGGAGGGTCTGCCCGCACTGTTCGAGCGGCACCGGCCCGAGGTTGTCATGCATCTCGCCGCCCTTCGGGAGTCAGCGCCTGCCCCCGATGCCCCGGCTGAGGCGGGAGTGGGCCTCATGGGACTGCTGGCCGTCCTGGAATGCTCGGTTGGGGCCGGAGCGTCGAAGGTCGTGTTCGCATCGTCGGCCTCGATGTACGGCGAACCCCGAGGCGTACCGATCAAAGAGTCCACGCTGCCCGCCGCCAGGCCGCTCACGCCCGCGGCAATCTCCAAGCGGGTTGCAGAGGACTACCTTCGCTTCTACCAGGGTTCTCGGGGTCTGAACTTCACCTCGCTCATCCTGCCGAACGTCTTCGGGCCTCGACAGGTCGAGGATGCTGGGGTGGTGGCCGCCTTCGCCGGGCGCATGCTCGACGGGGAGAGGCCCGAGGTCTCGGGCGACGGAGAACAGACCCGCGACTTCCTGTTCATCGACGACGCCGTGCACGCCCTGACGCTCGGGATGGAGCCGGGGTCCGGCCGGACGATGAACGTCGGCACCGGCCGGGAGACGAGTGTGAACGACGTGTTTCGGATGCTCGCGGAGATCACCGGGTTCGAGGGAGAACCGTTGTTTGGACCCTCCAGGCCCGGCGACATTCGGCGAAGCGCGCTCGACAGCTCCCTGGCGGCAAAGCACCTGGGCTGGAAGCCGTGGACTCACCTCGAAGATGGGCTGAGGGAGACCGTGGCCTACCTGCGGACCAGCTAGCCCCCAGATTGACCAACCGGGGGTCGGGTCCTAGCCTGTCGAGACTCGCGGACCGGTCTTCAGGGGAGGCCTCATTGAGAGCGCGTCGATTCGCCATGCTTCTTGTCCTGTTCTTTCTCGCGCTCCCGCCCTCTCCGGCTGGGGCGGCCACCGGTGCCCCGACCGCGGCCGGTACCCGAGGCACCGGTGCGGAAGCGTCGAGCGGTGTCGTCCGCGTCACGGGATTCCCCGTCCCAACTCCGTCGAGCCGCCCGTACCAGATCGTGGCCGGGCCGGACGGGAATCTGTGGTTCACGGAGTCCGACGCAGGCAAGATCGGCAAGATCACCCCGGCGGGCGCGATCACCGAGTACAAGATTCGCGATGGAAGCGGACCCTACGGCATCACGGTGGGCCCCGACGGCAACCTCTGGTTCACCGAGCGCTTCGCGAACATGATCGCCAAGTTCAGCACCGCCGGAAACCTGCTCGCCGAGTACCCGGTGCCAACCGCAAGGAGCCAGCCCTGGGGGATAACCGCCGGGCCCGACGGGGCCCTGTGGTTCACCGAGGAGGAGGCTGACCAGATAGGGCGCATCACAGTGAACGGCTTCATCACCGAGTTCTTCACCCAGAACTGTTGCTTCCCCACCTTCATCACCACTGGCGGCGACGGCCGGCTGTGGTTCACCGAGGAGCTCGCGAACCAGATCGGCCGGATGAGCACCACCGGAGACGTCACATACGTGACCCCGCCGACTGCCGAGCTTGTCTACGGGATCGCCACATCACCGACGGGCGAGGTTTGGTTCACTGCCCTGGCCGGCGTGAACAAGCTCGGCAAGGTCGACGCGAACGGGCAGGTCACGGAGTTCCCCGTCCCATCGGATGGCACCGGGATCGCCGGGGTGACTCTTGGGCCCGACGGCAACGTCTGGTTCACCCAGAACGATGCCGGCAAGCTGGGCGAGATGACCCAACCCGACGGTCGATTCGTCCTGTTCCTGGACGGCTCGTATCCGATCGGGGTCACGGGCGGTCCGGACGGCAACATCTGGATCGCCGAGTCGCAGTCGAACGCCATCGGCCGCCTGAAGCTCGTCCACCCCTGAGGCTGCGACCGCCCTTGGACCCCCGGCGTCGTTGCTGCTACCCGCCTGGACACCCCTCGTTCTCCTCCTCGAGTCCCCGCCTCCGGCGGGTCCTCGACGAGCCAGGGGGTCCACAGCTGCCTCGCTTCGCTCGTTGCTGCTACCCCCCTGGACCCCCCGTTGACTGGCTGGCGGCCGGGCGGATAGACTGTTAGCACTCAGAAGTCGAGAGTGCTAAGTCGTCGTCGTTGAAGGAGGAGGGAATGGCCGGAAAGTCCGGAACGTTCAGCCTGCAGCCGCTGGAAGACCGCGTCGTGGTCAAGCCCAGCGAGGAGGAGGAGACCACCGCCTCCGGCATCGTGATCCCTGACACCGCCAAGGAGCGGCCCCAGGAAGGCGAGGTCATTGCGGTGGGCCCCGGCCGGTTCGAGGAGGGGCAGCGCATCCCCATGGACGTCAAGGTGGGGGACAAGGTCATCTACTCGAAGTACGGCGGCACCGAGGTCAAGATCGAGGGCGAGGATTACCTCATCCTCTCCGCCCGAGACGTCCTCGCCGTCGTCAACAAATAACCTCCAGGAGGTCCTATGGCAGCCAAATTACTGAAGTTCGACGAGGACGCCCGGCGGGCGCTGGAGGCAGGCGTCAACAAGCTGGCCAACGCCGTCTCCATCACGCTGGGCCCCAAGGGCCGCAACGTGGTCCTGGACAAGAAGTGGGGCGCACCCACGATCACCAACGACGGAGTGACCATCGCCAAGGAAGTCGAGCTGGAGGACCCCTGGGAAAACATGGGTGCCCAGCTGGCCAAGGAGGTGGCCACCAAGACCAACGACGTCGCCGGTGACGGCACCACCACCGCTACTGTCCTGGCCCAGGCCATGGTCCGGCACGGAATGCGGAACGTGGCGGCCGGAGCGAACCCGATGGCCCTCAAGCGCGGCATCGAACGTGCAGTCGCCGCGGCCGTGGAGCACATCGGAAAGCAGGCTCGCGACGTCGAGGGCAAGGACGAGATCGCGCATGTGGCGGCGCTGTCTGCGGCCGACCGGGCCATCGGCGAGACCATCGCCGAGGCCTTCGAGAAGGTCGGCAAGGATGGCGTGATCACGGTCGAGGAGTCGCAGACATTTGGGATCGAGCTCGAGTTCGTCGAGGGGATGCAGTTCGACAAGGGCTACATCTCCCCGTACTTCGTGACGGACCCCGAGCGGATGGAGACGGTGTACGAGGATCCCTACATCCTGCTCGTCGGGAAGAAGATCTCCAGCGTGCAGGATCTGCTCCCGCTGCTTGAGAAGGTGGTCCAGGCCGGCAAGCCCCTGCTGATCGTCGCCGAGGACGTGGAAGGCGAGGCTCTCGCAACCCTGGTGGTCAACAAGATCCGGGGGACCTTCCAGTCGGTGGCCGTGAAGGCTCCTGGCTTCGGCGAGCGCCGCAAGGCGATGCTCCAGGACGTGGCCATCCTTACTGGAGGCCAGGTGGTTTCCGATGAGATCGGGGTCAAGCTGGAGAACGTCGCTCTCGACATGCTCGGCAAAGCCCGGAAGGTCGTTGTGACGAAGGACGACACCACGATCGTCGAGGGGCAGGGCGACCCCGAGGACATCAAGGGCCGCATCAACCAGATCAAGGCCGAGATCGAGCGGACCGACTCGGACTGGGACCGGGAGAAGCTCCAGGAGCGGCTGGCCAAGCTGGCCGGCGGGGTGGCGCTGATCAAGGTCGGCGCTGCCACTGAGGTGGAGCTCAAGGAGAAGAAGCACCGCATCGAGGACGCCGTCTCGGCGACCCGGGCCGCCATCGAGGAAGGCATCGTCCCCGGTGGGGGCGTCGCTCTCATCCGAGCCGAGGAGGCCGTGGACCAGGGCAAGCTCGGGCTCGACGGCGACGAGGCCACGGGTGCCTCGATCGTCCGGCGGGCCCTGGCTGAGCCTTCGCGGATCATTGCCCAGAACGCCGGTCACATCGGCGGGGTCATCGTCGAGCGGATCCGCTCCGAGTCCGGGGCATTCGGGTTCAACGCAGCCACCGCCCAGTGGGGCGACCTGCTGAAGGCGGGGATCATGGACCCGGCCAAGGTGACCCGCTCGGCGCTGCAGAATGCCGCTTCCATCGCCGGGCTGGTCCTCACCACCGAGAGCGCCGTGGTGGAGAAGCCCGAGGAGGAAGAGACCCCGGCCATGCCGGGCGGCGGCCACATGCACTAGGTGCGGAGGCCGGAAGGTCAAAGCAGTATGGAAGAAGGGGGGCCGGTGACGGCCCCTCTTCTTGTCGAAGCCCCACGATGTCACCGGGGGAACAACTCCGGCAGAGCGGGCCCATCATGATCCGACCTCAGCGTTGATGAACCGGATGCACCCTTCGGAGAGCGAGTGCACGGACGCGGAGCCTCCGGCTTCGGGCGCTCGACCGGCGTCTCTCGGCCAACGGGCGCTCGAGCGGGCTCCGTACGTCGAGGATCTCCTTCCAGAACTGCTCCGCCACCGTCGCCATGGTTTTCACCTCTCCCGATGCTCACGTCACCGTCGATCGATGCATCGCTGTAGGAGTGAACAACGTCGTTGCAACGGGGTTGCGCTGAGGGCGTAACGATCGGGAAACGAAGTTGGGCGAAGGCGGGAGTCAGTCGGGGAACGGCTGTTCCTTCGAAGAGACGAACAATCCGTACAGGAGGGCGAAGGCGAAGATCAGCGTCACGAAGGCGAACAACCACCACAGGGCGCTCGATTGGTGGGGCGTGAGCCCGAAGGCCGCGTTCAAAACGACGATCGCTGCCGTGCCCGCGGTGACCAGGGCGAAGGCCCAGGACCACCACCACAGCTGCTCGATCCGGTGGGCCACCAGGACCATCAGCATGGCCAGACCCACGGCCTGGACCCCGTACAGGCGGAGCCATGCGAACTCGCCTTGAGCCGGCTGGTCGAACACTGTCATCAGCACGAACCGAGGTGCCAACACGAGCGCTGCTCCCGACACGGCCCACACCCCCGCCTCCAGGTACAGCACCCGCCTGAGGGTGTCCATGCCTGGGTACAATACTTGGGCTACTTGGCGGCGCGGGCCCCTTCGCTGGAGAAGAGGAGCCCGCGCTGTTTCGGATCGGCCTCTCATGTTGGATCAATCGAGCGCTCGCCGGGAAGAACGATGAACCGATGACACAGGAAGCTCGGGTGGCGGTGATCGGGTTGGATTGCGCAACCCCGCAGCTCCTGTTCGATCAGCTCGCCGGTGAGGTGCCGAACATCAATGCCCTGTTGTCGCGCGGCTTCTTCGGGGACCTCGCCAGCATAACCCCGCCCATCACCATCCCTGCGTGGGCTTGCGCCATGAGCGGGAAGACGCCCGGTCAGCTCGCCATCTATGGGATGCGGAACCGCAAGGACACCACCTACGAAGGTCTGTCCATCGCCACCAGCACGGCGGTGAAGGAACCTCAGGTCTGGGATGTCCTGGGGGGGCGGGGGCTGAAGTCGTTGCTGATCGGGGTTCCGCCCGGCTACCCGCCTCGGCCTCTGGAGGGATGGCGGGTCTCGTGTTTCCTCACGCCACCGTCGGCCGACTCGTTCACCTACCCGGCCGACCTGGGTGGTGAGATCGAGGAGGAGCTCGGCGGTGAGCCATACATCTTCGACATCCCGAACTTCCGGGAGAAAGGGGAGGACGTCGTCCTCGACCAGGTCTTCAGGATGACGGAGCGCCGGTTCCGTGTGGCCCGCCGGCTGGTGAAGAGCAAGGCGTGGGACTTCTTCATGCTGGTCGAGATGGGGCCCGATCGCCTCCACCACGTGTTCTGGCAGCACTTCGACCCCAAGCACCCCAAGCACCAACCGGGGAACCGGTTCGAGACCGCCTTCCGGGACTACTACCGATTCCTTGACCGGGAGATCGGGGCCCTGGTGGAGGCGCTCCCGGAGGACACCGTGATCGTTCTGATGTCCGACCATGGAGCCCGGCGGATGGTGGGCGGGGTCCGCTTCAACGAGTGGTTGGCCGCGCAAGGGCATCTGCGGTTCGATCAGGAGCCTGACGGTCCCACTCCCATCGCCAAGGCGGTCGTCGACTGGCCGAACACGGTGGCCTGGGGCGACGGCGGCTATTACGGGCGGCTGTTCCTCAACGTGAAGGGTCGCGAGCCCCAAGGCACGATCGAACCCTCACGGTACGAGGAGGTTCGTAACGAGCTGGTCGAGGAGCTCGAGGCGATGCCGGGCCCGGAGGGCGAGCCACTCGGCACCAAGGTGTTCAAGCCAGAGGACGTGTATCCGGAGGTTCGGGGTGTCGCTCCCGACCTCATCGTGTATTTCGGCGACCTGGAATGGCGTTCCGTGGGCCAGGTGGGTACGGGACAAGTGTTCACGTACGAGAACGACACCGGTCCAGATGGCGCCAACCACGACCGGAACGGAGTGTTCGCCATGGCCGGCGTTCCGAGCCAGCCGCTGGGACGCCGGGCGGGACTGCGGCTGATCGACGTCGGCCCCGCCCTGCTTTCGTTGTACGGGCTGGACGCCCCGGACGGGGCGCAAGGAAGGAGTTTCCTGTGACGCAACATCCTGAGCAGAAAGGATTCACCGTCTGGTTCACCGGCCTGTCGGGGGCGGGCAAGTCCACCCTGGCCGAGATGCTCTACCACGAGCTGCGGAAGCGGAACATGAGGGTGGAGATGCTGGATGGGGACGTGGTTCGGACGAACCTGTCCAAGGGCCTGGGATTCTCCAAGGAGGATCGGGACACCAACATCCTGCGGATCGGGTTCGTGGCGAATCTCCTGACGCGCAACGAGGTCGCCGTGATCGTCTCGGCCATCTCGCCGTACCGGGAGACCCGGAGCCAGGTCAGGGCCATGATCCAGGACTTCGTCGAGGTCTTCGTCCACGCGACGGTGGAGGAGTGTGCCAAGCGAGACGTGAAGGGCCTCTACGCCAAGGCCCTGGCCGGCGAGATCACGGGCTTCACCGGGGTCGACGACCCCTATGAACCGCCCCAGAGCCCAGAGATCTACGTGGACACCATGACCCAGGTCCCGATCGAGTCGCTCCAGCTCATCCTGGACAGGCTGGGTGAGATGGGCTACATCGACGAGACGGCCCGTCTGGCCGCCTTCTGAAGCCCATCCGCCTTTCGGTGAGCTCCCCGAGGTGAGCGCCTTTTCGTCCTCGGCCGACGCTGGTAACGTTCTTTCATGGAAGCACCGAACGCCTGCCCTTCCCCCGGGCGGGCGTTCCGCATTTCGGGCATAGCTTGATCCGCTGAGGGAGGTCCGGTGGAGATCGAGATCGGCATCGGCAAGACCGGCAGGCGAGCCTACGGGTTCGACGAAGTCGCCATCGTGCCCTCCAGGAGGACCCGCGATCCCGACGACATCGACATCTCGTGGGAGATCGACGCCTGGACGTTCTCCCTTCCGATGATGGCCGCGGCCATGGACGGAGTGGTCTCGCCCGCTTCGGCCGTGGAGATCGGAGGGCTCGGAGGCCTGGCGGTGCTCAACCTCGAGGGCCTGTGGACGCGCTACGAGGATCCAGAGCCGATCCTCGACGAGATCGCCGGACTTCCAGACGAGAAGGCCACCGGCCGGATGCAGGAGCTGTACCGGGAACCGATCAAGGAAGAGCTTGTCGGCCGGCGGATCAGGGAGATCAAGGAGGGGGGAGCGGTGGCCGCCGCTTCGCTCACGCCCCAGCGTGTCCGCACGTACGCCGGACTGGTGCTCCAGGCAGAGCTCGACATCTTGGTGATCCAGGGAACGGTGGTGTCGGCCGAACACGTGTCGACGCGGACCGAGCCCCTCAACCTCAAACAGTTCATCTCGACGTTCGACCTCCCCGTTATCGTCGGGGGGTGCGCTTCGTATCAGACGGCGCTGCACCTCATGCGGACGGGGGCGGTCGGGGTTCTGGTGGGCGTGGGACCAGGTGCAGCCTGCACGACCCGAGGCGTGCTGGGGGTGGGGGTGCCCCAGGCCACCGCCATCGCCGACGCTGCTGGAGCCCGAATGGAGCACCTTCGGGAGACCGGCCGGTATGTCCACGTGATCGCCGACGGGGGCATGCGGACGGGCGGGGACATCGCCAAGGCCATCGCGTGTGGCGCCGACGCCGTGATGATCGGGTCCCCGCTGGCCAAGGCGTACGAAGCTCCGGGTCGCGGTTTCCATTGGGGCATGGCCACGTTCCATCCCGACCTGCCGCGCGGGACTCGCGTGGCTACCAAGCGGATCGGAAGCCTGAAGGAGATCCTGATCGGCCCGGCCCATGAGAATGACGGCACGCTCAACCTGTTCGGGGCCCTCCGAACCTCGATGGCCACCACCGGCTACGCCACGATCAAGGAGTTCCAGAAGGCAGAAGTGATAGTCGCTCCGGCCATCAAGACCGAAGGGAAGGCGCTGCAGCAAACGCAGCGAGTGGGCGCGCACTAAGAGACAGGTCGTGTCGGTGCCCGGTGCTACAGTGCCCTCGAGATGACGGCCGTGGCGTGGACGGCGATCGGTCTGCTTGGCGCGACCCTTGCGGCGCTGGTGGGGACCATCTTCCAGCTTGGCGGGCGCATAGATGGCCTTGGCGGGCGCATAGATGGCCTTGGCGGGCGAATAGATGGCCTTGGCGACCGGATCGACGCGCGGGGGCGAGACCTGATGTCCCGGATCGAGGTGCAGGGGCAGGACCTCGGCGCCCGGAACGATGCCGTGGCCCGCGACCTTGGCGCCCGGATCGATGCCGTGACCCGCGACCTTGGCGCCCGGATCGACGCCCAGGGGCAGGAGCTCGGCGCCCGCATCGACGCTCTGACGGCCCGGATCGACGCTCATCTGGAGCGTCACGCGGGGTGACCGGGCTGGCCCCGAGCCGGTGTGGGGTCGTGGCGTGACGGACCCGCGCCCCGTCCTCGTCGTCGACTTCGGAGCCCAGTACGCGCAGCTCATCGCCCGGCGGGTGCGAGAGTGCCACGTCTACTCGGAGATCGTTCCGTTCGACACTCCCGTCTCCGAGCTGGAGGCGCGCCGGCCGGCAGGGATGATCCTGTCGGGGGGGCCGGCCTCCGTGTACGAAACGGGCGCCCCTGCCGTCGATCCCGACCTATTTGCCCTGGGGATTCCGGTTCTGGGCATCTGCTACGGGCAGCAGGCCATGGCCCGAGCGCTGGGCGGCCGGGTCGAGCCGACCGGGTTGCGAGAGTACGGCCGCACAGGGCTGTCGGTCCAGGGCCCCGGCCTCTTGCTGGAGGACCTGCCGACCGAGGAGACGGTGTGGATGAGCCATTCGGATACCGTCACCCAGGCCCCGCCGGGCTTCCAGGTGACGGCCAGGACAGAATCCACCCCTGTCGCGGCCATGGAGGACGCCGGGAGGGGACTGTTCGGAGTGCAGTTCCACCCCGAGGTCGCCCATACCCCTCGCGGCCTGGAGATCATGAAGCGCTTCCTGTACGACGCCTGCGAGCTCCTGCCGGAATGGACGCCGGCCAACGTCATCGAGCGCGCGGTCGAGCGGATCCGTTTACAGGTGGGCGAGGCACAGGCCCTGTGCGCACTCTCCGGAGGTGTGGACTCCGCCGTGGCCGCCCTCCTCGTCTACAAGGCGATCGGCAAGAACCTCACCTGCGTGTTCGTCGACACAGGGCTGCTGCGAGCGGGCGAGGCCGGACAGGTGGTGGAGACCTTTGGGGAGCACTTCCACGTTCCCCTCGTCCACGTGGACAAGTCCGAGGTGTTCCTGTCGAACCTTGCCGGCGTCACCGACCCCGAGCAGAAGCGACGGATCATCGGAGAAGGGTTCATCCGGGTGTTCGAAGAGATCGCTCGCGATGCCGGGCGAGACGCGCGGTTCCTCGTCCAGGGGACGCTCTATCCGGACGTGATCGAGTCGGGGTCACGGACCGCGGCCAGGATCAAGAGCCATCACAACGTCGGGGGGCTGCCGGAGGACATGGAATTCGATCTGGTCGAGCCGCTCAGAGACCTGTTCAAGGACGAAGTGCGAAAGGTGGGGGAGGAGCTGGGGCTTCCGGAGGAGATCGTGTGGCGCCAGCCGTTCCCGGGGCCCGGCCTGGCTGTGCGGATCGTGGGGGAGGTGACCGCCGAGCGCTTGGAGACCGTCCGCGCCGCCGACCGGATCGTCCAGGAGGAGACGCGGCGCGCCGGGCTGGCCGGCGAGCTGTGGCAAGCCTTCGCCGTGCTGCTGGGGAGCATCCGGAGCGTGGGCGTGATGGGAGACGGCCGGACGTACCAGAACCCCGTGGTGATCAGAGCTGTGACCAGCGAGGACGCCATGACGGCGGACTGGGCCCGCCTGCCGCACGACGTGCTCGAGCGGATCGCCTCGCGGATCGTGGCCGAGGTCCCCGGTGTGAACCGGGTTGTCTACGACGTCTCGAGCAAGCCCCCGGCCACCATCGAGTGGGAGTAGGCTCGGAAGGTGGGGGGCTAGCCTCGGACTGACGGGGCGGGAAGGAGGGCCGGCAATGGGCGAGGGGGAGAACCGCGCGACGATCGACCGGTACCTGAAAGCCCTCGAGAGCAAGGACATGACCATCCTCGACGAGGTGTATGCCGACGACGCGGTTCAGGAATGGCCGCAATCCGGTGAACGGATCGTGGGCAAGAACAACATCAAGGCCATCAACGAGAACTACCCTGGCCTCCCGACCGCAACGATGCGAAGGATCAGCGGGAGCGGAGACGTGTGGACGGTCGAGACCACGCTGGACTACGGGGGCGAGGTGTACAACGCGGTCAGCGTTCTGGAGTTCCGGGACGGAAAGGTCGCCAGGCAGACGGACTATTTCGCTTCGCCGTTCCCTCCTCCCGAGTGGCGGGCCCAGTGGGTGGAGAGGAGCTAGTCCTCTCCGGGTCGGCTGACGCTGAGCCCCCCTAGAATCACACCTGTGGCATCCGAAGTATCCCAATCTCCCCTGCTCGAGGGGCTGAACCCTGTCCAGAAAGAAGCGGTCCTCCATACGGAGGGCCCGGTTCTCATCGTGGCCGGGGCCGGATCCGGCAAGACCCGGGCTCTGACCTACCGGATCGCCTACCTGATCCGGGACAAAGAGATCAGCCCGTACGAGATCCTGGCGATCACGTTCACCAACAAGGCGGCCCAGGAGATGGCCGAGCGGGTGGAGGGGCTGCTGGGCACGCGCATCGCCAAGGGGATGTGGATCCTGACCTTCCATTCGGCATGCGCGCGGATCCTCAGGCGCGAGCACAACCATCTCGGCGTCCCAAGCCACTTCTCGATTTACGACGAGGGTGACACCGAGCGGGTCATCACGCTCGTGGAGAAGCAGATGAATGTCGACCCGAAGCGGTATCCGCCCCGACAGGTGGCCGCAGTCATCGGCAAGGCGAAGGACAATCTAATCGGGCCATCCGAGTTCGCCCGGGACGCCACCACGTATTACGAGAAGGTGGTCGCGGACCTCTACGGGGAGTACCAGCGGAGGCTCCGGGCCGCGGGCGCCCTCGACTTCGACGACATCATCATGGAAACCGTCCGCCTGTTCCGGGAACACCCAGATGTCCTGGAGCACTACCAGGAGCGGTTCCGCTACATCCTGATCGATGAGTATCAGGACACCAATCGGGCCCAGTACCACCTGGTCAACATGCTTGCGGCCAAGCATCGCAACATCTGCGTGGTGGGAGACGCGGACCAGGGCGTCTACTCGTGGCGAGGGGCCACGATTCAGAACCTCCTGGACTTCGAGCACGACTACCCGGATGCGGCCATCTTCGTGATGGAACAGAACTATCGCTCCACCCAGAGCATTCTGGAGCTCGCCAACGCGCTCATCGAGCACAACATCCAGCGGAAGCCGAAGAGCCTGTGGACCGACTCTGAGCAGGGCGACCTGGCAGTCCGCTACAAGGCCGAGAACGAGCACGACGAGGCGTGGTACGTGGCCAACGAGATCGAGCGGCTCATCCAGAGCGAGGGCGAACGCTACGGGGACATCGCCGTCTTCTACCGGACCAACGCTCAGTCCCGGGTGCTGGAGGACGTGTTCATGCGGGCAGGGCTGCCCTACAAGATCGTCGGGGGCGTCCGGTTCTATCAGCGCAAGGAGATCAAGGACGTGTTCGCCTATCTCCGGGCGGTGGTCAATCCCGGCGACCTAGTGAGCATCCGGAGGATCATCAACACTCCGAAGCGCGGGATCGGTGACGCGACCGTGGCAGCCATCGAGGGATTCGCCACCGACGAGGACATCCCGTTCATGGAGGCCGCTCGGCGGGCCGATGAGATCCTCACGCTGGGACAACGGGCCAAGGGGGCCGTGGCTTCGTTCATCGGCGTCGTCGATAGCCTGCAGGCCATGGGCTCCGACGGCCAAGGTCCGGCGCGAATGGTCGAGGCAGCGTTCACCGAATCGGGCTATATGGCCGAGCTGGAGGCGGAGCGAACGATCGAGTCCCTGGGCCGAGTGGAGAACCTCAAGGAGCTCGTGGGCGTGGCCCGGGAGTTCGAGGCTCGACAGCCAGAAGGTGCATTGCCCGACTTCCTGGAGCAGGTCGCCCTCCTCACCGAACAGGACGAGTACGACGAGGAGGAGGCTGCGGTCACCCTGATGACGCTGCACAACGCCAAGGGGCTCGAGTTCGACGTCGTATTCATGGTCGGTATGGAGGACGGCGTGTTCCCGCACTACCGCTCCATGGGCGATTCCGCAGAGCTGGAAGAGGAACGTCGCCTCGCCTACGTCGGGATCACCCGAGCTCGCCGGCGACTGTATCTGACCCACGCATGGAGCCGGTCCCTGTTCGGCGGCTCCAGCTTCAACCCGCCTTCCCGGTTCCTCTCGGAGATCCCCACGCACCTGGTGCGGCAGGTGAAGGAAGACGAGAACGGTGCAAGGGGAAGGGGCTCTGAGGGCCTCATGCACGAGCCGATCGAGATCGCGGCCGGCGACACGGTCTTCCACGACAGGTGGGGGGAAGGCGTCGTGATCTCGGTCTCGGGCTCCGGCCAGGGCGCGGAGGCGACCATCTCGTTCGAAGAGGTGGGCGAGAAGCGTTTGATGCTGGCCTACGCTCCACTCGCCAAGCGCTGATTCCGAAGATCCAGATGCCAATCCTCGGTGCGGGCGACGCCCCGATCGGGCCGGTGGGCGGGCTTGTGCCGTTTGACCGGTCAGCGAAGCAGGAGCCAGCCCGCGGCCAAGACGACCACCCCGAGCACGAGCGGGGCGATGACCCAGGCGAGTCCCAGACGCCCGCGGACGGGACCGAGGGTGCCGAACCTCGTCCAGGGCTTGACTCCCGGCGGGCGAAACCGAACGCGCCGGCGCAGCATGGGGCGAGTATAAGAGCCCTCCAGTTGGGCAGGGCCGCGGGGGTCCTCTATAGTTCGATGAAGGTCGAACCTCACTTCCTTCGAGGTCACAGACCCTCCTCGGACATGGCAGAGACCTATCGGATCGTGATCGCCAAGCCCGGCCTGGATGGTCACGACCGGGGGGCGAAGATCGTTGCCCGGGCCCTCCGCGATGCCGGGTACGAGGTGATCTATACAGGTCTCCACCAGACGCCCGAGCAGATCGCCGAAACCGCCATCCAGGAGGACGCCGACGCAGTCGGCCTCTCATGCCACTCGGGCGCCCACATGACCCTGTTCCCTCGCGTGGTCCAGCTCCTCCGCGAGCAGGGGGCAGATGATGTCTTCGTGTTCGGCGGAGGGATCATCCCCCGGGAGGACATCCCCAGGCTCAAGGAAAGGGGCATCGAGGAGATCTTCACGCCCGGCGCGCCGACCGGGAGGATCGTGGAATGGCTGCGAGCCAGGCTGGCCAAGAAGGCGAGCTGAGTTCGCGTGGACCTCTATGAGCATCAGGGCAAGGAGCTGTTCGCCAGGCACGGCATCCCCCTCGTCGAAGGATTCGTCGCCGAGTCACCCGAGGAGGCCCGGCGCATCGCCGACCGGCTGGGAGGCAGGGTAGCGGTCAAGGCCCAGGTGCAGATCGGTGGGAGAGGGAAAGCAGGCGGTATCGCGCTGGTGCAGTCCTCGGAAGAGGCCGAGCAGGCCGCGAAGAGGATCTTCACTGAGGGATTCAGTGGGACCCGGGTGACCCGGGTGCTGGTGGAACGCCTGGTCGAGATCGCCGAGCAGTTCTACACCGCGATCACACTGGACAGGACGACCGGCCGGTATTTGGCGATGGTGTCGAACGCGGGGGGCATGGACATCGAGGAGATCGCGAGGTCCCACCCGGACGCCATCCGGCGCTCCCAGATCGATCCGGTCCTGGGGCTGAAGGACTTCCAGGTGCGGTACTTGGTCGGTCATCTGCGGCTCGAGGCACGGGAAGGGACCGCGGACGTTGTGCGGAGGATGTATCGGATCGTGGAATCGGCCGACGCCACGCTCGTCGAGATCAACCCGCTCTCGTTGCTCAGGGGGGGTGTGGTCGTGGCCCTGGACTCCAAGGTCACCATCGACGACAACGCGCTCTACAGGCAATCAGAGCTGGCCGCGCTGCGCGCCTCCTTCCCCGTCGATCCCACCCAGGCCCGGGCCAACGAGAAGGGCCTGCAGTACGTGAAGCTGGACGGGAACGTCGGCGTCATCGGCAACGGTGCCGGCCTGGTCATGTCCACCCTCGACGTCGTCAGCCAGGCCGGAGGGCGGCCGGCCAACTTCCTCGATGTGGGGGGCGGGGCCAGCGCCGATGCCATGGCCACGTCTCTGGAGGTCGTCCTGTCCGATCCGCAAGTCCGCTCCGTGCTGGTGAACATCTTCGGCGGTATCACCCGTGGCGAGCTGGTGGCCCAGGGGATCGTCCAGGCCCTGCGACACGTCGACCCGGACGTCCCCATCGTGGTCCGGCTGGACGGGACGAACGCGGAAGAGGGACGGAGGATCCTGAAAAACGCGGGGCATCCCAAGGTCCTCTCGGCTGCAACCATGCTGGAGGCGGCGAAGAAGGCGGTCGATCTCGCCACCGCGGCGGGGAAGGCTCTGTAATGGCCATCCTGATCGACCAGGAAACGCGATTGCTGGTGCAGGGCATCACGGGGAAGGAGGGCGCCTTTCACACGCTGCGGAACAAGGCGTACGGGACCAACGTGGTGGCCGGAGTCACTCCAGGGAAAGGCGGCGAGTCGGTCGAAGACATCCCCGTATTCGACACCGTGGCCGAGGCCGTTCAGGAGACCCAGGCCGATGCGTCGTTGGTCATCGTCCCGGCCAGGTTCGCCGCTGACGCGATCCTCGAAGCGGACGCTGGCGGAATCGCCATCATCGTCTGCATCACGGAGGGCATTCCGGTGCAGGACATGGCCCGCACCGTGAACTATCTGGCTGGAGAGGAGGTCACCCTCATCGGGCCGAACTGCCCGGGTCTGATCTCGCCGGGCAAGGCGAACGTAGGAATCATCCCGGGGGAGATCTGCACGCCGGGCCCGGTCGGTGTGATCTCCCGTTCCGGCACTCTCACCTACCAGATCGTCCATGAACTCACGCAGCGGGGGATCGGCCAGTCCACCTGCATCGGGATGGGCGGGGATCCGGTGCACGGGATCGGGTTCGTGGAAGCCCTGGAGGGGTTCGAGAGCGACCCCGAGACCGAGGCCGTCGTCCTGATCGGCGAGATCGGCGGGAGCGACGAGGAGAACGCAGCCGCGTTCATCCGCGAACACATGACCAAGCCGGTGGTGGCATACGTGGCCGGTTTCAGCGCACCCCCCGGTAGGCGGATGGGACATGCCGGCGCCATCGTCACAGGTTCCTCGGGGACGGCCGAGGCCAAGGCGAAGGCCTTCGAAACGGCTGGGGTGAGCGTGGGGCGGAATCCAACCGAGGTCGCCGAACTCATGCAGCGGACTCTCTCACGCTAGACGGCCTTTCCTTCTCTGGCTCCTTCGACGTTGGCCTTGCGTGAGTTCATGACCTAATCTCGGTCGGCACCTTTGCCGAGAAGGGTTGCATGGACGAACATCGCGACTCCACCGAGCCCTCTTCCTCTCTGGCCAGAGGTTGGAACACCGCCATCCTTCGGGCGGTGCTCGCCGCGGTGGTACTCCTGTTCCTGGCCCAAGCGGTTATCCTGCTCGCGTACTTCGCCGCGGACGATCCATCGAAGCCGTCGGCGCGCACCGTTGCTCGCTACGGCGGTGTGGTGTTCTACACGTTCCACCACGTCGGTTTCAGGTTCGACGTTCCCCAATCCGCCCTGAGCCAAGGCGAGGTGCCCTTCGGTGTCTCCGCCGGCGGCGTGGTCGCCATCGCGGCCATGGCCGGAACGGCTCTCGGCCTCTGGCTGCTCTACCTCGGCGGGCGAGCCGTCGCAAGGGAAGGCGAAGGCTCGACGCTCGCGAGGGGCCTTCACGGCTTGAAAGTAGCCCCGCCCTACGCGGCGCTCACCTTGCTCGGCTCGCTCCTGCTGCGATTCAAACCCGAGGACGGCGTGCAGGTCCCGACCATTCATCCCTCCTACCTGGCCGCTCTGTTGTGGCCCCTTGCGCTGGCTGCTGCAGCTGGATTCGTCGGGGGAGTGCGGTCCGAGAACTCCGAAGGATGGGCGCGATTGATACCGGGTCCCGAGGGGTCGGGGCGGCGGCTTCATGGAGCCCTCGCCGGAGGCTGGCGGATGATCCTGTTGGGTCTGGTCTTTGCGTTCGTGGGCCTCCTGGTGATGGCGGTGGTCAAGCCCGACTCGACCGCGGACTACTTCTCGACCTTCGACCAGGGCACGCTGGACGGCGTGCTCGCCATCGTGGCAACCCTGCTCGTTCTACCGAATATGGCAGCGTGGGTCCTGTTCCCTGCCATGGGGTCCTGCGTGGCCGTGACCGGCCCGCTGTCGATCTGTTTCCTGTCCTATGCGCACTTCCCGCGGGACGCCGGAGCGAGGATCGCCACCACCAGCAACCCTGCCGCGCTGAGCCTGCCGAGCGCCCCGGTGGGGTACTTCCTGTTCTTGCTTGTACCTGTGGTAGCTGTTCTTCTCGGTGGAATGGCGGCGGCCAGGAAGGGTCGAGCCACAACCAGGAACGACGCCGCCGTCCTTGGGGCACTGGCCGGCGTGGTCTTCGCCGTCCTCTCGCTCTTGACTATCTTCCTGGCGAGCATCACGGTCAGGATCACCGGCAACATCGTCGCGTTCGCGGCCAACGGATCTTTCCGGATCGGGCCCGAGCTCACCTCGGGAGTGCTGCTGGCCCTGGTGTGGGGTGTGGTGGGAGGAGCCCTGGGCGGGTTGTGGGAGGGCCGATCATTGCCTCCGAGAGCAGTAACGATGCCCGCCGCCACGGCGCCGGCGTCCGACCGAGGCGACGAACCGAGCTAAGCGGTGAACCCGGTGTCCTCCGGCGGCGAGACGGCTTTCGCTTCCTGCATCTTCATGTAACCGCCGTAGGCGATCGCCAAGATGATGATCAGGCCGATCCAAGCGCCGTACGAAGGCTTGTTCGCCAGCACGAACAGGAACTTGATGATGCCGAAGAGAACGGTCCCGGCGGTAAGCCCTGCCATCGCTGTTGGGACCGGGACAGTAGGGGGCATCTCCACTCCCCCTATCACCAGGAACTCGCCGATGAACAGAAGGAGGGCGAAGAGGGCCATCAGGACCCCCGAAAACGACGCATTCCCTCCCCAGGCATTGGCGCTCCCCGCGCATATCTCTCCGAGGATTCGGAAGCTGGCGCAGGGTGTTTGCCATTTCAAGAGTGAGTCAATGAACAGTAGGAACGCCCCGCCCACCAGGATCTTGTCGGCCGTGGGCACCTTCGTCAGGTCGAACGAGGGACGCTGGGCCATGGACGCTCCTTTCGAGCACGTGGGCTCGCCGACGCGAGCCCTTGCGGATTCTCGGGTACAGGTCCAAGCGAGTCAACTATTCGGTCCGTCTGGCTTCGAGCACGGCCATCACTTTCAGAACGGCACCGAGGATCGCCAGCGTCCCCCCCAGAACCGCGACCCATGGCCAATACGTGGCCTCGGACAAGATGGGGGGGTGGCGGTGCTGGATCGCTGCCGCGATCACAACCACCACCCCCAGTAGCCCGAATGCCCCGGCTTCTATCCGAGGATCGAGAGGACGATAGGTGACGAACAGGGCGAGGATGAAGCCCGCGACGCCGGCGAGCGCGGCGATCAGCGACCAGTGGGGTGTCCAGGCGCCAAAGTACCGCGAGCTGTCGCCGAAGCGCGACCATGGCAGGAGCGAGACCAGCATCACCAACGCGAAACCCCCGAGCGCCAGCTTGCCCCCCCGGGGTCTGATCGGGCTGGGGATCGGTTCCGGAGGAGGGGCGTCCTTGACCACAGTGGCCAAGCACTCACGACCGACGATCGCCCCACGCACCGGGATGGCGCACGCCACACACAGCGAGCGCCCGCAGACATCGCACACGCCCACAGATGCGGCGCCGGGATGAGCGGCACACCGGCCCGGCCGGGCCTGGGTCTGGCCCTCCTCCAGGTCGCGCACGCGCCTAGCCTACGCGTTGACCGAGACGCCGGACCCCCTTGGATACACGCAAACCCTTGTCGAATTGACACCCGCGCGGCCCCCCGAATAGCGTGGCCCTCTGTGGAAGCGCGGATCGCGGTGCTCGCCTCGGGTGCCGGAACGAATCTGCAGGCGCTCCTGGATGATCCGCACGTGGGCCCGCACGTCGCGCTCGTGGTCTCGGACAAGCCCGGGGCTGGGGCCCTGGATCGAGCCAGGGCTCGGGCTGTCAAGGCGGTCGTCCTCGAGCCCTCGCACTACGCCTCGCGGGACGAGTTCGATCGTGCGCTCACGGCCCTGTTGGAGGAGGAGGCCATCGAGTTCGTCCTCCTCGCGGGCTACATGCGGATCCTCGGAGCGAGCACCGTGCAGGCCTTCCGCGATCGGATCCTGAACGTTCACCCCTCGCTCCTTCCCACCTTCCCCGGCGCCCATTCCGTACGCGACGCCCTGGCGTGGGGGCTGAAGGTCACGGGGGCCACGGTCCATCTGGTGGACGAAGAGGTCGACCACGGCCCCATCGTTCTCCAGGAGCCCGTGCTGGTTCTACCCGACGACGACGAGCGCTCACTGCACCAGAGGATCCAGGCTGTCGAGCATCGCTTGTTCCCGAGGGCAGCTCGGCTCCTCGCCGAGGGCAGGTTGAAGGTCGAGGGGCGACTGGTGCACATCCTGGGCGACGAACTCGAGTCCGCCAGCGAGCGATGAGCGACGCACTGCCGATCAAACGGGCTCTCGTGGCGGTGGCCGACAAATCCAACGTGGTGGAGTTCGCCAGGGGATTGGTGGATCGGGGCGTGAAGGTGGTCTCGACAGGCAACACTGCCCGCGTCCTGCAGGAGGCGGGCATCGACGTCACCCCTGTTTCTGCGGTGACCGGGTTTCCGGAGATGCTCGAGGGGAGGGTGAAGACGCTCCATCCTCGGATCCACGGGGGAATCCTCGCGGACAAGCAAAACCCCTCCCACTTGGCCGAGCTCGAAGAACACGGCATCGAGCCATTCGACCTGGTGGTGGTCAACCTGTATCCGTTCCTGGAGACGGTGGTGTCGGGTGCCCCCGCTCCCGAGGTCATCGAACAGATCGACATTGGGGGCCCGGCCATGGTTCGGGCAGCCGCCAAAAACTTCGAGTCCGTGGGCGTGGTGGTGAGACCGGACGACTACGGCGCAATCCTGTACGAGCTCGACTCGGCGGACGGGCTCTCTCGCAACACGCGGTACCGACTCGCCCGCGAGGCCTTCGCCCACACCAGCGCATACGACACCGCCATCGCCGCGTGGTTCGCCGAGGAAGAGGCGCAAGCGAAAGCGCTCCCGCCCGAAGAGGAAGGCCTGCCGAAGCTCCTGTCGATCGCCCTGTCCCGCCGATCGATCCTGCGCTACGGGGAGAATCCCCACCAGCGAGCGGGCCTGTATACGCCCGAGGCTGGACTCGGGCCACTGGGCGGAGCCGAGGTTCTCCAGGGCAAGGAGATGTCCTTCAACAACTGGCTGGACACGGAGGCGGCCCGCGCCGTCGCGTTCCTCTTCGACCGCCCGGCGGCCGCCATCGTCAAGCATCACAACCCTTGCGGGGTCGCCCTGGGGTCCTCCCTGCCCGACGCCTATTCCCGGGCACTCGATGGAGATCGGGTCTCGGCGTTCGGAGGCATCGTGGCCTTCAATCGCGAGGTGGACGAGGACGCCGCCCGGGCCATGGCCGAGGTGTTCACCGAGGTCGTCGTGGCTCCGGCTTACTCGGAGGGGGCGCTCGCCGCCTATGCGGCGAAGGCGAATCTGCGTGTGCTCCGGGCTCCTGCACCGGAGCCCCGAAGCCTCGACGTGCGGTTCATCGACGGGGGAGCCCTGGTCCAAGACATGGACCAGATCGTAGAGGGCCGGTCTGACATGAAGGTCGTGACTTCACGGGAGCCGACCGAGGAGGAGTGGGAGGATCTCCTGTTCGCCTGGACCGTCGCGGCCAGGGTGAAGTCGAACGCGATCGTCCTGGCGAAAGGGCTGGCCACCGTGGCAGTGGGTGCCGGCCAGATGAACAGGCTGACCTCGGTCGACGTCGCCTCGCGCCATGCGGGAGGGAAGGCACGCGGGGCGAGCCTTGCATCGGACGCCTTCTTCCCCTTCCGCGACGGCCTGGATCGCGCGGCCGAGGCCGGCATCGCTGCCGTGATCCAACCGGGTGGCTCGGTTCGGGACGAGGAGGTCATCGCGTCTGCCGAGGAACACGGCCTGGCGATGGTCTTTACCGGAAGAAGGCATTTTCGCCACTGAGTCGGGGATGGCCCCCGGGTACGGGCCGGCCTCGACGTCGCACGGACGCGTACCCTGGTGGACATGACCGCGAAGATCCTGGATGGGAGGGCGATCGCCGCCGAGGTTCGGGGCGAGGTGGCCGAGCGGGTCAAATCGTTGGCCGACAGAGGAGTCACGCCCGGGCTGGCGGCCGTCCTGGTCGGCGACGACGACCCGTCGAAGATCTACGTCGGCGGCAAGCAGAAGGCCTCCGCCGAGGTGGGGATCCACTCCGAACGCCTCGACCTCTCCGGGGCCATCTCGCAGACGGAGCTGATCGAGCAGATCGAGCGGCTCAACCAGGATCCCGCAGTGCATGGCATCCTGGTACAGCTCCCTCTCCCGTCCCACATCGACGTCACGGCGATCCACCAGGCGGTCGATCCGACCAAGGACGTCGACGGGCTCACTCCGATCAGCGTCGGCCGCATGGTTCGGGGTGAGCCGATCTTCCTTCCCTGCACGCCTCTGGGGATCATCGAGCTGCTGGTTCGTTCGGACGTCCATATCGAGCACGCCGATGTGGTCATCGTGGGCCGAGGCGCGTTGGTCGGCATGCCCCTCGCGATCATGCTGGCGCAGAAAGCCCCTCGGGCCAATGCCACCGTGACGGTGTGCCACACGGGGACGCGCGATCTGCTACCGCATACCCGTCGCGCGGAGATCCTGGTGGTCGCGGCGGGGCGGCCCGGTATCGTCACCGCCGACATGATCATGCCCGGAGCGACAGTCGTCGACGTGGGGGTGAACCGCCTGCCCGACGGCAAGCTGGTCGGTGACGTCGACTTCGAGCAGGTGGCCAAGGTTGCTGGGGCAATCACACCAGTCCCTGGCGGGGTGGGGCCGATGACGATCGCCATGCTCCTGGTCAACAGTGTGACCGCCGCGGAGCGGAGTCTCCAGCAGCAGCCCTCCTGATGAGCCTTCGGTCGGAGAGTCGACTGGAACGCGTGCTCCACGAAGGAGTCTTCGGTGTGACGGCCGAAGTGGTTCCCCCTCGGTCCGCCGATCCAGGGGCGGTGACCCAGCAGGCGCGAGGCCTGGTCGGCTACGCGGACGCGGTCAACCTCACCGACAATCCGACCTCGTCGGCCCATATGTCAGCGGTGGCGGGAGCGGCCATGGTCTCGGCGGCTGGCCTGGAGCCCGTGGTGCAGATGACCTGCCGGGACCGCAACCGCCTCGGACTCACCAGCGACCTGCTGGGGGCGTGGGCCCTGGGAGCTCGGAACATCCTCTGTCTGACGGGAGACCCGCCCCGGGTGGGCGATCATCCCGACGCCCGGACCGTGTACGACCTGTCCGTCTTGGAGCTGGTCGCGTTGGCGGATGGGCTCCGGCGAGAGGGCAGGCTGCTCTCTGGAGCCCGGATCGATCCGCCTCCTCGCTACTTCATCGGCGTGGCGGACGTGCCGCTCGCCCCCGGCTACACGTTCGATCGGCTGGAAGAGAAGGCCGAGGCGGGCGCCGACTTCGTTCAGACCCAGATCGTGTTCGACGTCGAGGCCTTCGAATCCTGGGCGGAGAAGGCCAGGGCCAGAGGCATCTTCGAGCGCATGTTCGTCCTCGCGGGGGTGGCCGTCGCCCGAGGTGCGAAGAGCGCCCGCTACATCAGAGATCATCTGCCGGGCGTGATGGTGCCCGATCGCGTGATCGAACTGCTGGAGGATGCAGGCCCGGACGCCGAAGCGGAAGGGGTCCGTCTCACAGTGGAAGTGGTGGCCAGGCTCAAAGCCATCCAGGGGGTCGCGGGAATCCACGTGATGGGGCTAGGACGGATGGATCCTGTTCGCCACGTCATCGAGTCGGCCGGGCTGCTGCCCAGGCCGGGGCTGGCCTGACACCGCGAGAAGCCATGCAGACCGATAGCCCTGTCCCGTGGTGGGGGGCTCTGCTCGCGTGGGCTACCCGCCCGGTCCGCAGGATGTGGGAGTCGCACGATGCGCTCGACGCCTACGCCATCGTCCAACTGTCCAGCTCGGCAGCGGACGCACTCGTTGCCATCGCCCTGGCCGACTCGGTGTTCTTCTCCGTTCCGGTGGGAGAGGCCAAGCTCAAGGTGGCTCTCTACCTCGGGCTGACGATGGCCCCCCTGGCGGTGGCCGCGCCCCTCCTCGTGATGATGCTCGATCGAGGAGGGCTGCTCCGAACCATCGCCTTCGGAGCCGCCGCCGGTCGGTCGCTTCTGGCCATCTACGCGGCCCCCAGATTCGACTCCTTGTTGCTCTTTCCACTGGCTTTTCTTCTACTCGTCCTCTCCAAGGTCTCCGGAACCACCAAGAACGGTCTGACCATGGCGTATGCCCCGGAAAAGGAAGGGCTGGTCGCCGCCAACGCGAGGCTGGGCCGGCTCACCGTGGCCGGTGTGCTGCTTGCAGCGGGTCCGGGGCTGGCCGTGTTGAGGCTGACGGGATCTCCGGGCGTTCTGTATCTGGCAGCGATGGCCTACGCCGTCACGGCGCTCTTGACAGTGCGGCTCCCCCTGCCTGCGCCGGCCTGGGTACGAGGGGAGGTCTCTCGCCTCGGCCGAATCCAGAGGCTGACCACGGCCGCCGCCGGTACAGCCGCACTCAAGGCGGCAGCGGGCTTCCTTTTCTTCCTGCTGGCGTTCGCGCTGCGGGGCACCAGCCGTCCGGCGTACTGGTTCGGCATCCTGGCGGGGACGGCTGCGGTGGGCGGACTCCTCGGAGATGTGGTGGCCCCCAGGCTGTCGCACCTAATACGGGAAGAGGCCGTCGTGTTCGGGTCGATCACCGCCGCGGGCGTGGCAGCGCTCTTCGCCTTCACGCGCTTCGGCCTGCTGCCATTGGCCTTCTTCGCCGGGTTCTCCGCGATGGCCACGGAATTCGGCCGTCTGGCTTTCCAGAGCCTGATGCAGCGCTCGGCGCCGGCGGGAGCTCATGGACGGGTATTCGTCCGCTACGACATGTTGTTCCAGCTTGCGTGGGTGGGCGGGGCGCTCCTGCCCGCACTTCTGGATTTCTCCTTCCGGACAGGCGTGCTGGTCATGGCCGCGTTCTACCTGGCGCTGGGAGTGAATTACCTGTTGCGAACGGTGTACCGCGGCTAGCCCAGACCGGGTGCCCGCCACCTGCGATCCATCCGACTGGAGGTGATCGCCCGGTAGCGATCCCTGTCCCCGAACTCCTGGCCACCTACTCCTCTTCACCATCGAGAAGCTGGACCAGGAGGCAAAGAAGACTCATCATCACTGACAATCCAGCGCCGGATTACGGGCCCGTGGGTGAGTCGGGTCCCACCGGCAGATGTGTCCACCAGCGGCCTCCGGGCAGGCCGCCGGTGGCGCTGAGCCCGCCGTCCACGGGGATGATGGCTCCGGTGATCCAGCTCGACTCGTCTGAAGCCAGGAAGACGACCGCGTTCGCCACGTCGGCCGGCTCTCCGAACCTCCGCAGCGGATACGCCCGGGCGAGCCGGTCCAGCACGCCGGGATCATCGTGCTCTCGCCCGACCCAGACCGGCGAGTTCCCCGGCACCGAGCCCACGGCCAGCGCGTTGAATCGCAGCCCTTGGGGCGATTGCTCGGCCGTCAGCGTGGCCACGAGGGAATGGAGGCCCGCCTTGGCCGCGGCATAGGCCACCTCGCCGAAGCCCCCCAGGAGCGCGTTGATGCTCGATATGAACACGACCGAGCCTCGACCGTTGCGCCGCATCGCAGGGCAAACCGCCTTTGTAGTGAACAGCGCCGACTTCAGGTTCAAATCGATGTTCCACCGGAACGTCTCCTCGTCCAGGTCTTCCAGGCCCAGGCCGGTGGAGCCGCCAAGGTTGTTGACCAGGATGTCGATCCTGCCCTCGCCCTCCGCGATGCGGCCGATGGCGCGGGATGCCTCGTCCACGCTGGTGAGGTCGGCCCTGGCCACGTCCGCCCGTCCTCCGGCGTCGCGGATCTCCGCCACGACCTCCTCTCCGGCCTCGTCACTGGTGTCGACGACCCACACGGCCGCCCCCTCGGCTGCAAGTGCCCTGCTGATGCCCCCACCGATCGAGCCGGCTCCTCCGGTCACGACCGCAACCTTGCCCCGCAGCCGCATCGGGCGTCAGGCCCGGTCGTAGAGGGTCACGAAGGTCTGCCTGACCATCGAGGGATCCCGGGAGATATCCAGGAGTTGAGCGTCCGTGCCCACGCTGTCCTCGTCGACCAGGCAGGTGCAGATGACCTGGAAGTGCTGGCCCATGGTGGTGAGGAACTCGAGGCTCTCGGTGTCGGTCAGCACCCGAAGCGCGGCCTGCGTTCCCCACCCGAAGCAGCCGGACACGACGATGGCATCGCGGGCTTTGTTGTATGGGTTCCGCATTCTGGTGACGACGCCGAAGTCCCGGGTGACCGCCTCACCTGCCCGAACGGCGTCGATCGCGAACTCCGGATTGCGATTGCTCGAGATGGTGTGCCCGTCGGGGCCGCCGAAGGAGTAGATGATCTCGGGCTGATTGAGCAGGAACTTCGACACCTTGCTGGACACGGGGCCGGCCGCCGAGATGAGCGGCATCCTGAGAGCGTCGGCCCCGACCTGGTCCGCTCGTTCCTTCCGCACCCGGTAGCCCTGCCTGGTCAGCGCCTCGGAGAGCTCCATCACTCCGAAGAAGCTGTGGATCGCCGTTCCGGGAACGATCTTATCGACGTCCCGCGGGGGCATCAGGATCAGCACTTCGTCCTCGGCAAACGTCTCGAAGAAGCGATTCTGGCGGCCCTGCTGGGCCAGCGCGGAGAAGTCGACCGGCCCCTCGGCCTTCCACCCAGCTTCGTCGAGGGCTCGGACATGGGCCACGATCTGTTGCACGTACGTTCCCTGATCGAGCGCGTCGGGATCGAAGTCGTAGAAGACCGCACGGACGTCCTTGATGTCGAAGGGCAACAGCTCCTTCTTGTCCATGAGCAGGATGACCGGGCGCCCGGTGGCGTGCGCAACGCCAAGCTCGTAGAAGACGTTCGCATTGCGGCCGGTCAGGACCGCCACACAGAGGTCGTCCCCCAATAGGTGCTCAAACATCTGGCTCGAGATGGTCCCGGGCTCGGCGATCTCATCGGACCGGATCACCTCGATGCCCAACTGCTCCATGGCGGGCTTGACGAGGTGGCGGAGAACCTGGTCCGCGTGCTTCCTGACCTCAGAGCCCTCCGCCCCGATCGGGCTGATGACGAAGCAGCGCTTGCCTTCAGTGGGCATCGTTCACACGAAGAGGAACCGGCATGTCATCGCGAAACCTCTGGCTCGGCCTCGGCCACCATACCGCCCGCATCGCCACGCCAGCAATCTCCGCAGGGAGCGCGGATCTGGGCCCCGTGGTTCACGCCGCGACCGTGATAACAGCACTCGGCTGCGTCCTCGTTGTTTGGGGTGCCCGTCGTCCTGACGCTGGTCAGAATTGCGCTGTGAAGGGCCGTTCTTCAGCGGACTGCCAGTGTCGTGAGTCGTAGATCCGCTTAGCAAATCGCGCCACCTCCTCGAGGATCGGTGCGGGACCAGGGCGAAGGCCCGCCAGATGCGCCTGATCGTGGACTCGGACGGCCCGGTGGCCCCGGCCATCGACCGGGCGTACGGAGTGTTGTGCATGAACCGCCTGCGCCACTTGCCCAAGGTCTGGATAGTCACCCCGACTGGCTCGATCTGCGACCGCTCCCGCCCAGGAGCGGGTAGGACTCAGGCCTCGCGCAGGGCCCGCATCACCACACCTAGGTCGGGGACGCGTGTCCAGGCGCCCTCTTCGGACACGAGCGTACTGATGATCTGAGGGAAGCGTGGCGAGCGCGGATCGTCGATCGCATCGATGAGGAAACGGTCGAACAGTGGCTGGAGACCGAGCTTCATGACCTTACTCATCTGAAGGCGAGCGAATCCACGGGTGACCAGAGCGGCGCGAAGTCCCCGTTGGCGGACCACCTGAAGCTCATCCAGGGCTGCTTTGGCGTCCGGGAACAGGGCGAGTTCGAGATCTGGCGGAAGGGTTACCGAGGCGAAGGCTGTGAACCCGGCTCGGGCCTCGGCATCGGTGAGGTCCATGTCACGCGCCGCCTCGTCGAACGCCCTTGTGTACAGCGCCTTCTTGAGTGCGAGTAGCCACTCCTTGGAGACATGCTCTCTTCCGCGATGGCGCAAGATCGCCTCAACGGCTGGCTCAACAACCGAATCGGGGATCATTCTCGTCATGAGAAGCGTGTTGTCGAGATCGAAGACGACACCGACCACCGATTGAAGGCGAAGGCGAACCACTGGACGGCCTCCCTTACTCACGGCCTCTGACTGGTCCTGGCGAAACCTCAGGCTCGATATCTCCGACCGTCACCTGCTCCTCCGGTATTCCACCGTCACTCTGTTCCCGGCCTGTAAACCCTGACTCACCCGGACCAAACATCGCCCAGACGCCTACGAGGAGGGCAGCATGAGGGCACGGTCTAGACATCCCACGGCTCGAAGCTGTCAAGCCACAGCGTCGAGCCGTGGAATGTCTAATCCCAGGCGCCGTGCTCGATGCGCTTCAGCCGGCGTTCCCGGACCAGCTCCGAGGCCTCGACCAGCGCCTCGAGCCGCTCGGGCTCGTTGAGCGCGCTGGCCAGGACCCCCGCCAGGTCGCGCTGGGAGACAACGCCGACCAACTTGCCTCCGTCGATGACGGGGAGATGGCGGATCCATCGATCCGCCATGACCTTCGCGGCCTCGCGCAGCGACGTCTGCGGCCCCACCGTCACCAGATCCTTGGTCATGACCTCTGAGATTCGCGTGTCCGTGAGGTTCGCGCCCGTGGCCACAGCCTTCAGCACGTCACGCTCGGTGAGGATCCCCACCAGGTCCTCACCGTCCATGACCAGGAGCGAGCCGGTCTGCTGCCTCCACATCTTCGAGGCGGCCTGGCCAATGGTGTTGTCGGGCTGATCCGTCACGGCCGCGTTGGTCATGATCTCGGAGACCCTCATGACGCCGCCTCTTCGCGCTCCTCGATCGAGACGTACGCCTGGTCGCGGGGGCCGATGTACTCGGAGTCGGGTCGGATGATGCGATTGTCCGCGTACTGCTCGCGGATGTGGGCGGTCCAGCCGGCGGCCCGGGCGGCCGCGAACATTGTTGTGAACAGGTCGAGGGGCAGGCCCAGGTAATACAGGACGCTGCCGGCGTAGAAGTCGACGTTGGGTCGAAGCCCCTTCTCCTCGAACACCACCTTCTCCACGGCCCGGGAGATCTCGTACCACTTGGTGTCGCCGGCAGACTCGCCGAGCTCCTGTGAAATGCGCTTCAGGATGGTGGCCCGGGGGTCGTCCACCTGCCGGTAGACGCGGTGTCCGAACCCCATGATCTTCTCCTTGCGGGCAAACAGGTCCTTGACGAAGGGCTCGGCGCGGTCGGGCTCGCCGATCTCTTGAATCATTCGCATGGCCAGCTCGTTGGCGCCCCCGTGGAGGGGTCCCTTGAGTGCGGCGATCGCCGCCACCACCGCCGAGTGGATGTCGGCGAGAGTGGAGGCCACCACCCGGGCGGTGAACGTGGAGGCGTTCATAGTGTGGTCCGCGTACAGGATGAACTGGATGTCGAAGGCTCGGGCCGCCTCCTGCGAGGGCTCCTCGCCGGACAGCATGTAGAGGAAGTTGGCGGCGTGGGGAAGCTTGGGGTTCGGCTCGACCTCGGGTAGCTCGTTGCGATGCCGGTCGTAGGAGGCGATGAGCGTGGGCAACAGCGACACCAGCCGGATGGCCTTGCGGTAGTTGGCGTCGGGGGACTGGTCCCATCCATCCGGGTCGTATGCGGACGCCGCCGAGATCGCCGTGCGGAGCATGGACATCGGGGAGGTCTGCTCGGCGAGGGTCGGCATCAGGCTGATGACGAAGTCGGCGGCCTCTCTGTCGTTGACCATCTGCTCGGTAAGCTCGTCCAGCTCGCCCTGGCTGGGCAGCCTGAGGTGGTGCAGGAGGAACATGACCTCTTCGAAGGTCGAGTGCTCGGCCAGGTCATCGATGGAATAGCCTGCATACCAGAGCTTTCCGAGCTTTCCGTCGATGTCGGAGATTGCGGTCTGCGCCGCGACGACGTCCTCGAGGCCCTTTTCCACGGTCACGGGCGGCTCCTCACAAGGCCGATTCTCCTGGAGTTTACCAAGGAGTAGGTTTCTGCTCGCTTTCCCCCTCTTGGGCCCGCTCCTGCCCAGCCCGGCTTCGACCGTTCGGCGCACGTGCGTTCCACTAGCATGGGCGGGCGAGCCGGAAATTCGAGGAGGAGCCGAGATGTCGTACAGGGTCACGTTCATCCCCGGTGACGGTGTGGGCCCGGAGCTCTCCGAGGCCACCCGCCGGGTCCTGGAAGCCACCGGAGTCGAGTTCGACTGGGACGTGCAGGAGGCAGGTGCCGACGTGATGGACAAGTACGGGACGCCCCTTCCCGACCACGTCCTCCAGTCGATCCGCGACAACCACGTGGCCATCAAGGGCCCGATCACCACGCCGGTGGGCACGGGGTTTCGCAGCGTCAACGTGGCCCTGCGCAAGGAGCTCGACCTGTACTGCTGTCTTCGACCGTGCAAGTGGTACCCGGGGGTCCGCTCGCGGTATCAGGACATCGACATCGTGATCTGCAGGGAGAACCACGAGGACCTGTACGCGGGGATCGAGTTCGAGGAGGGCCTTCCGGAGACGCGCAAGGTCATCGAGTTCCTCTCGGAGCTATCCGGCAAGCCCATCCGGGAGGACTCGGGGATCTCGATCAAACCCATCTCCATCTCCGGCACCCAGCGGATCGTACGGTTCGCCTTCGAATATGCCCGTCGCTATCACCGGAAGAAGGTCACCGCGGTGCACAAGGCGAACATCATGAAGTACACGGACGGGCTGTTCCTCTCAACGGCCAGAGAGGCTGCCCAGGAATATCCCGACGTGCAGTTCGAGGACCGCATCGTGGACAACATCTCGATGCAGCTCGTGCAGCGCCCCGAGGAGTATGACGTACTGGTGCTACCGAACCTGTACGGCGACATCATCAGCGACCTGTGCGCCGGGCTGATCGGAGGGCTCGGCGTGGCACCGGGGGCCAACATCGGGGACGAGGCAGCCGTGTTCGAAGCCACGCATGGCAGCGCACCCAAGTACAAGGGCATGAACAAGGTGAACCCCATGGCCATGATGTTCTCGGGCGTCCTGATGCTTCGCCACCTGGGGGAGGACCGGGCGGCCGACAGCCTGGAGATGGCCCTCGCCCAGGTCATCGCAGAGGGGGAGTCCCTCACCTACGACATGAAGCCCACCCGGGACGACCCCACGGCCGTGGGGACCAGCCAGGTGGCCGACGCCGTGATCGAGAAGCTGGAGGCCTCTGAGCAGAGCGGCCGCTAAGCCGTCACCCCACGGCTGAAAGAGCAGCTTGTCGTTCGGTCGGCTCACCGGGCGGTCCCGGCCCGGCACGGTGGCGGGTCCCGTCTGGCAAGAACAACCGGACCTCTCCTCCCGGGTCGCGCCGCAAGGTCCACCCGTAATCGTGAACCAGCTTGTGGTGGAACGAGCACACCATCACCAAAGCTCCCGGTGATGCCCGGGGAGGACCACGACTTCCACGTCGAGGCCAGACGGGCCGATGCCCTGGTGATGCTGTGCTCGGCACGGATCGCCCACGATCGGCCAGCCGCTCCAGAGCCTTGGCCACCACCGCTCCGTCGGCCGCGGGAAGCTCGGCGGACAAGCCGAACCGCGCGTTTTCGGCGAAGTACCACCAGGACAGGGTCCGGGCCTGCTCGGCCTCTTGGGCCTCCTCGATGGACCGATGCGCCAGGTCTCCCTTGTGCCGGATGGCCCCGCAGGAAACCCCCTGGGCCCACCGGATCAACCTCCCCTCGGTCTGGGGTGTGGCGAACCGGGTGAGCTCGACCACCTTGTCGATGCCCAGCTCGCCAGAGGCGAACGCCCGGGACAGCAGGGGGAGCTCCTCCAGGGCATGGGCAGCAGCGATCCACCGGCTGGCCTTCCAGTACGAGATCCCGTAGCGCATGCAGAGCCAATGAGCCAGGTCCCGGGCCCCGGAGTCCCGCCAGGCCTCATAACGGTCGGCTTCGACAATGAGGCGGAACAGCTCCCGCTGGGCGGCGCAGGCGTGGGAATGAAGGGCGTCCATGCCCTCGATCAGTTCTTCGGTGCAGCCCCTCAGCTCGGGCACCCCAGACCTCGACTCGTCAGGGGGGAACAAGACAACATTATAGCGAACACACGTTCGAGTGTCAAGCGAGGAAGCGGATTGGATGTGTGCCTTGTTGGCAACTGAGCCCTGTCACTCGGGTTCAAGCACGAACGTTCTCGTGCCGATTCCCTAGTGGATCGGCCCGCCCGGCCGCTCGAACGTGGTCTCTGGGAGGAGTCTCGTGCACGATCTGGACCTGGCCGCGCTCCTTCGGACGCTGGCAGAGAACGATGGCTCGGACCTTCACCTCAAGGTGGGGTCGCCGCCCCTCATCCGGGTGGACGGAGACCTCCAGCGCCTGGATGGCCCCCGTCTCACCCCACAGGACACCCAGCTCCTGGCCCAGTCGATCATGCCGCCGGACCGTCGGGGCTGGCTGGAACAGAAGAAGGAAACCGACTTCGCCCTCTCCGTTCCCGGCGTGGGACGGTTCCGGGCGAACGTGTTCTATCAGCGCGGCTCAATCACGCTCGTCCTTCGCCGAGTGCGCGTGGGAAGCCAGACGTTCGAGGAACTTGGCCTTCCCCCCGTGGTCCGACAGCTCGCCGACGCCCCTCGCGGCCTGATCCTGGTCACCGGGCCGACCGGCGCCGGCAAGACAACCACCCTGGCGGCCATGATCGACCACATCAACGCCAATCGGGCCTGCCACATCGTGACGATCGAGGAGCCCATCGAGGTCCTGCACCCCGACCGCGTGGCCACGGTGAACCAGCGTGAGATCGGCATGGACACGGACAGCTACGAGGCCGCCATGCGGGCGGTCGTCCGACAGGACCCCGACGTCATCCTCATCGGTGAGATGCGAGACCCCGAGACCGTGTGGGCGGCCCTGGCCGCCGGCGAGACCGGTCACCTGGTGCTTTCGACCCTTCACACAACGAACGCCGTGGAGACGATGAACCGTGTCGTCGACTTCTTCCCGCCGTACCAGCAGCACCAGGTCCGGGTGACCATGGCCAGCGTGATCCGGGGGGTCGTCTGTATGCGGCTGGTTCCCAGGGCGGGGGGCGGGCGGGTGCCCGCGGTCGAGGTGATGGTCAACAACGGCCGCGTCGCCGACCGCATCCTCGACCCGGTCCGGACGGCCGAGATCCACGAGATCATCGCCGAGGGCGATTACTACGGGATGCAGACGTTCGACCAGTCGCTGCTCGGGCTGGTCCGCCAGGGCTTGATCACCGTGGACGATGCGCTCCACGCCTCGTCCCAGCCACACGACTTCCTGCTGATGCTGGAGCAGGCCGGCCTCCGTACCATCGACCGCTCGGTCGCCCCCGCCTCCTAACTCCGTTCAGCCGGTTCCGCGGAAATCCGTAGGATTCCCCCTGAAGGCCTTGCGTTCTCTGGGGAGGGATCGAATGCGCGTGACCGTGGTTGGAAGCGGATTCGTCGGGGCCACTGCCGCGATGCGGATCGTGCAAAAGGGCCTGGCCGACGACGTGGTGATGATCGACATCATCGAGGGGCTGCCACAGGGACTGGCCCTGGACATGAAGGAATCGGCGCCCATCGAGGGCTTCGAGCCGAACATCCGGGGGACGAACGACTACGCCGATACGGCCGGCTCCGACGTGGTGGTGATCACCGCCGGGCTTCCTCGCCAACCGGGGATGAGCCGGATGGATCTGCTGGACAAGAACGCGGGCATAGTCCGAGGCGTGGTCGAGCAGGTGGCCGGCCACTCCCCGAGCGCCATCCTGATCGTGGTGACCAACCCCCTCGACGAGATGACGTTCCTCGCCTCCCAGGTCTCTGGGTTCCCGAAGGAACGAGTGATGGGCATGGCCGGGGTCCTGGACTCGTCCAGGCTTCGATATTTCATCGCCGAGGAGATGGGGATCTCCCCGACCCAGGTGGAGGCCATGACCCTGGGGTCGCACGGTGAATCGATGGTCCCGCTCCCTCGCCAGGCGACTGCCGGCGGCAAGCCTCTCACCGAGCTCGTCGACGAGCGGACCCTGGAACGGTTGTACCAGCGGACCAGAGACGCGGGAGCGGAGATCGTCGGCTTGCTCAAGAAGGGGAGCGCTTACTATGCCCCGTCGGCCGCCATCGCCCAGATGGTGAACGCCATCGCCGGCGACACCAAGGATGTCCTTCCGGTGTGCGCCTGGTGCACCGGGCAGTATGGGATCAGCGACGTCTATGTGGGCGTCCCGGCCCGCCTGGGCAAGGCGGGCGTGGAGGAGATCGTCGAGCTGGACCTGAACGACGAGGAACTCACCGCCCTCCGCCAGGCGGCCGATGGCATCCGATCGAAGTGCGAGGACCTGGCCAAGCTCGGCTGACGACGTTTCGGTCGGATCGATAGACCATCCGACATAATCGTTGGGCCATGCTGCAGGTTCGTGAGCTCGGGATCGAAGCCGGAGGCCTTCCGCTCGTAGAGGGAGTCTCGTTCACCCTGCATGCCGGGGAGAAGGTCGGCCTGGTCGGGCGGAATGGAGCCGGCAAGACCACCTTGCTCCAGGTGCTTGCCGGCGAGGCTGCGCCGGCGCACGGCGTGGTCCTTCGGCGCGGCCGCTTGGGCTACCTCCGTCAGGATCCCCGATCACGCGGAGTCGATCTCGATCTCCACGCCATCACCCACATCCTGGAGGGCAGAGGAATCGCCATGGCGATGGACCGGCTGGAGAAGCTGCGCCTGGCCATGGAGGAGGACCATTCGGCGAAGAACGTCGCCCGGTACTCCCGAGCGGAAGACGAATACCGCCACGCCGGGGGCTACTCGGCCGAAGCGGAGGCCAGGCAGATCGCGGCCGGGCTCGGCCTGGCCGCCGATCGCATGCAGTTGCCAGTCAGGGTTCTGTCGGGAGGAGAACGACGGCGGCTGGAGCTGGCCCGGATCCTCTTCGCCGGGAGCGACCTTCTGTTGCTCGACGAGCCCACCAACCACCTGGACAACGACGCCAAGGGTTGGCTCATGAAGTTCCTCGCCTCCTACCGGGGGGCGCTGATGGTCGTGAGCCACGACATCATGCTGCTGGACCGGTCGATCACCAGGGTGCTGCACCTCGACGATGGCCGGCTTGTGGAGTACCGGGGGACATACTCGCAGTACCGGGAGGCTCGCCGGCAGGAGGAGTCCCGCCTGGCCAGGGTGGCCGCCCGCCAACAGGCAGAGATCAAGCGACTGTCCGCTCTGGCCGACTCGATGCGGCACCAGACCGAGAAGCGCGCCCGCAAGGCCAAGACGCTGGACACGCGGGTGGAGCGGATGAAGGCCGGAGCGATCCGGGCGCCCAAGCGCGAGGGCAAGGTGAACGTCCGGTTCCCGGAGCCGCCCCATGCGGGAAGGGTGGTGCTCACCGTGACAGGCCTGTCGAAGGGTTACGGAGGCCCGCCCGTGTTCGAGGACGTGAGCTTCGATCTGGCCAGGGGCGAGCGGCTCATGGTAATCGGCCTGAACGGGGCGGGGAAGACGTCGCTCCTGCGGATCCTGGCCGGGGAGTCGGAGGCGGATGGCGGCCGCGTTCGCACCGGTGCCGGGGTCTCGATGGGCTATTACGCGCAGGAGCACGAGGGGATCACGCCCGATGTCGACGTCATCGCCCACATGCGGTCGGCCTCGAGCGCGCTGGACCAGCAACTCCGAGCTCTGCTGGGGATGTTCGAGCTGCGAGGAGACAAGGCCTTCCAGGACGCGGGGACCCTGTCGGGAGGGGAGAAGACCAAGCTCTCACTGGCCCAGCTCGTGGCGGGCCGGCACAATCTGCTCCTCCTGGACGAGCCGACCAACAACCTGGACCCACCCTCCCGAGAAGCGGTGTCAAGGGCCCTCGGAAGCTGGCCGGGAACCATGATCCTGGTGAGCCACGACACCGAGTTCGTCCACGCGCTCGAGCCCGACCGGGCGCTGTTCATGCCCGAAGGCGTCCTGGACTACTGGAGCGAGGACCTCCTCGAGCTGGTCTCGCTCGCCTGAGGAAGCAGCGGACGGATCCACTGACTAAGCTCGGGGTGGCATGTCCGGCAAGCAGGATCACGATCCCGGTCTTGGGGATTACGCTGCCCAGTTCTTCACGAACTGGCGGGAGTATCAGGGGCCTCTCGGCAAGAAGTTGTATCTCACGGCTCGCAACCGTCTACGGTCGGTGGCTCGCCTGAAGGGATGCTGCGGTCACCACGGCGAGCCCGGATGTTGACAGGTGAAGAAGGCTCCCGGTCGGGAGCCGCCAACGTAAGGCGACGAGTTAGAGCCTTGCCAGTGCCCGGCTGGTCGCTCTGGCAATGGCCTCGGTCATCTCTTCGGTGGACGCTGAACCTCCCAGGTCACGGGTTCGCACGTCGCCCTTGGCCAAGACGAACTCCACGCCTTCCCGCACGGCCCGGGCAGCTTCCGCTTCTCGCAGATGGTCGAGCATCATGGCGGCCGACAGGATGATGGCAGTGGGGTTGGCCAGTCGTTTGCCGGCGATGTCGGGCGCGCTTCCGTGCACGGGCTCGAACACCGCGTACTCCCACCCCAGGTTCGCACCGGGGGCGAGCCCCAGGCCCCCGACCAGGCCGGCGCACAGGTCGCTCATGATGTCCCCGTACAGGTTTGGGAGGAGCAACACGTCCAGCGTCTCCGGCTCGGCGACCAGACGGTAGGCGAGCTCGTCGATCTGGCACTCCTCGAACTCGATGTCGGGGTACGAAGCCGACTCCGCCGCCGCCGTGAACAGGAAGAGCCCGTCGGAGAACTTCATGATGTTCGCCTTGTGGCCCACGGTCACTCGTCCCCGAGCGTTCCTGCGGGCGAAGTCGAACGCGAACCGCACGATGCGGCGCGTTCCGGTCACGCTGATCGGCTTCACCGTCGCGCCCGCGTCCCAGGGGATCTCGATGCCGAGCAGATCGCGGACGAGCTCACGCAGTCGTTGGAGCTGCTTGCTGGCCACCATGAACTCGATCCCGGTGTACAGGTCCTCTGTGTTCTCGCGGATCACCACCAGATCCACGTCGGAGTACCGCGAGGGGATGCCCGGCAGGCTGTGTGCGGGACGAACGGCGGCGAACAGGTCCAGCTCCTGCCGGAGAGTCACGTTGACGCTTCGAAAACCCGTGCCCACGGGTGTGGTGATGGGGCCCTTGAGAGCCGTGCGGGTCGTCTCGATGGAACGCAGGACCCTGTCGGGCAGAGGTGTTCCCTCGGTGCGCATCACCGCCGCGCCGGCCTCCTGGACATCCCACTGGATGTCCACGCCGGTAGCCTCGACCACGCGCCGGGCCGCTTCGGCCACCTCCGGCCCGATGCCGTCCCCGGGGACGAGGGTCACGCGGTGCGCCATGGGGCGAGATTAGACCAGCATGTCTTGCCATCTCGTTGGCGTAGTGGTTCAGTGCGCACCAGTAGCCGGGCGAGTGCACCGGAGGTGCGAATCATGTCGGTGATCACCCAAGATGTCCTCGCAGAGCGAGCGGCGATCGACGCCGAGACCCAGGGCAAGACCATCTGCGACACGCTGGCCCGGAACGCGGAGACCTACCCGAACCATCCGGCGTTGTCCTGGGAAGAGGGCGGAAGTTGGCGAACGCTCACCTGGAAGCAATACCGGGAGCAGGTGGCGGCCGCAGCGATGGGCCTGCAGCGCATCGGAGTGGCTCGCGGAGACTTCGTGGCCATCATGACCAGGAACCGGCCGGAGCACGTGATCATAGACCTCGGCGCGGTGCATGCCGGCGCCACCCCCGTTTCCCTGTACAACACGCTCGCACCGGAACAGATCCAGTACATCGCCGAACACTGCAGCGCGAAGGTGGCGGTCGTGGAGGGCCGGGAGTTCATGGAGCGCTGGGAGAAGGTCAAGGCCGACCTCCCGGCATTGGAGAAGGTCGTCCTCCTTGCGGACGCCGACGATTTCTCCGGCTACGAGTGGGTGCTGTCCTGGGAAGACCTTCTCGCGCGCGGCACGGAGGCTCTGGATGCTCCTGACGGCTGGGACGCATTCGAGGCTTCGAGCCGCGAGGTGAAGCCGGAGGATCTGGCCACGCTCGTATACACCTCGGGGACGACGGGACCACCCAAGGGCGTGATGATCACCCAGCGCAACGTGGTCTGGACGGTGAACTCGCTGGACCGGACCATTCAATACCCCGCCGGGTTGAAAGGCATTTCGTATCTGCCGCTGGCTCACATCGCCGAGCGAGCGGCCACGCACTACCTGGGCATGGCCAAGGTCGGGCACGTGCACTTCTGCCCGGATGTCCTTCGGGTGTTCGAGGTGGTGCCGCAGGTGCGGCCGCACGCCTTCGTTGGAGTGCCAAGGGTATGGGAGAAGGTCCAGGCGGGGGTGATGGCCAAGCTCGGCGCGGAGCCGGACGCCCGGAAGCGAAAGATCGCTCTGGCCGCCATCGAAGCCGGCCGGCAGGGAGCGAAGCTGGAAGCGGAGGGCAAGCCCATTCCCCTTGGCCTCAAGCTGAAGCGGGCGCTGTTCGACAAGCTCGTCTACTCGAAGATCCGCCATGCCGTGGGGCTCGACCGGACCATCGTCCGAGTGACGGCTGCGGCGCCCATCTCTCCGGACACCCTCCAGTTCTTCGCCGGGATCGGATTGCCCCTGGCCGAGGTATACGGCATGACCGAGGACACCGGTCCGGCCACGGCCAACCCTCCCGACCGGATCAGGCTCGGGACGGTAGGCCTCGCCCTGCCCGGTGTGGAGGTGAAGCTGAGCGAGGATGGGGAGATCCTCGTACGGGGGGGCAACGTATGCCCCGGCTATTACAAGGACCCGGAGAAGACCGCGGAGACGTTCGACGCGGATGGGTGGCTGCACACCGGGGACATCGGCACCATCGACCCCGATGGCTACGTGAGGGTCATCGACCGGAAGAAGGAGCTCATCATCACGGCCGGTGGCAAGAACATCTCCCCGGCGAACCTGGAGAGCCTGCTGAAGCAGCACCCGCTGATCGGCCAGGCCTGTGTGGTGGGGGACAGGAAACCCTACGTCTCGGTGCTCATCGTTCTCGATCCCGAGGTCGCGGCAGGGTGGGCCTCGTCCAACGGGCTCACCTTTTCCACGATCGCCGAGTTCTCTCGTGAGCCTCGCGTCCATGCCGAGATCCAGAAAGCCGTCGACGACGCGAACCAGCACGTGTCCCAGGTGGAGAGGATCAAGCGTTTCACCATCCTGCCCACCGAGTGGACCGTGGACAGCGAGGAGCTCACCCCCACGCTCAAGCTGAAGCGACGGGTGATCCACGAGAAGTACGCGGAAGAGATCGAGGCGCTGTACCGCTAGCCGCACACGTGCTCGATGAGCGTCTTTCCCACGCTGTGGGGGTCCCGACCGCCGACCGCCCACGAGTCTCCTTGCGGACTGATGGCCACGCTCGCCAGGGAGTTCTCCTCCTCGCTCGCGTTCGGGCTGCTCACGCGGAGCCACTTCCCACGTGCGTAGTCCAGGACCAGCGTTCGAGCCATTCCCGTTTGGTCGGTCCAGCTTCCCACCGCACGCATCCTTCCCCGCGATCTCGCAGCCATCCCGGACAAGCCGTTGTCGCCCATTCCGAGGTTCGGGGTGCGGACGATGCGAAACCGATGGCCGGTCCAATGCAAGGCCAGTGTCCGAAAGTGAGCGCCGTCGCTGCCCCTGCCTGCGACCCAGACATGGCCGGAGTTCGTGGCCACGACGTCGTTCAGCTCCTCGTCACCGAGGCCCTTCGACGGGACGGTGACGAGCCTCCAGGACGAGCCGTCGTAGTGGACAGCCAGGGGCTTGTTCCGCCCGTCGCTGCCCAGGTAGTAGCCGACTGACCACACGTTCGTGGGCGAGACCGCCGTCACCGCGGAGAGGGCGATGAAGTCCGACGAGATCGGGGGAACCGAGACCCGCGACCATCTGGTCCCGTCGTAGTGCTCGATCAACATGGCCGGAAAGCGGCCACGGTACGTCCCCACTGCCCACAGGTCGCTGGAGGAAGTCCCGGCGACGTCGAACAGGTTGGCGAGCTCGATGTCCGGGCTGGGTACCACGTTCCATGCCGCGCCGTCCCAATGCTCCACGATGGGTGAAGACTCGATGGGGTCTTCGAATACGGAGCCGACGGCCCAGATGTCGTTCGCGGCGAGCGCGTGGATCCCGGAGAGCCACCCCTCGAACGATGTCGGGGTGGGGACCTCAGACCAGGCACTGCCGTCCCAGTGCTCGGCCAGAGTGTTGATCGTGAACAGATCGCCCGGAGCCGAGATCTGCATCCCAACGGCCCATGCATCGGTGCTGGACAGGGCCGTCACTCGAGAGAGCGAATTGAAGAGCTCGCCGGGGCTAGGGCTCTCCACGATGCGCCACCTGCCGCCGCAGGATTGCCGTGGCGCTCGCGACTCGCCCTGGGCGGCATGGACGATGGCGGCCGGAGCGGGCAGCAGTGCGAAGAGGACCGATACCGAGGGCCGGGTCGTGGATGTGGAGACTCACGGAAATTGGAACGGGTCGACGGGACCATCCGCCGGACTGGTCATGGCCGCGCAGCATCGCGTGACAGCTGCCGTCGCTGTGGGCGACCGGCCGGTTGGGCTCGCCGTGGCTTATGGAGCCGTGTGGGTGGCCAACCACGGTGAGAGCACCGTGTCCCGGATCGACCTGGCCGTGAACCGGGGCGTCGCCACGATCCAGGTTGGTTCGGGGCCCGGGCGGCTGATGGCCTTCGATGGCGCGGTGTGGGTGACCGACGACCGCGACCAGCTCGTGTGGCGGATCGATCCTTCCACCAACCGTGCGCGCTCGATCGACGTGGGAGG